>CAJAPZ010000066.1 GCA_903943955.1 uncultured Actinomycetes bacterium
GCGGTCGAGTAGGAAGGAGGCGACCTCGGTTGGATGGCAGGGCCGCTCGCAGTCGAGCGCGCCGTGGGCGCCGTCGGATCCCATCATCAGCGGGCCACCATCAATCGCCACCGGGTCGGGTCCGGTGACAGGGGAGGCGGCCGGTGGAAGCGTCCCGGCACACGGCGAGTAGGTGCCCGCCGGCATGAGCTGGAGCGTCTGAAGCAGCGTCTCGTTGTGCTGCGCCTCATGCTGGGCCACCATGTGCCACACGAAGCCGCCGCGAGTGAGATCGGGGGCATCGTCTGAGAGGTCGGCACCCGCGAGAACGGCAAGGGCACGCTCGCGGGTGCGGCGCATGTATTCGCGTGACTCCTCGGCGTTGAGGATGCGGATTTCTCCGCGCACGGCGCGCGGGGTCGCGAAGGCGTCGTAGGTGTCGGCCATGTCCGGGTAGAGCGGCGCGGACTGCTCCAGGCGCGTAACCAGCCACAGTTCCTCGTACGCGGCGATGTGTGCCATATCCCACGCCGGCGGACTCATAATCGGGTCGGGGCTACGCGTAATCCATTCGGGATCGAGCGGCTCAAGAATGGCGAGCGTGTGCTGTCGAACCGTTTCGAGGCGCTCTGCAATGGCGTCCGGGGCAGCGGTCATGCAGGCATCATGCACGCCGTTGGCCCTCCGATGATATGAGGACGGTCACATCACCCCGATTACCGTGTGGCCGGCCGGGAACGACCCGGATCACCGGCCTACTCGGTGGACAGGTTGGGGTCAGCCTGCTGGGTGACGGGGTAGATCGCCAGGAAGTGATCCTGTGGTGCCGCGAGCAGCACGTCAACCTCGGCGACGGTGTCGGACTGTCCCGACTCCGCGAGGGCGTCGCGATAAAGCCCCAGGAGTTCGCCCACGCTCTGGAGATCGTCTTCATCCAGCGCGAGGATGCTGACCTTCGCCGCCTTGGAGAGGCGACGTCGGATGGCGGCCTCGTCGAGGTTCCATTCGGCGTTCTGGCGCACATAGACCACGCCGCCGGTCATACCTGAGCACAGCCAGGGACCCGGGTCACCGAGTACGACAACCCGGCCGCCTGTCATATATTCGAAGGCGAAGCCCTTGCAGTTTGCGCGGGCTCCGAGGCCGCCCATGCGGTCGTCAATCGGGGCGTCTGGCTGCCCACCAAGCACCATGTCGGCACCTGAGAGGCGGATTCCGGCACGGGCGTCGGCATTGCCCTGCACGAGGAAGACCCCATGGGATGCGCCATAGGCGAATGACTTGCCCACGTGCCCACCCACCCATCGTCCAGAGTCAGCCTGTGCCTTGAGAATGGTCACCTCGCCGCCGACCGAGCACTTGCCCACGCCGTCCTGTGCGCCGCCGGCCACGCGGATACGCACGCCCGCGACGTTGAATGCGCCGAGACCGGATCCGGTGGCCGCGCCATCGGTAAATGACAGGTCAACCAGTGCGTCGCCGGCGGCATTCCCGGCGATGCGGGCGGCGAGCGCCGGATCCGTGTGAAGGCCGGTCTGCGCGCGGGCGATGACGCCTGCGAGATCAGTCCCGAGGTTGCGGTCGCGGGCGGTGGCAGTGGCCTCCTCCACGGCCAGCGCGCCACCCGCGGCGAGCGTGTTTGATGCGGTCTGCGGCGCCCGGTGAGGCGGGGGCGGGTTGAACGCGCGGAAGTAGCGCTCGCCATTCTCAGGCCCGGTGACGATGCGCTCGCGGGTTGGGGTGAGCAGCCCGTCGAGGTCCATCTCCGAATGGTGGGTGATCTGCACCAGGCGATCGGCGTGACCCACCAGATCCTGCACGTGTTCGACGCCCATGTCACCTGCGATGCGGCGCATGGCCGTGCCCATCTCTGTGAAGTAGCGCACAAGCGCCTCGACTGAGGGCTCGTACACGCGCGGAATAAACCGCTTGACGCCTCGGTGCTTCGCCTCATCCTCGTCCAGCTGGGTAGCGATTCCCACGTGGCAGGTGTCCAACTGGCAACCGCGGCAGATGGTGCAGCCGATGGCAACCATCGGGGCGGTGCCGAATCCGATGCGGTTGGCCCCCATGCAGATGAGCTTGATGGCGTCGGCAGCGGTGCGCAGACCACCGTCGGCCCAGATCTCGACGCGGTCACGGATACCCGCCTCAACCAGGGCATGGTGCGCAAGCACGGTGCCGATCTCGCAGGGGAGGCCGGTACGACGCAGCGCGTGCAGGCGCGCGGCACCGGTGCCGCCGTCGAATCCGGACAGCGTGAGAACGTCGCCCCCGGCCTTCGCGATGCCCACGGCGATGGTGCCGATACCGGGGACCACCGGCACCTTGACGATGACCTTGGCGTACGGGTTCGCGGTTTTCATCTCGTCGATGAGCTGTGCGAGGTCCTCAATTGAGTACAGGTCGTGGTTGTTGGAGGGGCTGATGAGGTCGGATCCCACAGTGGCGTTACGCGCGTGGGCGATGGCCTCGGTGACCTTGGATCCGGGAAGGTGACCGCCCTCGCCGGGCTTCGCGCCCTGTCCGATCTTGATCTCGATCCACTCAGACGAGTTCAGGAGAAGCGACGACACGCCGAAGCGACCGGAGGCGATCTGCACGCCGCGGTGCTTCGGGTACTTGCCGTACATGTCGTGGATCTCGCCGCCCTCGCCGTTCATCGACAGCATGTCGGCACGGAACGCGGCTTCGGCATAGGCACGGAAGGGCGTCTCGCCCTGGCTTCCGAAACTCATGGACGAGATGATGAACGGCAGTTCGTGCTCCGCCACGCGGCTCGACACGCGATCGGCCGGGATACGGTCGGCCTCGGGGACCAACTGCACGCCGACGGCATGGCGGATGGCAACAGGCTGATCGTCTTCAAGGCGCTGGCAGGTCTCGGCGAACTCGTCGTACCCGCGCTCGGAGGTGCCCACGCGCGCGAGCGCTTTCCACACCTTGGGGTACATGCGGGGAAGTTTGATCTTGCCCGGGCTCTCCTCACCGGCACGGATCAGTCGGCCCTGCTCGGCCAGGATCTCGAGGCGGGCGAAGTCGAGGCCGCGACCCTCTGACGCGCAGAAGCCCGGGATGCCGAGGGCATCGAGCACCTCTGGGGCCACACCAATCGCTGACACCAGACGGCCGTAGCCGCGGATCTCATGGATACCCAGAGTCGAGAGCACCTTCTCGATGCCCTTCTGAAGACCGTCCAACAGGCGTCCCGCCGCCGCCTCGGGCTCGGGTGAACCGTTGACGGCCTGCTCAACCATGGCGTATGGGCACAGGGCGTCGGCACCGAATCCCACGGCCACCACCACGTCGTGCACGTTGCGGATGCCGGCGGCCTTCAGGACGATGCTCACCCGGCGACGCAGGGCGGCGCCATCGGCACCCGGCGTTTCGCGCAGGGCCTTGTCCACCACGGCAACCGCCACGTGCGGATCGCACACGCGGTGCGCAGGTGTGGCCAGGCGGTCCTCGAGCACCAGGATCTCGGCTCCTGCCTGCACGGCTTCGACCGCGGCCTCGCGCAGGCGCTGTACGTGCTCGGCCATGGTGTGCTCGCACGGGAAGTAGAGGGGAAGCCGCACATAGCGGTCTGCCCATGCAGCATGGACGTCCTCCATCACTGCCACGCCCTGTCCGGCCGCGACCCGACGCAGCTCGGGCAGGCTCACCTCGACACCCGGGCGCATGGCACCCAGAATGATGGGTACGCGCAATTCGCAGCGCTGGGGCGCGTCAGTCTCAACACCCTCGATGGGCGGACGGCGGCCGAGGACCACGCGAGTGGAGAAGTGCTCCACTTCGCGCTCGCGATCGATGGCCGGGTTGGTCACCACCGCCACGGTTTCCTGCAGGTAGTCCGACAGCGGCACGGGGACGGGTGAGAGCGGGCCGAGCGGGCCGTCCCATCCGAGTGACCCGATGGGCTCCGCACCGCGGTCGGCGTGGAACTGGATCTGCTGCTTGTCACCCTCGATCCAGCCGGCGGATGCCAGCAGCAGTTCGAGCGGGGTCTCATGCACCACGTCGTCGTCGCCAGTCCATGGCTGGGCGACGGGTTCGAGACCGCCGGCCAGGCGGGCGCGGCCCTCGGCATGGGGCAGACCGCCACGGGCGCTCGCCCGGGCGTGGACCTCGCGCTGCACCTCGGGGTACGAGAGCACGCGCGGGACACCATCGGGCCCACCCACAAGCGCCACCTTCTCGCCGGGGGCGAGGGGGCGGGGATCGGCAGTGAGCTCATGCACGGGCACGATTCCGGGCTCTGATGAGGCCACGTACATGTCGGCCGTCTCAACCCACCACAGCGGGCGAAGCCCCAGCGCATCGACCGAGAACACCATCTCATCGGCCGCACGGGTGGCGAGGGCCACGGGCCCCTGTGCGTACGGCCCCCAGGCCTCGCGGTAGTGCACGTAGAGATCCTGCAGATCGTTTGGCAGCCGGTGAACTTCGCCGAGGATGGGTGGGAACGCGAACTCGACTGCCTCGAGGAGGGACAGGCCCTTCTCGAAGATGAGGCCCTCGAGCAGACGGTTGAGGTCCTGCGAGTCGGATCCGTCGCGGGTAACGGGAAGGCCGAGCTGGCGACACTGCTCCCGCAATTGCGCGATGGTGTTGATCTCGCCGTTGTGACCGAGGATGGCAAATGGCTGCACCCGGCTGAACGTGGGATAGGTGTTGGTGGAGTACCGGTTGTGCGCGATGACCCGTGATGAGCCGAAAGACGGATCGGATAGCTCGGGGTAGAACCGCGGAAGCACCAGCGGTTGGCCGAGCACCTTGTACACGCAGTCATTGGCCGAGAACGACGCCACATGGCACGTGAGGTCCTGTTCAACGGCCACCATTGCCTGATAGCAGTCACGCGATGCGGTTGTGGCATCGCGGGCCAAGAGCGCCAGTTGCCAGAAGACCGGTGGCGTCTCGGCGGCGCGCGGCCCCAATGCGGAGCGGTTGATGTCGCCCTCGCCCGAGAGCAACACTCCGAAGCCGTGCAGGCCGACGATGTCGAGAAGGCCCGGGAGTTCGCGGTCGGCCACCTCGGCGCCCTCGAAGAACACGTGTGCGATGACAAACCGTGGGTCGTCGGCCAGTGCGGGTTCGAGGCCCTGTGCGGAGAGACGGCCCGCCCAGAGCGGCCGGGGGATGTCCACCTGGATGCCCGATCCATCACCTTCGCCATCGACGCTGCCTGCCCGGTGAACCATCATGTCGAGCGCAATCACGGCGCGTTCGACGATCGCGTGTGACGGCTGGCCGTCGCGAGTGGCGAACGCCGCAAGGGCGCAGGCATCGTGCTCCACGAGCTCAGGGAGCCCGGGCGGGGGAGTCGTCGCGAACGGCACAGGCGTCGTCGTCAAATGAACCCTCGGTGGGTTGGGGATGCGCGCCTACGCAGACCGGGCGACGGCGAACCGAACGGGTAGTGAATACGGCCGGGGGCACGGTGTCAACGGCTTGCCGGATCCAGTCGCAGGAAGACGGTTATTCCCACGTTCCAATGGGACTCCCGGGTACCATGACCGCACGTGACCGAGCCGCCCCGACCCGATGGCCCCGAGCCCATGCATTGCCACCGGCATCCCGGGCGCGAGACACTTCTCTCGTGCTCGTCATGCGGGCGTCCGGTGTGCACCGATTGCATGCGCACTGCAGCCGTGGGTATCCGCTGCCCCGACTGTGCCGGAGGCTCGGCACCGTCGTCGCCCAAGGCGTCATCCCGCCGGCTGAACCTGCTTCCGGCGGCTGGCGGAGCCCCGCTGACGGTGGCGATAATCGCCATCTGCGTGCTGGTGACCATCGTGGAGCTCGCCCAGGGGCTCGGGCTCAACGGGGGCGGTAACTCGCGCCTGGCCGTGGATCTGGGCCTGTTTGGGCCATTTGTGGCCGACGGGCAGTGGTACCGCATCATCACCGCGGCATTCGTGCACGCGGGAATCATCCACCTGCTGTTCAACATGATCGTGCTGTGGTGGCTGGGCGGCGCACTTGAGCGGTACGCCGGTACCACGCGAATGGGCCTGATCTTCCTTACGAGCATTGTGTGGGGAAGTGCAGGGGCACTGCTGCTCGACCCAATGGCCCTGACCGTGGGGGCCTCTGGCGGCATCTACGGTCTTATGGCCGCACTCCTGGTGCTGGAGCGGCAGCAGGGCATTGCGCTACTGGGGTCGGGCCTCGGGGTCTTCCTGCTGCTCAACCTCGCGCTCACCTTCGTGATCCCGGGCATCTCGATCGGGGGGCACCTCGGCGGAATCGCCGGCGGGCTGCTCGCGGCGCTGGTGCTGTCGGGGTTCGGCCGCGGGCACATGGCCTACGGCCGCATGGCTCCCGCAGTCATCGGGGGCATGGCTGCGGTTGTGGCAGCGGGCTTCGCCCTTGCGGTGTTCTGGGCCTAGTTGCCGGGGAGGAGGCGGTGTGCCTCCTCAATGAGCGCTGCGGTGAGCGCAACGGCGGCATCGATGTCGTCGGGGTGGCAGGCCTCAACGGCGGTGTGTACGTAGCGGGTGGGGATGGAGATGCAGCCGGCAATGGCGCCCTGTCCCGACAGTTGAATGCTCTGGGTATCGGTGCCGCCGCGTCCTGAGACGTGCAGCTGGTGCGGGATGTCCCGCTCGTTGGCCAGATCCACCAGCAGATCGACGAGGCCCGAATGCCCGATGGCGCTCGCATCCATCACACGGATTGCCGCGCCCCTGCCCAGGCGGGTTGTGGGTCCGTCCTTCGGCGTGCCGGGGCCGTCATCTGCCGGGCAGGTGTCAATGGCCACCGCAATGTCCGGGGCGATGCGGTGGGCTGCGATGCGCGCGCCACGCAGGCCAACCTCTTCCTGCGACGTTGCCGTTGCATGCACCTCCATGCGGGACTGCCCTGCCGCACGGAGCCCCTCGATCATCACATACACCCCCACGCGATTGTCGAGCGCCTTCCCTGTGACTAGGTCTCCCACCTCGGCGAGCTCGCGGATGCGCGTGGCGACGTCACCGGGGCGCACGAGCGCCCGGGCACGCTCGCCATCCATGCACAGGTCGATGGCCAGGTCCTCGATCTTCGGGGCACGCTTGCGGGCGGCCTCGTCCATGAGGTGCACGGCGGTGGTGCCCACGATGCCAACCAGATCCTCCCGGCCCTGCACCAGCACCCGCTGATCAACGAGGGTCTTGGCATCCCATCCACCGAGCGGAATGAACGTCGCGAAGCCGCGATCGTCCACATGCGTGATCATGAGGCCGATCTCGTCCATGTGGGCGGCCAGCATGAGTCGGCCTGCGGATACATCGGGCGCAGTGCGCACGCCATCGACGCACCCCATGGGGTCGGTGTCCACGCGATCGGTGAGGCCAGCCAACTGCTGCACAACGATGGCCCGCACGCGGTCCTCGTGCCCCGAGGGGCCCGAGGCGTCCGCAAGGGCACGCAGCAGCACCACGTCCATCAGCTGCGGGCGGTCCTGCCGCCGGCCGATCCCTCACGCGGGTGCGTGAATGGGTCGGAAATCGCCCAAAGCGCCATGTTGGCGGCAATCAGGGTGATGATTCCGGGGATGAACCAGATGCCCCCGCAGGCGAGGAAGCCGGCGCAGCCACCCACGTAGAGCAGCGCACTCCCCATGGCGGGGGAGCGGCGCACAACGATGGCCCCGCCGATCGTCATGAGGGCCGAGAGGAGGGCGATGGCTCCGTTGAGGGTTCCGGCCCGTGGCGCGAAGGTGTCGAAGACGCCACCGAATGAGACGGCGTCGAAGGCACGGAAGACGGCGAGGAAGCTGAGCACGGCCCCGATGCCCGCGAGGATGGCGCACCAGTTACGCAGTTGCGCCTGCCGCGCGTCGATCTGTGCGGCGTGGTCGTCGGTGCTCATGCGCACTCCAGAACGAGCTTGCCGAAGTGCAGGCCGGCCTCTTCGCGCTCATGTGCGGCGGCGGCATCGGCCAGTGGCCGAACGCTGTCGATGACCGGGGTCCAGGTCTGCGTGTCCACGGCCGCGAGCAGTTGACCGAACTCGGCGGGGCTGCCCATAGTGGTGCCGAGAAGCGCCACCTGACCCAGGGTGACCGGGCGAACCTGCATTTCGACCTTGCCGCCTCCCGTGCCACCGAACACCACCACGCGACCACCGGGTGCACAGGAGTCGATGCTGCCGGCCCAGGTGGATCCGACCGAATCGATCACCACGTCAACGCCCCCGCCGTTGGCTTCCTTCACGGCTGCGGGCCAGTCATCTCCGGCATCCACATAGTTGACGCCCACATCGGCGCCGAGGTCCTTCGCCCGTGCCAGCTTCTCGTCGGATGACGAGGTAACGACCACACGGCATCCGGCCGCCTTGGCCAGATTGAGCGCGAACGTGGCAACACCACCACCGATTCCGATGATGAGCACGGTCTCACCGGGGAGCACGCGGGCTCTGGTAATGAGCGCACGCCACGCGGTGAGGCCGGCGAGCGGAAGCGCTGCCGCCTCGTGCCACGACAGGCGGGCGGGCTTTGGGAAAACGTTCTCGGCCGGGATGACGATCTGCTCGGCGTAGGTGCCCTGATCGGGCCCGCCCAGGATGCGAAACCCGCGACCGGGTGCGCGCTGATCGGCGCCCCACGAGAGCGACGGCAGGATGATGACCTCGTCGCCCTCGGCGATTCCGGAGACGCCCGCGCCCACCTTGTGAACGACGCCGGCACCGTCGGATCCCGGCGTGAGCGGCAGCGGAACCTTTGCCACGCCCTTGCGCACGAACACATCGCGGCGATTGAGGGCCGCGGCTCGCAGCGCCACAACGACGTCGCCGGGTCCGGGCTCGGGGTCAGCAACGGTCTCGATAACGAGGACCTCGGGTCCACCTGGCTCATGCATCCTGATTGCCTGCACGAACGCTCCTCAAACTCGCTTGCGGGGCAGGTGTGGGCACGATAGCCGCCCGGTGCCCTCGCGGGACGCGATCAGTCGGACGGACGCGTGGCGCTGAGCAGCGGGAATATGGCCACAGGTACACGCCCGCGTCGCCATGCGACTGCGAGAGACCCGTTGGAGTGCCCGAGAATCTGACCGGTCGGCACAACGACGCCCTCGCTCAGGCCGTCCTCATATGCGGCAAGCGCGCCGAGGCCGACTCGGTCGCCACCGGTGGAGACGATCCAGAAGCCGATGCCACTTCGCTGGTCAGCCGCCGAGGCACTGCGCAGCCGGCCGGCCAAGGGGGCGACCACAGTGACGCCGGGGGCGGACGTGAGTACCACCGGCTGGTTGGCGGCATCGACATATCGCACGGGCGACGATACGGGCGGGGCGAGAGGGAACGCGAACCCGTCAATGACGGCGGGGCGTCGCGAGGTGGGGTCGCCACCCTGCGCCAGACCCGGACCGGTTGCGGCAGGCACGAGGCCACCCCAGATGGTGACCATGGCCGGGCCGTCTGTGGGCGTGACTGCCGGGATGATGCCCGACGCGCTGATCGATGCCCCGGGGGCCGCTGTCGATCCGGCGGGCGCACAGGTGGGTGCGGGGTTCTGCGCCGTGGTGAGCACGGGCAGCATCGGGTCGCCGCCGAGCGCAGCGAAGAACGCGCCCACGCCATCCGACCAGCCAGCGTTCAGCCCCCGAGGATCGTTGCTGGCTCCCACCGGCGCCCATCGGCCGCTGATGGCCCCGATCGTGGTGAGGCCGTCGGCCGCGTAGTTGCCCAGGGTGCGGGCCGCCATCGTGATCGCAGCCGCCTCGTCGGGGAATACGATGCCCGGCCCCAGGCCGAATGCATTGTGAATCTCCTGCGCGGGCCCGTATGTCTGGAGCATCGTCTCCTGTGCCGTGATGGCCACAAGAAAGCGCGGGTCAATGCCGTTGGCCATTCCCTCACGCACGAACACTGCGCCATTACCGGCCAGGGGGCTGCCCGCCGCGGCGAGCTGGGCATCGAGCGCCTGCGAATCAGCGGCGGCGATGCAGTGAAGTTCGGTTGCGCCCACACCACTTGCGCCACCGGAGCCGATGAGCAAGGCGACGCCCCCGGCCAGAAGGGCGGCGGATGCAACGCGGGCAGGTCGGGGAATCACCACGGGTCGGAAATGTACCGGTGCCCCCGGGGGCCGGGGGTGGAAGGCCGCACATGTTGCAGGGCACCCCACGGGGGTTCCTCGGCTAGCGTGCGGGCATGTCCGAATCCGCTGGCCCCAGCCGTCCAGTCGCCATCACGCTCGCCGTGATCACTGGGCTGGCCTTCGTGGGGATCCTTGTAGGGCTGGCGCTCGGGATGCTGGCCGTGGCTGGCATCTGCGGCATGGTGCTGGTGCTGATGTGGTTCGTGCTGATGGGCCTGAAGAAGCGCGGTTAGGGGGCCGCCGCCGCGTCACTCTTCAGGTCGCCGGCCTTCACGATGCGGCCGATGGCCACACCGAGTGAGATGACCATGATGATGGCGCTCGCCACGCACCATGGGCAGATGGCCTTGATGAGAAAGAGCTCGGCGTACTGCAGCCACATCGAGAACATGACGCCGCACACCGCGACGATCAGCGCGATGATGCGCCCCGGAAAGCGCGGGATGAACGCCGACGCCAGCAGGATGGCGTAGGTGACCACGCCCAAGTACGCCAGTGGAACCCCTGCGAGCACGGCGTACTCGGATGACTGCACCGTGGCGCAGCCGCCACCAATGACACAGGCGGCCTCACCCCCGGTGGCCTGCTCGTACGAGAGGTAGATGGTGATCCCCAGGCCGAGGATCGCCAGTACGGCCTGCGCGATGCGCAGGCGGAACCCGGGCGCGCGCAGGGTCAGCTGACCGCCGTGACTGCCGACAGCAGCTCGGCGGCCGGGATGGCTCCTGTGAGCGTCTTCTTTCCGCCGGGGCCTGTGACGACGAAGGTCGGCGTGGCGTTGACGCCGGCTGCGGTGGCCTCGTCGCTTGCGGCGAACACGGCGTCTCCGGCAGCCTGCGCGGTGCTTGCCTTCTCCCATGCGGCCACGTCAACGCCCGGGATGGCGCTTGCGATGCTCTTGAGGAGATCCGGCGTGACCCATCCGGAGTTCTCCTGTCCCTGATTGCGGAACATGATGTCGCTGTAGACGAAGCCGCGGTCCTGATCAGCAGCAGCCGCGATCGCCTGTGATGCGGTGACCGAGTCGGAGCCGATGAACTTGAGCGGCACGACCACGAGCTTGGCCTCGCCCGCCCGCACCGGTCCCTTGACCAGGGCGGCCACGGCGCCGGTGGATGCCTTCTCACACACGGGGCACTGCGGGTCGAGGAATTCCTTCACCGTGACGGGGGCGGATGGCTTTCCGATGGCAAAGCCCGACTGCGGGATGCCCTTGGTGAGAGCGAGGACCTCGGCGGCGCCGGAGGCCGATCCATCCGACGGGGTTGATGCGCTGGATGAGGAGTCGCCTCCTGACACGCTCACCACGATGGCAACCACAACGACGATGATCGCCGCAAGAACCGCTCCGCTGATCAGCCATGCCCGACGAGACATCCGGGTCCTCTCTCTTGATCGATGACGGAGGCATGATCGCATCCGTAACGGCGCCGTGCCGCGGGGTCGGGTACGCCAACCGCTACGACAGGTCGAAACCCATCTGATCGCCGGCCCTCGGGGCGTCGGCCGGGGGCGCCGTGGCCTCGCCTGTGGCCGCCGCGAACTGGGCGAGTTCGTCGGCCCGCTCATTCAGTTCGTGGCCCGCATGCCCACGTACCAGTGTGGGTGTGACAGTTGCGTGGCGGGCGATCTCCACCAGCATGCGTTCCCACAGTTCCCTGTTGGCCACGGGCTTCTTGTCGGTGGTGCGCCATCCGCGGCGCTGCCAGCCATCGATCCAGCGGTCGCTGATGGCCTTGGCCACGTATGACGAGTCGGTGACCAACGTGATTGCCGACCCGGCGGGTGCTGCCGCGAGCCCTTCGATCGCTGCGGTGAGCTCCATGCGGTTGTTGGTGCTGGGGGCCTCGGCCCCTGTGAGCACCAGTTCGCTGCCGTCGGGAGCAATGACGATGGCGGCCCATCCGCCGCGGGCAGACGCCGTGCCATTGCCAGAGCAGGCGCCATCGGTGACGACAGTGAAGGAGGTTGAGGCGGCGTTCATGGCGGGGGAGCATAGAAGCGCCGTGCCCAGTTGGTACAGGGGCGCGTGGGTGCTGGCACGGAATGGTCACTGGCGGTGGCATTTTGAGGCCTAGCGTCGTCGTATGGACCTTCTCTTCCATTGGCCCGCCTCATGGGCGGATGCTGCGGGCCTCGTGGTGCTGGCCATCGTGTTCGGGATCTGCGTGGTCACGGACCTGCGTACGCGACGGATCCCGGACGTGGTGGTGATTCCCGGGGTCGCCGTGACGCTTGGATTGAGATGTGCGCTGGGCGCAGGGCCGTGGTGGGTGGTGGTGGGCTGGGCCGCGGTCGCGGGGGCGGTGCTTATGGTGCCGGCCTTCGTGCGCCCCGAGGCCATGGGGATGGGGGATGCCAAGCTGGCTGTGCTGATCGGCGCCGCGCTTGGACCTGCCGCCGTTGGAGCACTGCTTGTTGCGCTGGTGGCCGGGTGCGTGGGCGGTGTGGCCTGGGCCGCGGCGCACAGGCGTCCGATGCGGGGCGCCACCATCCCATTCGCACCCTTTCTTGCGGCGGGTGCGGTGGTGGCAGTTGTGCTGCCGCTGGCGATTCTGCCCTCGAAAGTTGCCCCATCGCCGGGTGCCGACCACGCGCCCCGCGCCACCTCGTCGATGCGCTCTGGCGACACTGATGCCATGCCCCTCCTGCGCCCGGAGGCCGGGACACCCGGGCGTCGGGCCACAGACCGTGCACGGGGTGCCGGAGCGCCCGGCCCCGGTGGGTATGCTGGGCGGGAAATGGCGCTGACCTACCGAACAGCGGGCGAGTCGCACGGCCCCGCACTTACGACCATCGTCGAAGGCCTCCCGTCCGGGTTGCCGCTGACGCCCAACGACATCGATGCCGATCTCGCGCGTCGTCAGCTGGGGTACGGCCGCGGCGGGCGCCAGAAGATTGAGACCGATCGCGTGCAGGTAACGGCCGGTATCCGCCATGGCCACACGCTGGGCAGCCCAGTGGCGCTCATGGTGATGAACCGCGACTTTGCCAATTGGTCGGAAGACCGCATGGCGATTTGGGAGCCCGCATCCGAGGTGGCGCCCATCACGCTTCCGCGTCCGGGCCATGCAGATCTGGCCGGTATGCAGAAGTACGAGACCGACGATCTGCGCAACATCCTCGAGCGCGCGAGCGCACGCGAGACGGCGGCGCGCGTGGCCGCCGGGGGCGTTGCCAAGGCGCTTATCCGCCGGTACGGCATGGAGGTGCGCAGCCACGTTGTGCAGGTGGGGCCCGAAGCCGCCCCGGTGCGTGACGACCTCTCGCTTGCCGACTTCGATGGCGTTGACGAGAGCCCTGTGCGGGCACTCGACGCCGACGCATCTGTGCGCATGCGCGCGGCAATCAAGGCCGCGGGGCAGGACAGCGACACTCTGGGCGGCATCTTTGAGGTGTGGGTGTTTGATCCCATCCCCGGGCTCGGGTCGCACGTGAGTGGCGATGCCCGCCTGGACGGCCGCATCGGCCAGGCGGTGCTGGGCATTCAGGCGATCAAGGGTGTTGAGATCGGCGCCGGGTTTGAACTTGGGCGCATCCGGGGAAGCGCCGCCCATGACGAGATTTTCTGGACCGAGGAGCAGGGCTACCACCGCCGCACCAATCGCTCCGGTGGGCTTGAGGGCGGCATGACCCACGGCGCACCACTGGTGGTGCGGGCGGCCATGAAGCCCATTGCCACACTCAGCAGGCCGCTCGCGTCGGTTGATGTGCACAGCAAGGAAGCCACGTCGGCTTTCAAGGAGCGATCCGACATCTGCGCCGTGCCCGCGGCGGCCGTCATTGCCGAGGCCGTTATTGCGTTCGTGCTCGCACAGGCCCTGGTTGAAAAGTTTGGTGGCGATTCGGTGGCGAGTCTCGATGCCGCGGTGGAGCGCTACCGCGGGGTTCTCGCCCAGTAGTGGCCATTCCGCGCTGGATCGCGATCGCTGGCTACATGGGAGCTGGCAAGACCACGGTGGGACGTATTACTGCCGAGATCCTCGGCGTGGACTTTCTGGACGCCGACGACCTGGTACAGGCCCACGCCGGGCAGTCGATTCCGGAGATCTTCGCCCAGCGCGGCGAGTTGTGGTTTCGTCGCACCGAGGAGGACCTGATCCGCGATCACCTGCGCGGTGAGCCCGGCGTACTCGCGCTGGGCGGGGGCGCGCTGGGGAGCCCCCGCACCCGCCAGTTGTTGGGCCGTGAGGCATGTGTGGCGTGGCTGAAGGTGGATGCCGAAGAGGCATGGACCCGCGTGGGTGGCGAGCCGGGCCGCCCGCTTGCCCTCGATCACGAGCGTTTTGTGCGTCGCTGTGGTGAGCGCGAGCATGTGTACCGGGAGGCCGCCGACGTGATCCTCGATGGCGGGGCACCACCGCAGGAGACGGCGGTGATTCTGTCGGAGTGGATCCTGGATGACGGTGGACCTGACGACGAGGCGGCCGGATGATCACCGACATGGCGGCCCCGGCCCTGGTGGCATCGATCGGCGACCGCACGGTGCCCGTGTATCTGGGCGATGGAGTGCTGGACGCAGTCGGGGGCCTGCTTGTGGGCCGCGGCGAGGGCGATGGCGTGTTGGTGGTGGTGGACGACGGAATTGTGGGCGCCGCCGATCGGGTTGCCGCATCGTGCGTGGCCGCCGGCCTGCGGGTGACCGTTGAGCGCGTTCCTGCGGGCGAGGCCTCGAAGAGCCTGGCCGAGATCGAGCGGCTCTCCCGTGCGGCCGCTCGCGCCGGAATCCGCCGTCGTGACGCGGTGGTCGCCGTGGGCGGCGGGGTGGTGGGTGACCTCGCGGGATTTCTGGCGGCGTCGTATCAGCGGGGGGTGCGCCTGGTGCAGGTGCCCACGACGCTACTGGCGATGGTGGACTCGTCGCTCGGCGGCAAGACCGGCGTTGATCTGCCCGAGGGCAAGAACTATGTGGGGGCGATCT
Organism: uncultured Actinomycetes bacterium; assembly: GCA_903943955.1. Lineage (GTDB taxonomy): Bacteria > Actinomycetota > Thermoleophilia > Miltoncostaeales > Miltoncostaeaceae > SYFI01. The sequence continues at coordinate 14,988 of CAJAPZ010000066.1, forward strand.
ACCAGCCTGTGGCCGTGGTGATGGACCCATCGGTGCTGTCCACGCTGTCTGCCCGGGAGCTCTCGTGCGGATTTGCCGAGGTGGTGAAGTACGGGCTCCTCACGGGTGGCGACCTGATGGAGATTGTGGCGGGATGGCCCGAGCTTCCCGGCCCCGCAGATGGTCTCGCCGACCTGATCCGTCGCTGTGCTGGCGTCAAGCTGGCCGTGGTGGAAGAAGACGAGATGGATCTGGGCCGTCGCGCAATTCTCAATCTGGGCCACACGGTGGGCCATGGCATCGAAGCCGCGGCCGGGTACGACCTGTACCACCACGGCGAGGCCATTTCGCTGGGGCTGCTCGCGGCGCTGCGCATCAGCGAGCACGCGCTGGGGCTCGACCCGGTGTGGCGTGATCGCACGTTGGCCACTCTGGCGCGCCACGGATTGCCGACGGCGCTTGACGGGTCCGTTTCGATTGATGAGGTCATCGACATCATGGGGCGAGACAAGAAAGCCGACGGCCGTGCGCTGAACATGGTGCTGCTGCGTGCCCCCGGAGATGTGCTGACCCACCAGGACCCCGATCCGGGCGTCGTACGCGCCGCCGTGGAGGAGTTGACCGCATGAGCCGCATCGCACTTGTCCACGGGCCGAATCTGAACATGCTCGGGCGCCGTCCGTCACAGCACTACGGCACGCTCACCCTGCCCGAACTCGAGTCGCAGGTGCGGGCATGGGGTGCGGAGCGGGGCATGGTGGTGGGCACCTTCCAGACGAACTTCGAGGGCGCAATGCTGGAGCACCTGCACGGCCTCGCCGGAGCCGTCGATGGCATCGTGATCAACCCCGGGGCATGGACGCACTACCAGTACTCGGTGCGCGACGCGCTCGAATCGGTGGGTGCGCCGTTCGTTGAGGTGCACCTGTCCGACGTGAATGCGCGCGAGGACTTCCGCAAGGTCTCGGTGGTGCGCGACATCGCTCTCGCCACGGTCAAGGGCAAGGGCCCTGACGGCTACCGCGAGGCGCTCGACATCCTGAAGGCTGAACTCAGCGAGTGAGCATCGAGTCGCGCCAGCAGCAGATTGACGACGTGATCGCGGCGGAGGGGCTCGACGCGCTCATCGTCACCGATCTCATCAACGTGCGGTATCTGTGCGGCTACGTGGGCTGGATCGGCGTGCTGGTGATCTCCCGGGGCCGGCGTGTGCTGCTTACCGACTCGCGGTATATGGCCGACGCCCGTGAGCGCACCCGGGGCGTCGAGGTGGTGCAGGCGGGGCGCGACCTCATGGACCGCCTGGCCGACGTGGTGGGCTCCGGGCGGGCGGGGTTTGAAGCCGAGCAGGTGAGCGTGGCGCGCCAGGGCAGGTTTGCCGGGCGGCTTTCATCGGTCGAGCTCGTGCCCACTGCCGGTTTGGTTGAGGGGCTGCGTGTGATCAAGGAACCCGAGGAGATTTCGGCCATTCGGACTGCCGCCGGCATCGCCGATGTCGCCTATGGCGCATTGATGGAGGATGGATTTGGTGGGCGTACCGAGGCGCAGGTGGCCTGGGATCTGGAGGGCCTCATGCGTGCGGCCGGTGCCGAGGGGGCGAGTTTCGACATCATCGTGGCGAGCGGTGCGCATGGTGCGCTGCCCCACGCGGTACCGCGCCCGGTGCCTGTGCAGGCGAATTCGCTGGTTGTGGTTGACATGGGGGCGCGCGTGGACGGTTATGCCTCGGACTGCACACGCACCTTCGCCACCGGGCCACTGCCACCCGAGCTTGATGAGGCCTACCGCGTGTGCCTCGATGCGCAGCGCGCAGCCCTCGCCGCGTGCCGTCCCGGCGTGCATACGGGGGACCTCGACGCTGTGGCACGCGGCATCATCTCTGGTGCGGGCCTCGGGGAACGGTTCGGGCACGGGCTCGGACATGGGGTGGGGCTCGACATTCACGAGCGGCCATGGCTGCGACAAGAGGGCGGGGAGGTGCTCCAAACCGGCATGGTGGTGACCATCGAGCCGGGCATCTACCTGGACGGGATCGGCGGA
>CAJAPZ010000067.1 GCA_903943955.1 uncultured Actinomycetes bacterium
CCGTGTAGCTGCTGATCGCGCTGGCACCCGCACCCATGTCGGCGGCAGCTGTCCAGCCCACGTCAATCGCACCGCTCACGACCGGGCCCGGCACGGTTGCCACCACCGTCGTCGGTGCCCCCGGTCGCGCCGCGGGAGCGGGCGTGACGCTGGTGGTGGACGACCACGGGCTGGCGCCGTTTGCATTGATGGCCTGCACCCGAATGCTGTACGTGGTGCTGTTGGTGAGGCCGGTGATCGTGCACGAGGTCACCGGTGGCGTCGCGGTGCACGACGGGCTACCCGTGGTGACCTCCGCCAGATACGACGTGATGGGCGACCCGCCGTCGCTGATGGGTGCAACCCACTGCACTGTGGCCTGACCGCTCCCGGGGAGCGCGGTCACGGCTGTGGGCGCATCGGGCATGCACGGCGATGAGTCGTAGGACCACAGCAGGAACGGGTACCCCGCATTTGCGCCAGGGCAGATGCCCCAGGTGGTGATGGGCGTCGGCCGCTGCCAGCCCTCGACAATGGGCCACAAAAAGCCACTCGGTCCGTAGGTGGCCGGGGCAGTCATCTGCGAGGTGGTCTGGCCGCTGCCGCCACCCGCACTGACCGACTGCCCGGTCGTCGTGGTGTTCCACACGGCACTGGTGGCGGCCGATCCACCCGAGGCCACCGTGCCGATCAACCCGCCCACGCCGCTGGCCGCCTGGCCGGAATTGACCTGTCCCGCGGCGTATGAGCGCTGCGCGACGCCCGCGTTCTGCATCGATCCCACCAACCCGCCGGCGCTGGTGAGCACGGCCCCGCCAGTCGCCTGCACAATGAAGGCCCGGGCGAAGGAATCAGTGACCGACGCTCCCTGCGACAGGCCCATCAAGCCTCCTGCCTGCACACCTCCCTGCGTCGTGGCGGTGACCGCGGCGAAGGACTGCGTGATGCTGCCGCCGTTGACCACGGCCGCGAGACCACCGCTATCGGTGGAGCACTGGTTGCTGCCGACGACGCCATGGGGGCAGTTGATGCTGACTGACCCGCCGGACCGCGCACGGAGGATGGTGAGATTGGCACCCTCCCCCACGAGCCCCCCCGTGGCGAATGCGCCGGTGCACTGACCGGAGCAGGTCACCGAGACCGCACCCGAGGCGCGTGGGTCGATGATGGTAGCCGGGCCGGTGGTGGATGCCAGCAGACCAGCGGTATCAAGGGCCCGGCACTGGCCACCGTAACTGGCGTCGCCGGTGCAGGAGATGGTGGTCGTCACATCGCCGGTGGCGACGACCTGCTCAAGGCTCGTTGTGGCGGCCCCACCGACGCCTGAGTTCGTCCCGACGAGACCACCGATGCCCGACGAGTAACAGCTGGACGCGCGAATCCCACCCCCCGGCGCCGGAAGCGCGCACTCCACCAGGACCGACACATCGCCATGCGCCGCCGCAGCGCTGATGGTGGTACCTGGCCCGAGAGACCCCACCAGACCGCCCACCGAACCGATCTCGCTGCAAAGGCAACTGGGCACCCACCCCTGCACCACGTTGCCGAACGACGCCGACAGGTTGATCGTGACGTTGGTGGTGACATCAGAGATGACGGTGCCCGGGCTCGCCTGCCAGACCGCCCCCGCAAGCCCACCGGTGGCGCCCACCGCCCAGATCTGCATGGTGGGGGTCGCGTAGTTGACGTTGATGCTTCCGCTGACGTCAACGGCGTTGATGCGCGCGCTCGACAGTGCTCCGAACAGCCCGAGGTACGCCGGACGCAGGGTGGTGCCGTCGGTCCCGATCATCATCCCGGTGATGGCATGGCCACCGCCATCGAACTCACCCGAGAACGACGTGCTCGCCGTCGAGCCGGGCCCGATTGGCACCCACTGGCGCCCCGTAAGCGAGATGGCCGCCGTCTGCTGAAACGAGCACGGGAGGTACGTGCCCTGAATCTGCACCAGCTGGGCCGCCGTTGCCACCTGATAGGGGTCGGCGGTCGTGCCCGACCCGCCCGCGAATGTGGCCCCTGTCCCCGGGCACGATGTAATGGCCGCCGACGCCGGCTGCGACGCGAGACCACCGAACACCGCAACCGCGCAGGCTGCCACCAGCGCCGTCATACGCCGGATTCGTCGCAGAAGGGCCGATCGGGTCACGTCGGGGCCTAACGTCGTGGGCGCGGCCCACGATTTCCGGGCCGCATAGGATCGTTGTACCCGCATCATCTGCGCCGGTCATCGGGGGAAGGCCCTTGCGTAATGCGGGAAACCCGAAACCCACAAACCCCAGGACGCCGTGTACTACGAGGACATCCTGTACGAGGTCGGTGGTGGTCGCGCCACCATCACCATCAACCGCCCGGAGAAGCTCACCGCCTGTCGCGGCAGGCC
>CAJAPZ010000068.1 GCA_903943955.1 uncultured Actinomycetes bacterium
AGGTCTCATCTGACCTGGTGCTCATTTCGCTGGCGTGGTGGCTGGCATTCGTGGTGCGTTTCGACGGCGAGGTACCTGGCCGTTACGACAAGTTGTTCCTCGTCACGCTCGGTGTGGTGGTGGGCCTCAAGATCGCGGTATTCGTGGCGTTCCGCTTCTACACCCGCTGGTGGCGGTTTACCGGCATCCAGGATCTGGAGCAGATTGTCATCGCGTGCGTGGCGGCCAGCCTGCTGGTGATCACGGTGCTCACCATCTGGCGCCCCGACGGTTTTGAGGCCGTGCCACGCGGTGTGTTCGTGCTCGACTTCCTGTTCGCCGTGATGCTCGTGGGTGGCCTTCGGTTTGCCGTGCGATCGGTGATGGAGCGATCGAGCCGCGGCGGTGCACTGGCCAAGGGGCGCCCCGTCCTCGTATGCGGTGCCGGGTCGGCGGCCAACTCGCTGCTGCGCGACATGCGTCGAGATGCATCGCTGGGCTACACGCCGGTGGGCCTTATTGACGACGACCCACGCAAGGCCGGCCTGCGCGTGGGTGGCGTGAAGGTGCTGGGAGCCCGCGCGGACCTTCCCCGGGTGCTGCGCGAGACCCGTGCCCGCGAGGTCATCATCGCCATGCCGTCGGCGCCCGGCGCGGTGCGCCGCGACATCGTCGACCAGTGCCGCGTGGCCGGCGTGCGGGTGACCACGTTGCCGGGCCTGCCGGAACTGATGAATGGCGAGGTTTCGGTGCAGAAGTTGCGCGAAGTACGCGTGGAGGATGTCCTCGGCCGTGCGTCGGTGGAGATCGACATGGCCCGCGTGGCCCGGTACCTCAACGGCAAGCGCGTACTGGTGACCGGGGCCGGCGGCTCGATCGGGTCGGAGCTGTGCCGGCAGTTGGCCACAGTGGGTCCCAACAGCCTGATCATCCTCGACCACGCTGAGAACAATCTGTTTGAGATCGACCTCGAGCTTCGCGATCGCGGCCACTCCCCGGTGCCGGTCATCGCCGATTGCCGCGATGCCGATCTGATGGATGGCGTCTTTGCGCGCTACCGGCCCGAGATCGTTTTCCACGCCGCTGCCTACAAGCACGTGCCCATGATGGAACTCAACCCCATCCAGGCCATCGCCAACAACGCGCTCGCCACAGCCACCTTGGCAGAGCTGGCCACGCGCCACGGTGTGGAGCGGGTGTGCATCATTTCCACCGACAAGGCCGTGGAGCCCCAGACGGTGATGGGTGGCACGAAGGCACTTGCCGAGCGGGTGGTGGAGATGCATGGTGCTCATGCCGCCACCCGTTTCGCGGCCGTGCGGTTTGGCAATGTCCTCGGCTCGTCTGGTTCGGTGCTGCCCATCTTCCGCCGCCAGATCGCCGCCGGCGGGCCGGTCACCGTGACGCACCCGGATATGACTCGCTACTTCATGACCATCCCTGAGGCCGTGCAGCTGGTGATCGAGGCCACGGGCATCGCCGAGGGCGGCGACGTGTTCGTGCTCGACATGGGTGAGCCGGTGCGCATCATGGATCTCGCCCAGAACATGATCCGGCTCTCGGGAATGGAGCCCGGACGGGATATCCAGATCGAGGTCACGGGTGTACGGCCGGGTGAGAAGCTGCACGAGGAGCTGTTCAACCTCGATGAAGAGGTGAAGCCGACCCGGTACGGAGGCATCCTTCGCGCCACGCGCCCGGCCCTTGACCCAGACGAGTTCGCCGCACGCATTGAGGAATTGCGGCTCGTGGTGGCCACTGATGATGCAAGGGCCGCATCAAAGGCGTTGTGGTCCACGTTGCGTGCGGGAAGGGACGCCATGCATTCCGGCGAACCACAGGACGTTCAGGCAGGCGATGAGGGGAACATCACGTGACCACGCTGGCGATTGCACGTTCGATCAAGTCCGATGCGCTGCCCCCAGGGGCCGTGGGAGTACGTCCCGGCGGCCTGCTGTCTCATGTGCGCCGCCCGTGCGGTGCCCATCAGGTTGACGCCTACTGCGTCGGCCGGTCCAGCGACGGATCTGGGCTCGTTTACTGGTGTGCTGAGGGGCGCCACCACCTGACCTCTCCGCGTGAGTCCGCTGGGATCCGCCGCGCGGCGTGATGTCGATCGGGCCCATTCAGGGCCCGGCGCGAGCACCGCCACGAACGTGAGCAGCCTCACGTATCACGCGCCCGACGCCCGGGATTAGGCTTCCTCCCAATGGATCTCCGTCACCTGCTCACTCTGCGCACGGTCGTGGACAAGGGCTCGTTCTCGAACGCAGCCGAGGAGCTCGGCGTGTCGCAGCCCGCGGTGTCGTTTCAGATCCGCTCCCTGGAGGAGCGTCTGGGCCAGCGACTGCTCGACCGCAGCGGGCGCCGCGTCACCCTCACCGATGCCGGCCGGGTGGTCGATGGCTATGCCCGGCGCATCCTGGCGCTCGAGGATGACCTCGAGCGCGAGATCAACGAACTGACCGACCACATGACCGGACCTCTGGTGATGGGGTCATCCACTGGCCCGGGTGAATTGCTGCTGCCGCGGCTGCTCGGGGGCTTCAAGGCCGAGAACACCGACGTCGAGATCTCGCTGGTGGTGCAGGACACCCAGACCGTGTGCGACCGCGTACTTGATGATGACCTGGAGCTCGGCGTGGTGGGTGCCGCCCGCCCTCACCGGGGGCTTCTCTTTGAGCCGTTTGTGCGCGACGAACTGGTGGTCATCTGCCCGCCCGATCACCGGCTTGCCGCCAGCACGCGCATCGCGCTCAGCGATCTGGCTGCGCAGCCCATGATCCTCCAACAGCGCGGGTCGGGTGTGCGGGCGGTATTGGAGTCGGCATTTCGCGCGGCGGGCGTGCGCATGCGCGACATCGACGTGACCCTTGAACTGGGCCTCCAGCAGTCGGTCCGTGCCGCCGTGCTGGACGGCCTCGGAATAACGGTCATTTCACGTCTGGCTGTTGAGCGCGACCTGGCCGAAGGGCGGCTCATCGCGGTGGAGGTTGATGGCGCCGTACTGGCCCGTGACTTTTCGCTCGTGCGTCATGCCGGGCGCACACCCAGTCGCGTGAGCGAGGGCTTTGTGGCATACGCCCGCGAGCACTTGGGCGATCTGACACCGCCGGCATCCGGCCCGGCAGTTCCGGCCGAGCCCGGCGATTCGTAGGCCGCGGGCGTGACCGAGGTACTCGTGGTGGGGTCGGGGGGCGCGGGGATGAGCGCGGCGATTGCCGCCCGCGAGGCTGGCGCAACGGTGGTGCTCATCACCAAGTCGGCCCTCGGGGCGTCCAACACGGGGCGTGCGCAGGGGGGCATACAGGCGGCAATGGCCTCCGACGACAGCACGGCCGATCACTTTGACGATTCATTTGCCGCCGGACACGGTGATGCCCGCCCGCAACTGCTGCGTACGCTTGTGGAGGGGGCCCCCGACGCCATTGCATGGCTCGACTCCCTGGGCGTGGCCTTTACGCGCGACGACGACGTGCTGCGCATCATCCGCTGCGGTGGTGCGCGCCGACCACGCCTGCTGCAAGCCGGAGAGCGCACCGGTGCCGAGATGGTGCAGGCGCTCCGCGCAGCCGTACGCGAGAGCGGTGCTGACGTACGCGAGTCAACCGAACTCTCGGCACTCAGCCGCGAGGGCGATTCATGGGTGGCCACAGTTCGTGCGAAGGACGGCAGTGAGACGGAGATCAGCACCCGGGCCGTGGTGCTGGCGGCTGGTGGCGGGCTTGCGGGCGAGGCCGCGCGTCTTGGCCTGAAGTCCACCAACCATCCCGATACCACGCCGGAGGTGCTGGAGCTGGCGATTGCGCTGGGTGCACAGGCCGAACACCTCGACTCGTGGCAGCGGCACCCCACTGGCGCGTTGTGGCCCGCTGCGCTTGCGGGCTACGCCCTTCCCGAGACCACGCGTTCGTACGGCGCCACGCTGCACGATGCCGCTGGTGAGCGCTTTGTGGATGAACTTGCCCCGCGCGACGTCGTCGCGAATGCCATCATCCGCATTGTTGAGGAAGGCCGTGGCGCGACCGCGCCGGATGGTGCAGAGGGCGTCTGGCTGGACACGACCGCGATTGACCGGGACAACGGAGCGGGCTTCACCGCCGAGCGTCTTGCCTACGTCCATAATCGCTACCTCCGTCAGGGGGTGGACATCACGAAGGAGCGCGTTCTGGTGTACCCGGTGCTGCACTACCGCAACGGTGGCCTCGTGATTGACGAGCAGGGCGCGACCACCCTTGATGGCGTGTTCGCTGCCGGCGAGATCACGGGCGGGGTACACGGTACGAATCGACTGATGGGCAACTCACTGCTCGACACCGTGGTGTTCGGGCGTATCGCGGGACGATCGGCGGCACGGAGGTCACTGGCATGAGCGACGGGGCGATGGACAACGGATCGAACGCCGAGGCGATGCCCACATTCCTCACGCTTCCGGGCAGGCCCCCGCGACCACGTCAGGCGGGCATCACGCACGTCATCGACAAGGGCTCATCACTTGCCGAGGTGGAGTCGCTGCTGCAGACCTCCGCCGAGTACATCGACATCGTCAAACTGGGATGGGGAACCGCATACGTGCAGCCCAACCTGCGCGAGAAGATCCGCCTCTATGAGTCGGCGGATATCGCGGTGGTACTCGGTGGCACGTTCTGGGAGGTCTGTTACGTCCAGAATAAACTCGACGACTGGCGTCGGTGGGTCACGGATCTGGGTCTCCGTCACGTGGAGGTGTCGGATGGCACGGTGACCATTCCGCACGAGCGCAAGCTCGAATACATCGCCGAACTCGCTCAGGACTTCACGGTGCTGTCGGAGGTGGGCTCGAAGGACAACGATGTCGTTATCGCCCCGTACCGCTGGGTGGAGATGATCGAGGCCGAATTGCGTGCTGGCGCCTGGAAGGTCATCACGGAGGCGCGCGAGAGTGGCACCGCCGGCGTGTTCCGCGGCGATGGCGAGGTACGCATGGGCCTCATCGACGAGATCGTCCATGCGATCGACGTACACCGCCTGCTGTTTGAGGCACCACTGAAGTCTCAGCAGACCTGGTTTATCCGGTCGTTCGGCACCAACGTGAACCTCGGCAACATCCCACCCGACGAGGTCATCCCGCTCGAGACCCTGCGCCTCGGCCTGCGGGCGGACACGCTCTTCACCATGACGCCGCTCGGCCACGTGGATGGCGCGGGGATCTGACCCGGAACCCGTCTTCACCCCGGGCTGCGGCTGCTCGGGCATGATGGGTGCGTGGTGAGAAAGCCCCTCGTCATCGTCGCGGCACTGCTCGCGATCGGCTCGGCCGCACAGGTCGCCCTCGCGCGTCCCATGGGGCGGGTATTCGACTGGAGCCATGAGCTCAACCAGGAGGACCTCCCGCGCTGGAACCCGAAGAAGCCGCCTCCCATCCCAGCCGCCACGTGGTATCGCACGGTTGATGCGATGCTCCATACGGCTGGCGACAACGGCCTGTGGTTCAGCGGGTTCGGCGCGCTTCCCTTCGACATCCCAATTGCCCCAACCGAGCCGCACGCGTGGCGCAACCCCAGCAACTTCCAGCGTCAGTACGCCGCCACGGGACTCTCATGGGACGCCAACGTGGAGGCCCGGGCCGCCAAGGAGGCGCTGTGCATCTACCCGCGCGTGCCGAAGCGCTGTCGCCCCACCGGAACCGTGTTTCAGCCGGAGACCGAGGCGCCGACGCGCCGCATGTCGCTGCTTGACCCGGCCTATCGCACCTCGGCGCTCAAGGAGATCCGGCGCACCGTGCCGGGGCTCGTGGGAAAGCCGTACGTGTGGGCCTTCACGGGGTCAGACGAGCCCCAGGTGGTGCTGCCCAAGGGCCGCGCGGCGACGACGAGCGCGGTGTGGCGCCGCCAGAGGGCGCAGATCAAGGCTGATTTCGGATGGGCCCCGCCCAGCGCATCGGCGAAGCGCACCACGTCACCGATCGCGAGGCTTCAGTGGCTTGCCTACTCGCGGTGGACCAGCCGCGAGTTCTTTGCCATGAAAGCCGAGCAGGCTGCAGTCATCCACCAGATGGCACCCGGTTCACGCGTGGTGCCAAATGACTACGGCTTCATCGACGGCTTCATGCCGTGGGACTACACGGCCCTCAGCGGGTTTGCCGATGTGGTGGAGGGCGACCCGTACGTGTCGTACGCCGAGAAGGACGACCCGGGCCGCGGCCGGTACAACCCCGGCTTCGGCGCCAAGTTCCTCTCCGACCTCACGGGCAAGGAGACGCGCATCATCGTGCAGGCGTTCAGGTACTCGGGCTATATGCCGGTGGCCGCCGATCTGGATGCATGGGCGGGGCAGGCACTGCGCGCCGGCGCCACACATATCAGCCTGTTCGCGCTTGGCAATCCGCGCTTCACCAATCGGCCCCTGTATGACGGCATGCTGTCGCTGGCCTCGCGCCTGAAGGGCGCCACCCTTCCCGACCCACCTGTGGACCCCGGCACGCAGGTGGTCTACTCGGCGATGAGTGAGGGGCAGGGCCAGCCCGACCGTGGCGGCGACGCGCGATACAAGGCATCGGGCGACGGCATCTACACCACGTACTCACTGTTGGGCGAGCTCAACCACGCACGATTCCGGTTCGATTCGGATACGCGTCTTGAGGCCGATCCGTCCCGCCTGGCCGCGGCCAGGGTCGTGTGGCTTCCGCGGGGCGAGGTGCTCACGCGCCCATTCGCCGAGCAACTGCGCGCATGGGTGAGCGATGGCGGGTTCCTGGTGGTGACGGATCCACAGGCATTCGCCCGCACTCCCGGCAACGAGAACCTGGCCGATGTGGGCAGTGCGCTCATGGGCGGGCGCCTGGCCAGCGAGCCGGGGGGTACCGCGCTTCTCGTACAGCGCAATGCCCTCGCAGTGGGAAGCCCGGCCGATCTTCTCAGCGTGCCGGTGGACGATCGTCGCTCATGGGCATTTGAGGACGTGCCCCCCGGTGCATCGGTGGTGGCCACGCACCTAGACGGTCGCCCCGCCGCCGTGCTGCGCGACGTGGGTCGCGGCAGAGTGCTCTCGTTTGCCGCCGATGTCATGACGCCGTCGTCGCTGGTGGAGCCAATGGACCTGGTTACCTTTATCGGGCAGATCGAGAAGATGGCGGGTGGCACATTCGACGATGCCACCTGGACATGGCGCGTACCGGGCAGTGCGGATCGCCCGCCGTGGGTGGACCCGCTCGGCGGGTAACCTTCCCGCGTGGCCGTCTTCCTCTGCCCTCACTGTGCCCACCGCGAGGCGGGGTCTGAACGCACTGAGGGGCATCAGCCCCGTGGATGTGCCAAGTGCGGCTTCGGGTTTCTCTTCGAGATGATGGACGACTACTACGCCGGGCCGTTGACCGCGCTGGTGTGCTGCGATCGTCATCTGCGGGTACTTGCGGCTGGGCACGCGGCAATGCCGGTCACCGGCTGGCCCGAGGGCGGCATGATCGGGCAGGACGTTGTGGAGGCGCTGCACCTGCGCTTCCCGAGTGCCCCCGACGACCCCGTGGCCAAGGTGATGGAGTGGGGCGTACGCGTTCAGGGTGAGCCCTGCACGTTCCGGCCCCGTGGCATGGTCGAGGACCGCGATGCGGTGGTCGACCTCTTCCCGGCATATGACGATGACGGCGGCCTGCTGGTGGCACTCACGCCTGTCACGAAGGGATAAGCATGGAGACCCGACGGCTCGGCGCATCTGACCTCGACCTCACTGTGGTGGGGCTCGGTACCTGGCAGTTCGGCGGGCGCTGGGGCGGCGCAGACGATGCCGGCAGCGCGGCGGCCTGTCACGCGGCGCTCGACACCGGCATCAACTGGATCGACACGGCCGACATCTACGGTCAGGGTCGCGCCGAGGTGGTGGTGGGCAAGGTCGTGCGCGAGCGCCGCGATGACGTCATCGTGGCCACCAAGGGCGGCGTTGCGTGGGAGATGGGTGCCGATGGCCTGAAGATCTGGCGTGAGGCCACGGGTGAATACCTGCGTATGGCACTCGAGCGCAGCCTCACTGCGCTGCAGATGGATCACGTTGACCTGTATCAGGTGCACTGGCCGGTGAACGGCGTGGATGCCGCCGACACCATGGGTGAGCTTCAGCGTCTGCGCGACGAGGGAAAGATCCGCTGGATCGGTGTGTCCAACTACCACCACGACGACCTTGCGGCTGCGCATGCCGTGGAGCCGTTCGTGTCACTCCAGGTGGGCTACCACGTGATGCGTCGCAAGGTCGAGCAGGCCGAGATCCCGTGGTGCGACGACAATGGGGTGGGTGTGCTGGCGTACGGGCCGCTGGCCCACGGCCTTCTGACCGGCCGTATGGATGAGCACACCACCTTCCCCGAGAACGACTGGCGTGCGGTCAGCGAGCTGTTTGCTGATGAGTCGTTCGCCGATCGCATTCAGGTCGTACGCGAGCTCCAGGCCATCGCCGGCGAGGCCGGTCGATCCGGTGGCGTCGGCGAACTCGCCGTTGCGTGGGCATTGCGCCTGCCGGCGGTCACCGCCGCAATCATCGGTGCCCACGACGCCGCGCAGGCCCGGGGCATCGCCGCACTTGCCGCCCGCCCCCTCAGCGCCGATGAGGACGCGGCGATTGAGACGGTGCTTTCGGCACACCCTGCCGCCGCCCGCGAGTACGGCCACGGTGAGCCACCGCAGCGCGAGACGGTCTAGCGGCATTTATCGGCACCGCTGATGGTGCCTTTCCCCGGCTCTTCAGATCGGGGGTGCCATTGATCACACGGAGGCAGGCCCGGGGGAGGGCCCACCTCCGTGTGATCCGGTCGGATTTCAGTCGGCCGCCGGGGGCGGCGCAGCTGCAGCCACCGCGGAGGTTGCGCCTGCCATGTCCCAGGTGGAATTGAGCGATGCCTGCAGGTAGGGGTGCTGAAGGCTGTAGAGGAAGCTGAACAGCACAGACAGACCCACTGACGGCTCCTCGCCGGGCGCCCCGGCCAGCACGATGCGACGCACCTCGCGTACCCGCGTCGCGGTGGTCACCCAGGTCCAGATAACGGGCACGATGAGGATAAACCCCGGGAAGAGGGCGAGCACACTTTTGCCCGGCGAGTTACCGATCGGTGCCCCGGCCGCGGCGGAGAAATCACGCACTTCACGGTTCATGTAGTACCAGTGGAACAGCCCGTAGATACCAAAGGTCACGAGAATCAATAGCCATGTGACCAACGGCCCGCGCCGCTTCACCGCGACTCCTTGTACAACCATGTCCAACGCCATTCCGGCCTCCTGATCGGGGTTCAGGGGGGGAGGGTACCCACGACGTGGGGGTTGTGCAGTCCATCCCTCGCTGAGACAGGCATCATCAGTGGTATGCGGATTGCAGTGACAGGAGCGAGTGGCCTCGTTGGTGGGCACGTGAGCGCAGCCCTGCTCGCGCGGGGCGATGTGGTCGTGCCGGTGTCGCGCGCTGGGGGCATGGTGCATGGGGTTCGCACCGTGCGCTGGGATCCGACGACGGAGGCGTTCCCGGCTGCCGCCATCGATGGCGTTGACGCCGTGGTGAACCTTGCCGGTGCCTCGGTGGCCGAGGGCCGCTGGACCGACGCGCGAAAGCGCATCATCCGCGAGAGCCGGGTGGTCACCACCACCCGTATCGCCGATGCACTCGCAGCGGGATCCGGGCCCAGCGTGCTGGTGAGCGGTAGCGCCAGTGGGTACTACGGCAATCGTGCAGATGAGGTACTCGACGAGACGTCGGGACCGGGGACCGACTTCCTGTCAGGTGTTGCGCGCCAATGGGAGGCCGCTGCCCACGGGGCCGAAGCGGGCGGGGTGCGCGTGGTTATCTCCCGCACCGGCATGGTGTTCGCGCCCGATGGCGGCGTCATCCCCCGGCTGGCCAAGATTGCGCGCATCGGCGGCGCGGGCCCTATCGGGGGAGGCCGGCAGTGGGTGCCCTGGGTGGCGATCGCCGACGTGGTGGGCATGATTCTCACGGCCATCGATAACGCCTCGTGGCACGGACCAATCAATGTCACCGCGCCCGGCCCCATGCGTCAGCGCGAGGTGGCAGCGGCACTCGGCACCGCAGTCGGACGCCCGGCCAAGGTTCCGACACCGGGGTTCGTGCTGCGCGCGGCCATGGGGGAGATGGCGGCATTGGTGCTTGATAGCCAGCGTGCGGTGCCTGCTGCCGCCGAGGCCCGTGGCTATTCGTGGGTGCACTCCGACGTGCAGTCGGCGCTGCGGGCGGCGCTACCGGATTAGTCGGTGGACTTGGGCTTTGGCGGTGGTGCCACGTCGGGGAACAGCCGCACGAGGTCGGCCTGCAGCACAAGCCACGTCTCCCGCAGGTGCGTGGTGAGCACGTGGTACTTCCCGCCCGGCATCATCGATGCCGTCTTGAACACGGCTTCGTCGCCTTGGGTATCGGCCTCGAACACCATCTGCCGGTACTCCTCGAGGAGGGCTGCCAGATCGAGATGATGTTGCTGTTGCACCTGCAGCAGTTGGTCAATACGGGCTAGGGCCTCGTCGGACACGATGCCTCCGGGGTGGAACGGTTCGGCGAAACCCTACCCGTGGACGGCTGCAGCGGTGCTACCTTCCCGACCCGCGGGGGGATTAGCTCAGCTGGGAGAGCGCCTGCTTTGCAAGCAGGAGGTCACCGGTTCGATCCCGGTATCCTCCATCGAACGCCGGAATGACCGTCGTTGCGATGTACGTGTTGGTGACGATTGGCCCGTACGCGGGGGACCGTCCAACGTGGTGGGTCCGGCCCCATCCGATAACGTCAGCCCAGTGCTTGAGCGATACTCGCTCGCTGCCCGAAGGAGCGTCGTTGGCAACTATCACTGGGGAACGTCCTGAAACGGGCGTAACTGCACCTCGCCTCCTGAAAGGCGGTAGTTCCTTCCATCGCGAGTTGCGCACCGCGGTGAATGAGGCACTTGATTCCCGCGTGCGTCGCAACGGGCGGATCCGGTTTTTTTCGAAGGCCGCATTCATGTTCCTCTGGTGCGTCGCGTCCTATGCGTACCTGGTGTTCTTCTCGCCGAACTGGATGACAATGATCGTGGGCTGCGTCTCGCTCGCCTTCGCCATGGGCGGCATCGCCTTCGGTATTCAGCACGACGCCAACCACGGTGCTATCGGCAGGCGCTGGCGGTTTCTCGGGTTCTCGATGGACTCCATGTTGGGCGGCTCGTCATACCTGTGGCGCGAGAAGCACAACCACGCCCACCACACGTACACCAACGTGGTGGACAAGGATGGCGATATCGACCAGCTGCCGCTGGCCAGATTCGCACCCGACCAGAAGTGGCGTCCGTGGCACAAGTACCAGCACATCTACATGTTCTGCCTCTATGGCTTCTACGCGCCGAAGCAGATCGTCACGGGTGACGC
Source organism: uncultured Actinomycetes bacterium (assembly GCA_903943955.1). GTDB lineage: Bacteria > Actinomycetota > Thermoleophilia > Miltoncostaeales > Miltoncostaeaceae > SYFI01. The sequence continues at coordinate 11,340 of CAJAPZ010000068.1, forward strand.
GCTCACGCTGTATCTCGCCCACAGGGCCCATGTTCCAATCGTCCGCCCGCGCGGGCGTGATCTGTTCACGCTCATCGCCGGCAAAGTGATCTTCATCTGCCTCGCGCTTGTGGTGCCGATCATGTTCCACCCCGTCTGGGTGGTCCTGCTTGCGGCCCTCGGCGCCATGTGGATCCTCGGCATCATCCTCGCTGTGGTGTTCCAGTTGGCGCACTGCGTTGAGGAGGCCGAGTTCACATCACTTGAGAGGCTCACCAGTGAGGTGGAGCAGGACGGGCCACGCGATTGGGCCGAGCATCAGGTGGAGACCACCGTTGACTTTGCCCAGAAAAGTCGGCTGCTCGCGTGGTACCTCGGTGGCCTCAACTTCCAGGTCGAACATCACCTGTTCCCCACCGTTTCGCATGTGCACTACCGGCGCATCTCACCGATTGTCGAGGACATGTGCGCGCAACACGGCCTGCCGTACAACAACAATCTCACGCTGATGGACGCCCTGCGCTCACATGCCAGATGGCTCAAGCACATGGGTGAGCGCCCGCAGATGATGGCCTAACACCATTCCGTCATGGTGAGTCGCGAATGCTTGGCGGAATGCACACCGATCTGAGTGATACACACCGCGAGATCCGGGCCTTGGCCCGTGATTTCGCGGAGGGTGAGATTGCCCCCAACGCCGCGGCGTGGAACGAGCAGCAGCATGTCCCGCTCGATGTGATCAAACAGATGGGGGCCCTCGGGCTGCTGGGCATCGTGGTACCCGAGGAGTACGGCGGATCGGGGCTTGACGCCACGTCGCTCGCGCTTGTGATGGAGGAGGTTGCCTGCGCCGATGCCGGCACCTCCGTGGCAATCGCTGTGCAGAACGGCCTAGTGGCATCGCCCATTGTGCGTGCGGGCACCGAGGACCAGAAGCATGAGTGGCTGCCCCGTATCGCCAGTGGCGAGATGATCGGCTGCTATGCACTCACCGAGCCGGGCGCCGGATCGGACACCGCATCGCTCTCTACGAGGGCCACCGAATCGGGCGATGGCTGGAACCTCACCGGCACGAAGCAGTGGATCACGAATGGTGGCATCGCCGACGTTTTCGTCATCTTCGCCCGTACCGGTGGCGATGGTGCCCGCGGCATCAGCGCGCTGGTGTCGCCGAAGGCTGACGGGCTGCTGGTGGGCCGTGAGATCCCGAAGATGGGGCTGCATTCCTCGTCGACCGTTGAGCTCGCCTTCGATGGGCTGCACGTTCCGCGTTCCGGCCTGCTGGGCGCCGCGGGCGAGGGCCTCAAGCTGGCACTGGCCACTCTGGATGGCGGGCGTATCAGCGTGGCCGCCCAGGCCGTGGGCATCGCCCGGGCAGCACTGGAACTGGCCGTGAAATATGCGTCGGAGCGTCAGGCATTTGGTGGCCCCATCGCCCGGTTTCAGGGCGTGCAGTTCCCCATCGCCGACATTGCCGCGCAGGTTGATGCCGCGCGTCTGCTCACGCTGCATGCCGCGGGGCTGCGAGATGCCGGGCATCCGCACGGGGCGGCTGGGGCCAAGGCCAAGCTGTTCGCATCATCTGTGGCCGTGCGTGCGGCCGACGTCGCTGTGCAGACCCTCGGCGGCTACGGATACTCACGCGAGTACAACGCCGAGCGGTACTACCGCGATGCAAAGATCACCGAACTTTATGAGGGCACCAGCGAGATCCAGCGGCTGGTCATCGCGCGCAGCCTGTTCGGCGACGCCGCCCGCTGATCGCTAGATGCTTACCTCGGTGCCCAGGTGGATGACCTGGCCGGGGGGGAGGCGGAAGAAGTCGGCCGACTTCGCAGCGTTTCGGTGCATCGTGCCGAACAGGCGCTTTTGCCAGTGGGGCAAGCCGACGACGTGGTCGCGCGTGATGACCAGCGTGTCGTCGCTCACGACGTATGAGGCCTCGGTTGGCGACTCAGGCAGGCCCAGCACGCCCCACACGCTGGCGAGGGCCTCGGGGATGTCAGGGCGCTCAACGTAGCCGTACCAGACCTCGATGGCGGTGATTCCCGGGCCCATGCGCTTTGTCAGCACGCGGGCCGACGGATTCACTCTCGGGGTGGTGCGGTATCGCACGCTCACCAGCACAAGATGCTCGGGCAGCAGCTTGTTGTGCTTCAGGTGGATAGCCAGCGAGTGCGGCGCCACCTTGGGGTTGGCGGTCATGAAGACGGCCGCGCCGGGAATGCGCTGCTCCGCAATGGGCACCGACTCGACCAGGCGATCCATGGGCACCGACTCCGATGCGATTCGGCGTCGCAGCACTCCCCGGCCCCGACGCCAGGTGACCATCACTGTGAGCAGCAGGGCCGCCATGAGCATGGACACCCAGCCGCCGTGAGGGATCTTCTCGCAGGTGGCCACGAATAGCAGCAGGTCGATGGCCAGCAACGGAGTGAAACACAGGATGATGAGGGCCGGATTCCACCTCCATGCATTGCGGGCCATGATCATGGTGAGCCCGGTGGTGATGACCATTGTGGCCGCGACAGCGAGTCCGTATGCACCGGCCAGTGCCTCTGACGATCCAAACGCGAGGATGAATGCCACCACGACTCCGTACAGCGCCATGTTTGGGAAGGGCATGTAGATCTGCCCCTCCACCTTCTCTGACGTGTGCACCACGCGCTGGCGGGGTAGCAGATCGAGCTGAATGGCCTGCCGGGTCACGGAGAACACTCCGGAGATGACCGACTGCGACGCGATGAACGTGGCCACCGTGGCCAGGATGAGCAGCGGGATGGCCATCGCCTGCGGCCCCATGTTGAAAAACGGGTTGCTCGCACTGCTTGGATTGGTCAGCACCAGCGCTGCCTGCCCTAGGTAGGCGAGCATCACACCCGGAAAAGCGACGACGAGCCACGCGAGAGCGATGGGCTTGCGACCAAAATGGCCCATGTCGGCGTACAGGGTCTCGACACCCGTGACGCACAGCACGACGGCTCCCAGCACGGCGAGGCCGTGGCCCGGATGGCGGCCGAAGAAGAAGAGACCGTCCAGCGGATTGAAGGCCTGCAGCACGAAGGGGGCGGCGATGACCTCCTTGATGCCCAGCGACGCGATGACAATGAACCACAGCAGCATGATGGGCCCAAAGGCCTTGGAAATCTTGTCTGTGCCAAAGCGCTGCACGATGAAAAGGATCGTCACCACCGCGATGGCGAATGGCACCACCAAAGCGCCCGCCGATGGGAAGCTCACCGTGATGCCCTCGCCTGCCGACAGCACAGACACGGCTGGCGTGATGACCCCATCTGCATAGAAGAGCCCCATGCCCACGAGCCCGGCGAGAAACGCCCACCGCGCCGTCTTGCCGTGGAGCGTGCGTCGCGCGAGCGCCGACAGCGCCAGCACGCCGCCTTCGCCCTTGTTGCTCACGCGCATGACGAGCCCGATGTACTTCACGCCCACGATGAGGATCAGCGCCCACAGGAAGAGCGACAGTAGGCCCAGGATGTCGCTCTGGTCGGTACCCACGCCGGTGGCGATAGCGGCCTGAAATGCGTACAGCGGGCTCGTACCGATGTCCCCGAACACCACTCCGAGGGCACCGAGGGCGAGTAATGATGTGCGGGGCGCTGGTGTGCCGGTGTCCGTCACGCGGGCCAGCGTAGCGCCCGCGCATCAGCTGTGCGCCGCGACTCGCCGTCGCCGGTCGGCAGATGCACGGTGTTGCCCCCCCCTTGGCGCGGGTGGTTGTACATCCGGCCAAAGCAGTTGCGCACCCGTTGTCCACTGGGCCATGAGGTCGCAGCGTGTCGGATGGCACCGTTGCGTAGCCCCGGGGATCGGGGCGCCCGGCAGCCTGATTCTTCCGGAGGAACCGTATGAACGCAGTGGCCATCGACACCGTCTGGGTGGTCGTTGCCGGATGCCTGGTGCTGCTGATGCAGGCCGGGTTCGCTGCGCTCGAGATGGGCCTCTCGCGTATGAAGAACGCGGGTGCGGTGGCCGCCAAGATCATCGTCAACTTCGCGCTTGCCCTCGTGGTGTTCTGGGCCATCGGGTATGCGATTGCCTTTGGCGATGGCAGTGGGTTCGGCGGTGCCACGGCGTGGTTCATTGATATCGGTAACAGCCAGGGCGTGGCGGCGCTCTCGTACTCGGGCATTGACGAGACCACCAAGTTCTTTTTCGAGGCCATGTTTGCCGCGGTGGCGCTGGCCATCGTGTGGGGGACCATGCTCGACCGGGCACGGTTCGTCACCTACCTGCCCTTCGCAATCCTGTTCGTCGGGCTCATCTATCCCATCGTCACCCACTGGGTGTGGGGCGCCGGATGGCTTTCCCAGAACGGGTTCCAGGACTTCGCGGGCTCCGGGGTGGTGCACATCACCGGGGCGTTCGCGGGTATCGCCGGCGCGATCGTTGTGGGGCCACGCATCGGCAAGTTTCGGTCGGATGGAAGGGCCAATCCCATTCCTGGCCATTCGATGCCCATGGCCGTGCTGGGTGTGCTCATCCTCTGGGTGGGATGGATGGGATTCAACGCTGGCTCGTTTTTGGGCGCCGTGGGCAAGCCAATCGGCACGGTGGTGGTTGTCACCAACCTCGCGGGTGCCTTCGGCGTGCTGGGTGCCGTGGTGATGTCGCGTCTGCTTCTGGGCACGTACGACATCGGGATGATGGGCAACGGCGCCATCGCAGGGCTGGGCGCCATCGCAGGCCCCTGCGCGTTCGTGGCGCCCTGGGCCGGTGCGGTTATCGGTCTGGTGGCCGGCTGCGCGATGGTGCCAATGGTGCTGCTGGTTGACCGCATGCGCATCGACGACCCAATCGGGGTGCTCGCCGGGCACGGTATGGGCGGGATTGTGGGGGTGCTCGCCGCCGGGTTCCTCACCACCACCGATGCTGCCGCCACGCTGGGCGGCCGCCCTGGCCTCTTCTACGGCGGCGGCGCGGCCCAGCTGGGGTGGCAGGCCATCGGCATGGTGTGTATCGCTGCATTCGCCTTCACCACCGGCTACGCGGCGTTCTGGCTTATCCAGAGAACCGTCGGCCTCAGAGCATCGGAGTCCGACGAGATGGCCGGACTCGATATCTCAGAGCACGGCATGTTTGGGTACCCGGAGCGATTCATTGAGGTCACTGGCGCCGAGCCGGAGGATGCCCACTCCCACGTGGGTGGATCGCTACACGCCTGATCCGGCCTGCAGGTGCCGCCACTGGGCACACTGCTGACGTGCTTGTGCTGTTTGATATCGACGGGACCCTGCTCCACGGCGCGCCGGAGGGGCATGCCCACGCGATGGCCGATGCCATGCGCACGGTGTGGGGCGTACCGGTCGTGCTGGATGATGTGTGGGCCACCCAGCCGGCGGGTCGCACCGATCGCGAGATCGCCCGCCTGGTGCTGCGTGGTCACTCGGTCGCCGACGTCGCCATTGATGCATGCATGCGCGAATGGATCGATCTCGCGTGCAGGATGCACGCGCAGATGGCCAACGCCCATCCACCGCCCGTTGCCGCACCGGATGCCAAGGCCGTACTGGCGTCCCTGAAGGAACAGGGGGTCGAGATGGCGCTGGTGACCGGGAACCTCGAGAAGATCGGCCGGGCCAAGGTGGCTGTCGCCGGTCTCGGCACGTGGTTTGCGTCGGGTGAAGGGGGTTTTGGATCGGACGCCGAGTTGCGCGCTGATCTGGTGAAGCTGGCGCGCGAGCGCGCCAGCGAACGGTATCCGGACGATCAGGTGATGGTGATTGGGGACACACCCCGCGACATCTCCGCCGCGCGGGCTGCTGGCGTGCACGTGATCGCAGTGACTACCGGGGCTCATGATGCAGAGGCCCTTGCCGGCGCAGACGCCGTTGTTCCTCATCTCACGGGCGCTTTGGAGATTCTCGACCGCTGATCCGCAGCATGCGGGTTCGCCCCGTGGCGAAGGGGGTGTGCCACCACTTCATCCCTGCGCACAAAGAGCGCCACGCGCCGTCGCCATAGCCTCGTCGGTGAATGGGGGCCGTGCACATGCACTGCCCTGGAATCGATGAAGGAGGATAACTCCATGCGTCAGAGGTCACTCAGGTTGGGTGCCGCAGCAGCAGCAGTGCTGCTGTTTGGCATCCCCGCCCTGGCCGCTGCGGCAGATGGTCCGTCCCCGACCGACGTCGCGGTCAACTCCATGTGGGTTGTGATTGCTGCGATTCTGGTGCTCTTCATGCAGGCCGGCTTCGCCATGCTCGAGATCGGCCTCTCACGCATGAAGAACTCCGGTGCGGTCGCCGGAAAGATCGTCATCAATCTTGCAATTACATTCCTGATGTTCTGGGCGATCGGGTTCGCGCTCGGTTTTGGTGATGGGAATGACTTTGTAGGATCCGCAGGCTGGTTCCTGGGCAACGCGGATGCGGCGGGCGACACCAACTCGCTTGGCCTCTTCGACTTCGGCAACGCCCTCGCGGCGTACAACCTCCCGGTTGAGGCAGTCTTCTTCTTCCAGGCGGTGTTCTGTGCCGTGTCGCTCGCCATCGTGTTCGGCACGATGCTCGACCGCACGAAGTTCATCGCATACATCATCTTCGGTGTCGTCTTCACCGGGCTCATCTACCCGATCGTGGCCCACTGGACCTGGGGTGGCGGCTGGCTCTTTCAGCAGGGCTTCCTCGACTTCGCGGGATCCTCGATCGTCCACTTGCAGGGTGCGCTCGCGGCCATCGCCGGAACGCTCTTGCTGGGGCCACGCATCGGGAAGTTCCGGGAAGGAAAGCCACAGCCCATTCCGGGCCACTCGATTCCGCTCGCCATCCTTGGGGTGCTGATCTTGTGGGTCGGTTGGATGGGCTTCAACCCGGGTTCGTTCCTCGGGGCGGTCGGCTACAACTTCGCCGACGTGGCCATCAACACCAACCTGGCGGCGGCGGCCGGCGTCATTGGCGCCACCATCGGCTCGCTGGTCATGTTCAAGACGCTTGACGTCTCACAGATGGGCAACGGGGCCATTGCCGGTCTCGTCGCCATCACAGCACCATGTGCCTTCGTGGATCCGTGGGCTGCAGTGGTCATTGGGTTCGTCGTCGGCATTCTCGTGCCCGCGCTGGTGGTGCTGGTTGACAAGATCAAGATCGATGACCCCATCGGCTGCATCCCGGTGCACGGTGTGTCGGGCATTCTTGGCACCCTGGCAGTGGGCCTCTTCGCCACTCGCGACCGCCTTGACGCGCTGAACCTCTCTGGTTCGGAGGCGGGTATCTTTTACGGCGGCGGCGGCCACCAGCTGTGGGTTCAGGTGTACGGCGTGGCCGCAACCATCGCATTCACGTTCACTGCATCGTTCATCGTGTTCGCATTGATCAAGTACACAGTTGGTCTTCGCGTGAGCGAAGAGGACGAGATGGCAGGCCTCGACATCTCTGAGCACGGTATGTATGGGTACCCGGAGCAGTTCATCGAGGTTCCCGGGGCATTCCCAGAATCGGCAAGGACCGACGGTTCGTCGCTCTTCGCCGGTTCCAAGACCGCGACCTCGTCGCAGTAGGAGGACACTGACGTGAAGAAGATTGAGGCATTCATCCGTCACGAGGCATTCGACGAGATCCGCGACAAGCTGGCGGCCATGGGGCTTCCCTCCATGTCCATCAGTGAGGTCAAGGGCTCAGGACGCCAAGGCGGGTACACAGAGAGTTATCGCGGCGCGAAGACCACAATCTTCATGCGTCCGAAGTTGAAGTTGGAGATCGCGCTTGACGACGGCGATGTCGAGCGGGCCGTGGATGTGATCCTCGAGCACGCCCATACGGGCGAGCCGGGGGACGGCAAGATCTTCATCATCCCGCTTGATGACGCAGTGCGCGTACGAACGGGTGAGCGCGGGGACGTTGTCCTGGCGCCGCACTCGGATGACGCTCCGGCCTAGGTCGGACTACCCATCGCGGTGGGTGTGGGGCCCTCGTCCAGGTTGGACGGGGGCCCCACGTCGTTTCGGGGCTCCGGCGCCTGCGCAGGGAGCGTGAGCGTGAACCGGGCCCCACCTGCTGGCGCCGTCCCCGCCGCGAGGTCGCCGCCCAGTGCGCGGGTGAGTTGGCGTGCGATGGCCAGGCCGAGGCCCGATCCCTGATTACCTTCCGGCGTCTCAGCCGATCGGAATGGCTCGAAGATGGCTTCGCGCATGTCGGGGCTGATCCCGGGTCCGTTGTCGTCCACATCGACCGTGACCCCTCCATTCGCGGTCGGGCGAGCCGAGAGAACGACCTCGCCATCTCTGGGAGCCCAGCGGATTGCGTTGTCGATGAGGTTGGTGACCACCTGCTGCACGCGGTCCGGGTCGGTGATCACCTCGGGCAGGTCGCCGATGTCGACGCGCAGGGTGACGCCCCTGGCCTCGGCCGTGGACCACAGCGCATCAGTCGCCTGCTCCAGCGGCAGCGCGGCAGCCACGGGCACGAGGTTGACGCGGAACCGGTCGGCATCCATGCGCGCCAGATCGAGCAGATCGGTCACCAGTACCTCAAGGCGTGTGGCCTCAGATGCGATGGCCCCGAGTGACCGTGGCACGGCGTCCTCGGGTACCACGCCATCGGAGAGGGCAGATGCGTGCCCGCGGATGGCGGTGAGGGGGGTGCGCAGGTCATGGGTGACCCGCATGAGGAACTCGCGAGCCAGGCGGTCTCGACGTGCCAGTTGACGCACCATCGCGTTGAACGAGCGGGCAACGGCGTCGAGCTCCTCTGCACCCCCGGTGGCGACCTCGGTCTGCAGGTCACCCGCCGCCACGCTTGCCGCAGCAGCCTCGAGGTCGCGGAGCGGTCGGGTCGCACGTCGCGTGATCCACAGCACCAACACCACGGCAACCAGAAGGCCCAGAAGTGTGGCAACGAGAATGGGGGGCAGTACGTCACCCCAGTTGGCCGCCACCTCGTTCTGAGGGCGCGTGAGCACGATGGCACCCACATAGCGGCTGCCCACCGTGACGGGCGCTGCGGCCGCGAACGTTGGCGTGGTAGCACCGGTGGGCGTAAAGCCGAACGCCTGCGAGCCATCGCGCACCAGTACCGCGGGGCTCAGGTCCTGCGCCACCGTTCCGGGGAGGCCACCAGTGGGATCGGATGCCCCGGGCGAGAGGTCAAGGCCCACGTAATACAGGCGCGTGCGCGGGCCGGCGAGGGTCTCGAAATTGCCGATGGGGTCAGTGCGGAACTCGGCACCGGTCTCGAGCGCAGTCTTTACGCGAGCGGACACCAGCACAGCGACCGCACGCGCCTGACGATCCAACTCGGCCCGTGCCTGATCGGTCGCCTCCCCACGGATGAGCGAGACGGCGATGGCGGCGAACAGGATGGCCGCCACGATGAGCCCGCCGACCGCGCCGAGCGCCACTCGTCCCGAGAGGCTCGCCCACGGCCTCCGGCGGGCCGGGGCCGCGGCAGTCACCGCCGGGCCGCAACCTTGTAGCCGGTACCCCACACAGTCTCGATGGGACAGGCGTCGCCCAACTTACGACGCAGTTGACGCACGTGCACGTCAATGGTGCGGCTGTCCCCGAGGAATGTGTAACCCCACACACGCTCAAGCAACTGTTCACGGCTCAGCACCAGACCCCGGGCCTGCACGAGCGTGGTCAGCAGGTCGAACTCCTTGGGCGTGAGCGCGACCTCGGTGTCACCCACGTATACCTCGCGCGGGCCCACCTCGATGCGCAGGTCGTCAACCTCGAGCACCGGTGGCATGTCCGGGTCGACCTGGTCGGCCTGACCATCGCTGCGGCGCAGTACCGCGCGCACCCGGGCGACCAACTCGCGCGGGTCGAAAGGCTTGGTGACGTAGTCGTCGGCCCCCAGTTCGAGCCCCACGACCTTGTCAACCGGCTCGTCGCGTGCGGTGAGCATGAGGATGGGCATCGACCCACCACCCTGGCGAATGCGCCGGGTCACTTCGAACCCATCCACACCGGGGAGGTTCAGGTCGAGCAGCAGCAGGTCGGGCTTGTCGGCATCGATCTTCTCGAGCGCAGTGTCACCGCGGTCTGCGATATCCACGCGAAAGCCAGCCGCCTCCAGATACATCTTGGCGAAGGATGCGATGTTGGGCTCATCCTCGGCGATAAGGATGAATGGCTGTTCGTCTGAGGATCCCATGGTGTGGCCCGCCGGAGGTTACCCCGTGTGGGCTAGTTCGCGGGCGCCAGTGCGAGGTCGATGGGTTTGAGCGGCCAGCTCTGGGGGTTGCCGTTGTTCACGGTGAAGGTGCCCACGCCGTCGAGCACCCCGCTGCCACTGCCCGTGATGGCGATGGCGAGCGATCCCTTGCCGGACAGGTCGACCCGGATGTCGGTGCCGTCGATGAGAAAGCGTTGGCGTGGTGACGTCGCCACTGCCACACGGGTGCGAGTGCCATCGGCCTTCGTCACCCGCTTGAACGGGATGCATGCCGCCCCCACGCGCAGCACTCCATCGCCCCGGCGATCTTCAACGCGGATAGTCATTCCCCTGACCGTCCCCCACGACATGAATGATCCCAGCAGGCGCACCCGCCCCGCCCCCTGGATGTTCACCTGGCCGCCAGCGCCCACCGCGCCGGTCGTGACCGGGTTGAGGGTGGTGCCGGGTGAACGGCAGTCGCTCTTGCTGTTCGACGGCACGCTATGTGAGGGGCTGCTCTCGAGGGAATGAGAGGGGCCGCCCGGAGCGCTGATCGCTGGCGCGGCCATGGCGAGCGCTCCGATGAGAGCGGCGGTGACGGCGGCGCGTGAGGGTGAAGGGGTTCGCATGGTGTGTCCAGTCGGTACGGACAAGATCAATCGTGACCCTTCGCCATGCGGAACGCGAGGGCGCATCGTAAGCATTTCGTGAATCCATACGGGGCACGTGCCCGCTCATGCCCCCAACTACATCTCCAGGTTGATGCCCTCTTCCACCTTCACCGGGTCCTGCGCCGGGGGCGGAAGCACCACTTCCTGATCGACGGCCGGGCCCGTGGAATCGAGCGGAGGGGCAGGAGCGGCGGTCTCCCCTTCAGGGATCGGCCGGGGGCCGTCGCCCATGTAGCACCAGATGATCTCGCCGCAGTCCGGGCACGAGGGCAGGGCGCCGCGGTTGTTGATGCGAAACTGGCACGTGACGCAGGCATAGATGCCCACGAGACGTTGCCCTGTGAAGAAACAGGGCTTGCCGAGGCGCTTCTCTGCCTGCTGGGCCCCCTGTGCCGGGGTGAGGTTGGACTTCTGCGGCGCCGCCGTCTTGCCGGGGCCATCTGTGCGTCCGCTGGTACCCATCGTGGAAATTCCCTTGTCGCGTATATCCTGAGGACGGGCTGGATCCTACCGCGACATGACAGCCATACCACGAAGATCAGGCGGGCGGAGGGCAGTTCATGCGCATTGCATGCGCGCAGGTCAACACGGTGGTCGGCGACATTGACGGCAATCTCGCGCGGCTGTGCGCGGCGATCCGCTCCGGCATTGATGCCGGAGCGGCCCTGATCCTCACTCCCGAGATGGCCCTCACCGGGTACCCGCCGGAGGATCTGCTGCTGCGTCCTTCGTTCGCCGACGCGTCGCGTGACGCGTTGGAGGCACTGGCCGAGCAGGTGACAGAGGGCGTGGCCATCGTCGGATTCGTCGACCACGACGAGGACTGCCGCAACGCTGCTGCGGTCATTGCCGACGGTCGCGTGCAGGCGGTGTACCACAAGCGATTCCTCCCTAACTACGGGGTATTCGACGAAGCGCGGTACTTCCGCGCGGGTGACCACCCCATCGTCCTCGACATCGATGGTGCCCGTGTGGGCGTCGTCATCTGCGAAGACATTTGGTACCCGGCGCCGGTCGCAGCGGAACTGGCGCGTGCCCGCCTCGACGTGATCGCCTGCATTTCGTCATCGCCGTTCCACCAGGCCAAGGGCGACGCCCGCGAGCGCATGCTCCAGACCCGGGCATCGGACAGCGCCGCCGCACTCGCCTACTGCAACCAGGTGGGTGGGCAGGATGAGCTGGTATTCGACGGCCGCTCGGTCATCATCGATGCCGCAGGCGAGGTCATCGCCCGGGCACCAGTGTTTGACGAGGCCCTGCTCATCGCTGATCTCGAGCTCGACCTGGCAGCTGGCCGCCGTCTGCGCGAGCCGCTGCTGCGGCGCCTTGAGCCCCTCGACGGCCCAGAGCCAGTTGTCGTGACCGGCGCACTCCCGGTGCGTACCGGTACCCCGGTAGCGCTCATCGCACCGGTCGCCGGCCCCGAGGAGGAACTGTGGGGGGCCCTGGTTCAGGGCGTGCGCGACTACGTCGGCAAGAATGACTTCCCGGGCGTCATTCTGGGTCTTTCAGGCGGCATCGACTCCGCGCTCACGGCGGCCATCGCAGTTGACGCGTTGGGTGCCGACCGGGTGCGCGGCGTGGCCATGCCGTCAGTGTTCACGTCATCGCAGAGCACGACAGATGCCGATGCCCTCGCCGGGCTGCTCGGTATCCGGATGGACGTCATCGAGATCGCCCCGGTGGTGGACGCATTCGAGTTGCAGCTGACGCAGGTTTTCGAGGGCCGTCCGCGCGATGTGTCTGAGGAGAACCTGCAGGCCCGCGTTCGCGGCACGTTGCTCATGGCCATGAGTAACAAACACGGCGACATGGTGCTGGCCACCGGTAACAAGAGCGAGATGTCAGTGGGGTACTCCACGATCTACGGCGACATGGCGGGTGGATTCGCCCCGCTGCGCGACGTCTCGAAGACCTGGGTCTACCGGCTGGCGTCGTGGCGGAACCTGAGAGAGGGCCGGGAGGTCATCCCGCAGGCCACCATTGATCGTCCGCCAACCGCCGAACTGCGCCCTGACCAGCGTGATTCGGACTCCCTGCCCGAATACGAGGTACTCGATCCGATTCTCGAGGCGTACGTCGAAGAGGACCTTCCGCCGGCCGCTCTGGTTGAGCGCGGGTTTCCTGAGGATGTCGTCAGGCGCATCGTGGGCATGGTTGACCGCGCCGAGTACAAGCGTCGGCAAGGGCCTCCGGGCATCAAGACCACACCTCGCGCATTCGGGCGTGATCGACGGATGCCCATCACTAACCGGTATGGGGCGGGTTAGGGGCAGGCCCCCGGGTCTGGTGGCGCTCGTCGCGCTGCTGGGTCTGGCGGTCCCTGCCATTGCGACATCCGCGCCGTCGACACCCGTGCCGGCCACAGCACCCGACGGCACGGCGTCACTCGTGGTGACCTTCGCCGAGCCACCCGCGCCTGCCGATGCGCGCGCGCTGCTCGCACCGCTCGGCCCCGTGCGCCCGCTGGTACCCGAGGCCGGTGTGTGGTCGCTGCGCGTTGCACCCGACGGGGCGCTGCGTGCCCGCGCGCTCGGCATTCCTGGCGTCTCGGCGGCCGAGTGGTCGCTGGTGCGAACCAGCGATGACATCGTTCCGGCCGCCCCGGCGGCCCCCACTCCGCTCGCCCCGGTCACGACCCCCACCGACACCTACTTCACCCCCGATCGTCAGTGGGACCTCTTTGCCCCCGGCACCACGTGGGGGGCCGACCTCACGGGCACGCCCGCACGACCCCGGATCGCCATCCTCGATAGCGGTATCGACTCGACGCATGAAGAGTGGAGCGGCCCCAACTCACCGCTGGTGCGTCCATGGAGCGCATGGACCGGCAAAGAGCAGGCCGAGGACTGGGGCCGCACTGGTCATGGCACGCACGTCGCCGGAACCGCTGCCGCCCCGGCAAATGGGGTGGGAATCGTCGGGGTGGCGCCGAGCGGTGCCGGCATCGGCGAGATCATCCCGGTGCAGATCTCCGATAAAGACGGGTTCTCCACCGACGCCACGATGATGATGGGCATCCGGTGGGCTGTGGCCAATGGCGCCAAGGTCATCAATATCTCGGCGGGTGGCAGCGGTTCGTCGCGCGCCTTCCAGCAGGTCATCGATTGGGCCTTTACCCGGGGTGCACTGCTGGTGGCCTCGGTGGGCAACGATGGCCAGGACTACAACGAGGTCAACTACCCGGCCGGCTACGCCCACGTGCTGGGGGTCGCGGCGCAGTGCAGCACGCACGTGAGCGCCGACTGCTCTACGCCGGGCGGCCTGGCGTTGTTCAGCGACCGCAACGTGTCGGTTGACGTGGTGGCTCCCGGTGTGGACATTCTCTCGTCGGTACCGCGACGCATTACCGAGGGCGCCATTGCGCCGGGGTATGCGGTGAAGGAGGGCACGTCGATGGCGGCGCCGTACGTCACCGGCCTGGCCGCGCTCATCTTCGCCGCAAACCCGGGCGCGACCCCGTATCAAGTGATGCAGCAGATCATGAACACCGCAACTGACGGCGGGCCAGCCGGCCGCGATCTTGCGTATGGCGATGGCTTCGTCAACCCCCGCGCCGCCTTGACCCTGCCGCTGCCACCCGACGATCCCACCGAGGGCAACGACGACGTGACCGACGTCAAGGGTGAGACCGCGATCGCCGGGGGCCCCGGCCGCGTCATCATTCAGGCGAGCATCGACGTGAACAATGACCCGCGCGACCTGTACCCGGTAATCCTGCGCAAGGGGCAGACAGTGCGAATGCGGGCATCAGGCAATGGGGGCGCCCGCATGCGCCTGGCGCTCTGGGCCCCGGGTACTGCCAGCGTGAGCACCATCGGCGCTGTCCCCACGGCATCAACCCGCACCGCATCACGTCGCCCGCGTCTGGCCTACACGGCAACGCGCAGTGGTCGCTGGTTCGTGGAGTTGCGGGGCACATCCGGGCGCTCGGCCTACACGCTTGAGGTGACGCGATAGCCGGTGATGGCCGCGTGCTGGCCATTACCGGCGCATCCGACGGTATCGGTGCAGAGGTGGCACGGGCAGCCGTCGCCGATGGGTGGCGCGTTGTGCTGGCGGCCCGCCGCCGTGAGTTACTGGACGCCCTTGCTGATGAGCTGGGTGGGTCCGCGCACGCAGTGGCCGTGACGGCTGACGTCACCGAATGGGACGACGTCCAGACCATTCCCGAGGCCGCTCTCTCTGCATTCGGGCGTCTGGACGCCGTGCTTGCCAATGCCGGGTTCGGGGCCACGCGTGGATTTCTCAACGAGTCGCCCGAGTTCTGGAAGTCGATGGTGCTCACCAACGTGTACGGCGCGGCCCTCACGCTGCGCGCGTGCATTCCGGCACTCACCGAGGCCAAGGGGCATGTGATGCTGATGGGATCGGTGTCGGGGCGCCAGGTGGGCACTGGTTCGCTGTACTCGTGCACGAAGTGGGCGGTCACGGCGATGGCCGAGGCGGCGCGCAAGGACCTGCACGGCACGGGCGTGCGGGTCACGCTCATCGCCCCGGGCATCGTGGATACCGCGTTCTACGACGACCCGGTGGGGGGTGCGCCCCTCGTGCCCATGGACGTTGCGCGTGCGGTGCTCTACGCACTGGACCAGCCGCCGCACGTGTCGATCAACGAGATCATCATGCGGCCCACCGAGCAGGACTTCTAACCCCGCCCGAATGGTGCGTATCGCCCCGCCTGGGCGGGTCTCCCTGCCCCATATGTGCGAGCCTTGGCGGTGATGTCTACGACCGCCTTCGTCGATCGGCAGGGCCTCGCCGGGTACGACCTCGGCACCGACCACCCGTTGGCGCCGGTCAACCGCGAGTTGGCGATCGACCTCATCCGGGCGTACGGAATGCTGGACCGCCCCGATGTGACGGTGCTCACGCCCGGTCCGGGGGACGAGGCCCTCATCGCGCGTGTGCATACCGCGGCCTATATGGCACAGGTGCGTCGCTACAGCGCGCAGCCGGCACTCGCGCACGCGTTTGAGGCCGGAATGTGGGGCTTGGCATCAGGGGGCGATACGCCGGCGTTTCGCGGCATGCACGAGGCCGCGGTGGCCGTGTGCGGCGCATCGGTGACCGCCGCAATGGAGGTGTGGGAGGGCCACGCCACGCGGGTCTTCTCGGCAGCCGGTGGTCTGCACCACGCATTTGCCAACAAGGCCAACGGGTTCTGCATCTACAACGACGCTGCCGTTGCCGTTCAGGCGATGCTCGATGCCGGTGCCGAGCGCGTGGCGTATGTGGATGTCGACGTGCACCACGGTGATGGCACGCAGTTCATCTTCTATGACGATCCACGGGTGCTCACGTGCTCGGTGCACGAGAGCGGGCGGTACCTGTTCCCGGGAACCGGGGCCCTCGATGAGCGGGGTACGGGGAAGGGCGTGGGCACCTCGCTGAACATTCCGTTGCCCGCCTTCTCCGGTGATGGTCCGTATATGCGCGCGATCGAGGACGTCATCGTGCCGGTGGTGCGCGGGTTCGCGCCGGACATCATCGTGACCCAGGATGGCGTTGACCCGCACCACGAGGACCCGCTGGCGCATCTCCAGGTGCGCATGGCCACGTTCCCCCGCCTGTGGCGCGTATTGCACGAGATGGCGAATGACATCACCGGCGGCCGGTGGGTGGCACTTGGCGGAGGCGGCTACAACGTCGACGTGCTGCCGCGCGCCTGGGCGCTGCTCTTCGCCGAGATGACCGGCACGATTCTCCCGGAGGAGATCCCGCCCGACTGGATCGCCCTGGCGAAGGAGCGCACCGACCGCGACGTGTTCACGGATCGCCTGATGGACGACCCCGAACCCGAGGTGGCCGAGGATGAGCGCATGCGCGCCGACCTCGAGGGCCATGACGTGGTGGACGAGGCCCTTCGCCTGTGGGCCTGACCCCCATGCAGTGGCGGGATGCTGATGACCCACGGGGCGCACAGGTGTTGTGCGAAGCCCTCTGTGGCGGCATCCGGTATGAGCATTCGCGTGGTGTCGCGCAGCAGGCCACCCGCGCGGCGGGTCTGGTGCGACTCCCGGCGGATGAACGCCGCCGGTTGCTGTGTGCGGCCTGGCTGCACGACGTGGGCTATGGGCTCCCGGGCGGCTACCACCCGACTGCCGGTGCCCGCGCGCTGAGGCTGGCCGGGCACGAGGAACTCGCGCGGCTGGTGGCGCACCACTCCAGTGCCGCTCTGCGCGCCCAGATGCTGGGGTTGCCCTCGGTGGAGGCCGAGTTCCCACTTCCCGTGGGGCCTGATCGCGGGTTGCTCGATCTTCTCGATGTGTCGGACCTCACCACGGGCCCTCACGGCGAGCGCATCGACCCGGCCACGCGTCTTCGTGGCGTTGCCGATCGCCACGGGCCCGATTCCCCCTCGGTACGCATGCTCGTCGCCAATGTGAATCGCCTTGGGGCGCAGCCCGACACACGTTCGCTGGTGGAGATCCTCTCGTCGGTGACGTCGACCGCGTGAGCCGGGTCGTCGCCGTCTTCGGCAGTTCCCGGATTGGACCCGACCACCCGGATGTCGCGCACGCCGAGCGACTTGGGCATCTGTTGGCCGAGGCCGGATGGACCGTGGCCACGGGTGGTCACGGGGGCGCGATGGAGGCGGTCTCGCGAGGTGCGCGTGACGGGGGCGCGCACGTGGTGGGCGTGACCCTCCCCGGTCCGCAGGGGCGCCGTGCAAACGAGTGGGTGCATGAGGAGCGGCCGGCTGACGACCTGTTCGCGCGGCTTCGCATGCTGCTGGACGCCGATGCCTGGATCGCCGTGGCGGGAGGGGTAGGCACCCTGGCCGAGATCGCCGTGGCATGGAACCTGATGCAGAACCGCCATGTGGCCCGGCGGCCGCTCATCGTCGTGGGATCCGCCTGGGACGCAGTCATCGTCGCCCTCGGAGACCATCTGGTGGTAGATGCAGACGACCTGGCCATGGTCACCGTGGTTGCCGACGTGGAGTCGGCGGTGGCCGCCCTGGGCTAGGGGGCCACCGTGGCTGCGGCCACCCGCGCGGCCAGCGCCAGCGCGGCCTCTGGGTCGTCGCCCAGATCAATGCGCACCACCCGACGGCCACGCTCCACCAGCGCCTGCGCGTCGCCGATGGCCTGTGCGCGCAGCAGGTCGCCGAAGGTGTGATCCTGGCCGGGAATCGGCAGGTCCGGACCGCCCGGCCCGAGGAATTGCACGAACACGCCCGAGCCCGGGCCACCCTTGTGGAGCTGCCCGGTGGAGTGCAGAAACCGGGGGCCCCATCCGGCGGTGGTGGCGGACTTCGTGCTGGCACGCACGGCGGCGCGGATAGCGTTGAGATGGCGCTCGCCACCCGGCGTGGGCGTGGTGAAGGCGAGGAGCGCCAGGTAGTCGCCCCCCTCCAGCATTCCGATGGCGCGGGCGATGGCCTCGGGGCCCTCGCGATCATCCTTCGGGATCCCATCCTCAGATGCCAGCGCCGTGTTGGCGGCGTCCTTGGCCGCCTGGACGTCGGGCTGGTTGAAGGGGTTGATCCCAAGCTCGGCACCCGCCGTGGCGATGGCGATCTCGAGGGTCATGTAGAGCGCACCCACGTCGAGGGGCTCGCGCAGGTCGAGCACAAAGACGGGAATACCCGATGCACCGATCAGTGCCACGTCGTCATCATGCTCGCCCGTGAGCCGCAGGTGCAGGATGACGCGGTCAAACCCGTACTCATCAGGGTCGCCCAGGGGCTCGCCGGCGATCGGGATGATGCCCTCGCCATCCTTGCCCAGACTCTCGGCCACCAACTGCTCGGCCCACAGCCCGAACGATCCGATACCTGGGTCGGCAACGATGGTGAGCTTGTCGCGCCCCGACCTGGCGAGCGCGGCGAGTGCCACGCCCAGCCGTGGGCCATCCGACCCCTCGCGCGCGGCAGCAGCGCGGTCGAGCACGTCGGCGACGGGCACCCCGGCCAGAGCCATCGGGATGAGGCCGAACAGGGTGAGGGCCGAGAACCGGCCACCCACGTCGGGCATGTTCTCGGCCACCATGCGCCAGCCCTCGTCGGCGGCGCGAATGGCCAGAGGAGTGCCCGGGTCGGTGATGGCCACAAAGCGGTCGCGCCACGCCTCACCCAGGGCGTCCTTGATGAACAGCCCCACGTGCGCGGCGAATGCCAGCGGCTCTGCCGTGGTACCGCTCTTGCTCGAGACGATGGCCAGGCACTTGGCGGGGTCAACGTCCTCGGTAATGCGGGCCACGGCCACCGGGTCGGTGGAATCGAGCACGCGCAGCTCAATGCCATCACCATGGCCGAACGTGCGGCGGGTGACCTCGGGCGACAGGCTCGACCCGCCCATGCCCAGAATGAGCGCGTGGCGGATGCCCTCCTGATGGCAGGCGGCCACCAGTGAGTCGATGTCGGCGATATGCGGTCGCATTGCCTCGGGAGCCCGAAGCCAGCCCATCCAGTCGCGCGCGGCATCGGCGTGCTCGCCCCATGCAGCGGGATCGCCCGCTCGCACGTGCCCGATGAGCCCGCGGCCCTCGGCGTCGGCGATGGCGTCTTCCACGAGCCCCTTCGCCGGTCCGGGGCGCATCTCAAAGTTCATCGTTGCGCAGCCTTGGCGATTGATGCGCGGGCGGCGTCGGCCACCGCGGTTGCCGTCATGCCGAGTTTCTCCATGACCAGCGCACCCGGCGCCGACTCACCGAATCGGTCAATGGCGACGATGCGTCCGTAGGTACCGGTCCAGCGCTCCCAGCCAAACGGTGATGCGGCCTCCACACCCACGCGGGCGAGGATGGCCGGCGGAAGGACCTCGTCGCGGTAGGCCTCGGGCTGCGCGCCGAAGATCTCCCACGAGGGGATGCTCACCACGCGTGCCGAAATGCCGTCCGTGGCGAGAAGGTCCCTTGCTTCGACTGCGAGCGACACCTCTGATCCTGTGGCGATGAGCGCCACGTCGTCACCCGGTGCAACCACATAGCCGCCCTTGTCCACGGGCGGGTCGAGATCCATGGTGGGAAGCGCCTGGCGTGTGAACACGAGCACCGTTGGCCCGTCGGTGCGTGCGATGGCCTGTCGCCAGGCGGCAGCGGTCTCGCGGGCATCGGCGGGGCGCAGGGTGACCAGCCCGGGAATGGCGCGGAGGGCAGCGAGCTGTTCGACCGGCTCGTGGGTGGGGCCGTCTTCGCCCACGGCCACTGAATCGTGTGTGAACACGAAGATGACGGGCAGATGCATGAGGGATGCCATGCGAATGGCATTTTTCATGTAGTCGGAGAAGGTCATGAAGGTGGCGCCGAACACACGGAAGCCGCCGTGGGCGGCCATGCCGTTGAGCGCGGCGGCCATGCCGAACTCACGCACACCGAAGTGCAGGTTGCGCCCCGAGTACGACCCGGGAGTCACGTCGCCGCCATCCTTGATGGTGGTGTTGGTTGACGACGCCAGATCGGCCGCCCCGCCA
>CAJAPZ010000069.1 GCA_903943955.1 uncultured Actinomycetes bacterium
GCAATGCCAGCTCGACTGGACATGGACGGTGCCCGCCCTCACCACTCCCGCAATGGCTGCCGGCGGAGTACTGATTGCAGCCGGGGCGCCGGGGCCAGCCGCCCCCGGGCGCTCGCTGCCACGGGGCGCGGTCGTTGCCGGATGGATATTGGTGCCGGTGCTCATCATCAGCGCGCTTATGCCGTGGTGGAGCCAGCAGGACGTTGCGGCGGGCAACGCCGCCGTGGCGGCCGGGCAGCCGGCGATGGCCGATTCCAAGGCATCGGAGGCGTCGTGGCTCAACCCATTCTCCATCCAGCCGTGGCTGCTGAAGGCCCGTGCCGCCGCGTTGCGGGGTGACCCGGTGGCGCTCCGCAATGCCGCGCGCCAGGCAACGGTGGTTCAGCCCGACAATCCCAGCGCGTGGACCATTCTGGCGCTGGCGCTTGGCGACTCGGCGGCGGGGCGCAATGCCTGGCGCCATGTGCTGCAACTCAATCCGCTCGATATCCGTGCCCGCGCGGCACTGGAGGACACCAGGCCATGAGTGACGATGATGACGATGACCGCCAGGACGACGACGACCACGACTACGGCATGTTTGTGGAGGGGGTCGCCGACACGTACGACGAAATCCTGGTGCCCGCCCTGTTTGACCCCTGGGCATCAGAGGTAACGGCGCGTCTGGGCGAGGCATCGGGCACCGTGCTGGACGTTGCATGCGGCACGGGTGTGCTGGCGCAGCACCTCATCGATGCGGGGTGGATGCACGTAATCGGCGTGGATCTGTCGCCATGGATGCTGGAGCGCGCGATGGAGCGCACCCCCGAAGCGGAGTGGATCGAGGGCGATCTATGCTCGCTGCCACTGGACGACGGCGCGGCCGACGCTCTGGCATCGAGCTTCGGGCTCATGTTCATTACCGAGCCCGGTGAGGCACTGGCCGAGATGGCCCGGGTGACCCGACGGGGTGGGCCCATGGTCATCTCCACCTGGGGCTACCTGGAGGATTCGCCCGGCATGTACTGCATCGCGGAGGCCCTTGAATCGGTGGCGGGGCTCAGCGGGTCAAAACTGCTGCGGCGTGCATTCACCATGGGCGACCTCGACGATCTCGCCGAGCATGCCGACGACGTGGGCCTGGCCGACGTACGGGTGTCGGTGCACATCATCGACGTACTGTTCGACTCGCTGTCGGACATCGCTGAGGTGTATTCCACCTCACTCGGTCTGGGTGACCCATCTGAGGCCGAGATACTGGAGGAGGCGTTGACGATCACCATGAAGCCGTGGATGCGGGGCGACACGGTGGAGTTCCCGCTGAGCGGGATCATCCTTGAGGCAACCGGACGAGGTAACTGAGCATGGCGACGATCGTTCTCATTCATCCATTTCCAGTGGACGCCACGTTCTGGGGTCCGGTGGCTGGTGTGCTTCGCGCCGCTGGCCACGACGTGCTCACACCCAACCTGCCCGGATTCGGTGGCAGGCCGTTGGAGCCGGACTGGACGATGCCTGGAGAGGCGGACAGTCTGGCCGCGCAGATCCCCGCGGGGTCGGTGGTGGTTGGGCTCTCGATGGGTGGCTACGCCGCATTGGCGTTGCTCGCCGCACACCCCGACCGGGTGGGATCGCTGGTGCTGGCCGACACCCGTGCAGCGGGCGAGGCGCCCGAGGGCATGGCCGGACGCCGCGACACGGCGGCCTCACTGCGTGCCAACGGAAGCGCGGCATTCCTCGACGCCTTCGTACCGAAGGCGCTCCGGCCCGACCCCGCCCCGGCGGTGGTCGCCCAGGTTCGACAGATCGCAGAGGCCCAGCCGGCCGACGCCATGGCCGACGCCACCATGGCCATCGCCACACGTGACGACACGGATGGTCTGCTGCCACACATCGCTGTGCCGGTGCTCGTGATCGTGGGCGAGCACGACGCGATCATCCCGCCGTCGGTGCACACCGAAATGGCCGCACGCATCCCGGATGCCACGCTGGCAGTCATTGGCGGAGCCGGTCACCTGACCGCGCTCGAAGAGCCGCAGGAGTTCTCCGACCTGCTGCTGGCACACATCGCGCAGTCCTAAAGCCCATGGGTGCGGGCAGTAAACACCCTGCAAATCGCACTATTATTTGACGTCGCACATACCTTTGGCCTAAGATCCCCGGTCGCGAATCACCACGTGTTCGCCTGACCGAGGAGCTGTATGCCGTCACTTCCGCCCGCGATTCACCTGTCGTTCACCACAGATGGGGATGGCCCCTTGGTGGTGGCGCTGCATGATGTCGGGCGACCGGCGGCTGATCTGCGTAAGGCCCTCAAGCCGCTGCTCAAGCATCACCGCGTAATGGTGCCCGAGCTGCGCGGCCATGGCGAGTCGCCGTCACCGGCGGGTCCGTGGAGCATTGACGACTTTGCATCCGACGTCGCGCGCCTGGTGGCGGGCGAAGGTGGCGGCGCAGTGATGCTGGGTATTGGGCTGGGAGGCGCAACGGCACTGGCCCTCGCCCTCGGCCATCCCGGCTTGGTTGCCGGCTTGGTGCTGTCGGGTATCGGCCCGCGAGGCGAGGACCCCGACGGGCGCGACCGCTGGATGCTCATCGCCCGCGCCCTGCGTGAGCGAAACCGTGACGAGGGTCAGGCACTCGCCGCCGAGGCCATGGCCACCCGCCCCGACTGGCGCGGCGCGCTGGCCCAGGTGGATGCGCCGGTGGCCATCGTGGCCGGCGAGAACGACAAGGCCGTCCCACCCAACGATCAGCGCGAGTTGGCTATCTGGCTGCGCGCCGCCACGTTCGAGGTGGCCGAGGGTGCAGGCCACGACATGGCGAAGGAGGGCGGCGCCCACCTGGTGGACGCCGTTCGCCGCCTCTCACCCACCGGCGACCGCACGATCGGTGCTGCCCGCTAGACCTCGGTGTCCTCTTCAACGTCGGCGTCCCCATCCGCGGGGGCGCCGGCGTCGAGTTCATCGGACGGCGCAAGCGTGCCGTTTGTGATGTCGGCAAGCGCACGGATGACCGTGACCGACAGGGCGTCGCTCACTGCCACCTGAATGGACGAGCCGTCGGCGTCTTGCAGGCCCACGGTCCAGTGGGGAACAACCTGGCCATCGTCCTGCACGTGGGGCGGAGTGACGGCGGCGCCCACAAGGCTCTCGATGTTGACACCGAAGAGCATGGAGGCGGGCATGACGGTGGGCTCGGGCTCCCAGGATGCGGCCTCGGGCGGCATCTGCCCACGCATCGACTCGGCCTGGGTGAACGCACCCATCACATTCTCGGCGTCCTGACGGCTGATGAAGGCTGTGGCCTGCACGGACGGTCCGCCAAGGAAGGCGATGATTGCCGAGGGAATCTGCTCGGGCTCGGGACCCTCTTCGCCCTCGGGCACATCGATCTGAACGTCGACGGGGCCGGCCTCGAACCCTGTGGCCTGGAACGCGATGGTATGACGCACGGCTCTCCTCGTTGTGTAGCGTCGAAGGTCATGGGGCAACACGGCGCCATAGTGGCCTTCGCGGGACGATCCATTCTCACACAGCCGGGAGGCGCGGTGACCCTCCGCGTGCCCGGACGGGTCCGTGCCGACATCCTGCTCGCTGCCCTCGCCCACCTCGACCGACCCGTGCTCGTGCGGTACCTCGGCCAGACCATCGTTGCTGCCTGCCCCGACGAGGTCGCCACTGGCGCGTCGGTGTGGGACGCCCTGCGCCGACCCAGTCGTCACACGGGTGTGCACCCCATGGCCGGTGGCTGGATGGGCCTGCTGGCCGATCGCCTGGCCGGCACGGTCGAACTGCTGCCGGGCTCCCCACCAGATGAAGCAGGGCCACCACCAGGAGCAATCGCGCGGTACCCGGCGGTATTCGTGATTACCGACGATGGAACAGCAACCCTGCACGCCGAGACACGCGGCGAGCAATTTGAAGCCCTGCGACGCGCGGTCGACGCGCCCCCGACACCGGGGTCAGTCCCCGGGGGGGGTCAGTCCCCGGGGGGGGTCAGTCGCCGTGACAAAAGTGTGTTGGCCTCGCCGACGCCGCTCGGATCAGTGGGGTCAGTCCCCGGGGGGGGTCAGTCCCCGGGGGGGGTCAGTCGCCGTGACAAAAGTGTGTTGTCGTCACTTCCGGGCGATCTCTACCTCGCTGCCGTTGACCGGGCTCGCGATCTCATCCGGGCCGGCGACGTCTATCAGGTCAATCTTGTGCAGCGGCTCGATGCGGAATGGGTACACGGGCCGCTTGCGCTTGCCCGGGCAATGTGGGATGCCGCTGGCGATGCGCCCCACCGCGCGTTTGTCACCCTGCCCGAGGGCACGGTCATCTCGGCATCGCCCGAACGCATGGTGGCGTCTGACGGCCACGTGGCCTGGAGTGAGCCCATCAAGGGCACGGCCGCACCCGGCAAGCACGCAGAGCTCACGCGCAGTGTGAAGGACCGGGCAGAGCACGTGATGATCGTCGATCTGGTGCGTAACGATCTGGGGCGTGTTGCCCGGCCGGGCGGCGTCTCCGTGCCGCTCTTGATGGGTCCTCTCAGCACCTCGTATGCCGACCACATGGTGAGCCACGTGCGCGCTGAACTGCGCGACGACGTGGGCCCGGCTGACGTGCTGCGGGCGGTGTTCCCCGCCGGATCGGTCACCGGTGCGCCAAAGGTGCGCGCCCTTGAGGTGATCCGCGAGATCGAGCCCGTGGGCCGTGGGCCGGCATTCGGCAGCGTGGTGGCGGTAGGTACCGATGGGTCGCTCGATGCCAGCGTGACCATCCGCACCGCCTGGCTGCCCACGGGCGTACCCCACGCCCAGTACTGGTCGGGCGGGGCCATTGTGTGGGACTCCGACCCAACCGCCGAGCGCGACGAGGCGTGGCGCAAGGCACGCCCATTCCTCGACGCCCTGGGCACGGAGGCGCCATGAGCCACGTGGTGTGGCTGGATGGCGCGCTGGTCGACCCTGCCACCGCGGCGCTGCCCATCACCGACCCCGGCGTGCGCTGGGGCGACGGCCTGTTTGAGACCATGCGCGCCGAGAACGGACAGGTGGCCATGCTCGACCGCCACCTCGCGCGCCTGTCGGCATCCATCACCGCGCTCGCGCTCAATCCCATCCCCACAGGCGCCGACATCCGCGCGGCCGTTGACGCCGTGGTGGCGCAACTGGACGACACCCCGCACCGCGTGCGCATTACCGTGACCACCCACCCCACCCTGCTGGTTGAGGCCACGCCCTACGAGCCGGCCGACCCCAACACCGGCGTGGCAGTGGTGGCCTTGCCCGGCACCTGGTGGCCCGGTAACGAGATCCACGAGCACAAGACGCTGTCGTATGCCCACCACCGCCTGGCGCACCGCCGTGCGGTGGCCGCCGGTGCCGACCACGCACTGCTCATCGACGACCAGGGGCGCCTGGGTGAATCGGACGCCGCCAATGTGTTCATCGTGACCGGCGGCACGCTGGTAACTCCGCCCGTTGAGGGAATCCTCGGTGGCGTGACCCGCGACCTGCTGCTTGAGGCCGCGGCCGCTGAGGGAATCCTGGTTGAGGTGCGCCACATCGGCGAACCCGAATGGCGCGGCGCCGACGAGGTGCTGCTGAGCAATGGCCTGGCGGGCGTCACATCGGTGCTTACGATCGACGGTGCTCCGGTGGGCCATGGCACCCCGGGGCCGATGGCTGCCCGACTGCGGCAGGCGTACACCGCGCAGTAGCCGCGTCGCGTAACTCGGGCAGGTTGTGACCCCTCGGCAGGGGGGCACCCGGCGCCCGCCGTCGGGTGGAGTGCGGAGGCCCATGAAGGTTGTGGCCCCTCGGCAGGGGGGCACCCGGCGCCACGTGAGCACCGCCGGGCCTAGGCCTTCTTCGCCCCTCGGCCGCCGCCACGCGACGGCTTCTCGGTGCTGGGCGCGGTCACCTTGTGGCCGAGCAGGCGCATGGCCTTGAGACCCAGCGACAACTTCTCGCGGTCGTCGGTCTTGCCGATGTCGAGCCCGGCGAGTTCGGTGATGCGGTCGAGCCGGTACCTGATGGTGTGGCGGTGGGTAAAGAGCGTCGACGCCGTGGCGGCGAGGTTGCAGTCGAGGTCGAGATAGGTGGAAACGGTGCCCACCAGTTCGGTCTGGTACTGCTCGTCGTACCGCACCAGGGGTGCGATGGTCTGGTCGTAGAACGCGTCGAGCTCTTCGGGCTTGTCGGCAAACACCTGGAAGAGCAGCTTGTAGGTGCCGGTCTCCTCAAAGGTGACCACCTCACCGGATCGGCCGAGTCGTTCGCCGATGCTGAGCGCCAGTTGCGCCTCGTCAATTGCGGAGCCGAGGCGCTCCGGGTCGGTCTGGTGGCGCGACAGCGCAAGGGTGAGCGTGAGTCCGGGCACGGTCGGGCCGGTCGCCGCCAGCAGGCGCCTGGCCAGGGTATGCGCCAGTTCCTCAGGGCCCTCACCCTCATCGCCCTCGGCACGGCGAGGCAGCAGGATTACCAGCAGGCCCTCGTGCCAGTCGACAAGCGCACGTGGCCAGTGAAGTTCGAGCACGCCCCGGGTCTGCTGCATAAAGCGGCGCACCAGGCGTGGATCGGTAATGACCCGGCCGTCGGAGTGCGGGTCCTGCAGCGTGCCCACCACCGCCACCGCGCCCTCCGAGAGGTCGGCACCCAGGAGGCGGGCACGGCGAACCAGCGACTCGCGGCTGACCATCTCGCCCGCGAGGAGTTCCTCGATCAAGTCGCCGCGAAGGCGTGCCTCGGTATCCGCCCGGGTGTTCTCCCGCACGCGCTCCACCAGCAGGGCGTCGGTGAGCGCCTGCGCCGCCGGATCGGCACCGGGATCGTCGGCGCACCACGCCACCAGTACGCCCGCCATGGTGCCGTCGCCATCCAGTTGCAGGATGTGTGTGCCCTGCACTCCGCTCTCGACGAACGGGCCGAGGAGCGACGCGGGGCCATGACCGCGGGCTGCCTCGATGGCCTCGTGAAGCGAATCCTCGCGGGCATCCGATACGCCCGCCGCGCCCAGGATGTCGAGGTACTCGTCAAGCAGCGCAACCGGGGCATCCAGCAGCTGGGAGGCGGCCTCGGCGATGCCCGGCACCCCACGGCCCGAGATGAGCGCCTGACGGAACACGCGGCGGGCCTCGCGCTCGCGCTCCTCGCCAGAGAGGGCCTGGGCGATGGCCGACAGCACATCCCCCCAGGGACGGTCGGCGGGAATGGTGATGACCGGCACTGTGGGATCGCCCGAGATGGCAACCCGCGTGATGACGGCCACCACACCAGCCGGCACCGTCTTTGCGATGCCCCGCGGGGCCACCAGCAGGCCCGCCTCGGCCTGTGGCGCGGCGGGATCGTCGAGGACCAGGACACCGATCGTGACTCCGTCGGCACCGCCCTCGGGCGTGATTGATGCACCCTCCAGCGCGGGAAGCGCAAGGATGTCGCGAAGGGCGCGGCCAGCCGCCGACGCAGCCGGGGCGCGTCGGGATGATCTGGAACGCGTGCTCACGGGTGAAGCATGGCCCACCTGTGAGGCCGCGGCAACCCGGGTCGACGTGCCTTTGTCCCAATGC
>CAJAPZ010000070.1 GCA_903943955.1 uncultured Actinomycetes bacterium
ACACCAAGGTCCGTGACCCGGGCGCATCCGCAGTGAGCAGGTGGGGCCGGGATGGTGCGACGAATACCGCAGCATTCCGCCCTGCCCCCTCGGGCGAAGCCCGTGGCATGCGGCATCGCGCCTTTTCGACGCGCCATCCCGGCCCCGCCGGCGCCCCCCGCAAACACAAGGGGCACGGGGTTTCCTCTGGTACCCTCCGCCGGCTTCCGAACGATCAAGGAATCAGCCTGTGACGCCGAATGTCAAGCATCACGTCGCCGACCTAGGGCTCTCTGAGCTCGGGCGACAGAAAATCGAGTGGGCCGACCGGGACATGCCCGTGCTGGCCCAAATCCGTGAACGGTTTGAGAAGGAGCGCCCGCTTGAGGGGCTTCGCATCTCTGCCTGTCTTCACGTGACCACCGAGACGGCCAACCTGGCCCGCACGCTCAAGGCCGGCGGTGCCGACCTCATGCTTGTGGCGTCCAACCCGCTCTCGACGCAGGACGACACCGCAGCAGCGCTGGTGCAGGAGTACGGCATTTCGACCTACGCCATCAAGGGCGAGGACGACGAGACGTACTACTCGCACCTCACGGCCGCGATTGACCACGCTCCGCACATCACTATGGATGATGGCGCCGACGTCATCGGTGTGCTCCACGGCGACCGCAGGGAGATGCTTGACGGCATCATCGGCGGTACCGAGGAGACCACCACTGGCGTTATCCGCCTGAAGGCCCTTGAGGCAGAGGGCAAGTTGGCCTTCCCGGTGGTGGCGGTAAATGACGCCAACACCAAGCACATGTTCGACAACCGTTACGGCACCGGGCAGTCAACGCTCGACGGCCTGATGCGCGCGACGAACATCCTTATCGCCGGTCGCAAGTGCGTGGTCGGTGGGTATGGCTGGTGTGGTCGCGGTCTGGCATCGCGCCTCAAGGGCATGGGTGCCCACGTCATCGTTATTGAGGTGGACCCGCTGGCTGCTCTCGAAGCCGTGATGGATGGCTTTGAGGTTCTCCCGGTTGCTGAGGCAGCCAAGGAGGGCGACATCTTCATTACCGCCACGGGCAACATCCACGTCCTCCGTCGTGAGCACTTTGAGCACATGAAGGACGGGGCGATCATCGCCAACACGGGCCACTTCAATGTGGAGATCGACATCCCGGGCCTCGAAGAGCTGTCTGACGGCTCACGCGAGGTGCGTCCGTTCGTGCAGGAGTACGTGCTGCGCAACGGCCGCAAGGTGTACCTGCTCGCCGAGGGCCGCCTGCTCAACCTGTCGGCAGCCGAGGGTCACCCGGCCGCAGTCATGGACATGAGCTTTGCCAACCAGGCTCTCGCCGCCGAGTACATGGCGAAGAATGCTTCCACCCTGGAGAACACGGTGTACTCAGTCCCCGCAGATATCGACGCGGAGATTGCACGACTGAAGCTGGCCTCGATGGGCGTTGAGATCGACGCGCTCACCGATGAGCAGCAGAAGTACCTGGCGTCCTGGGACCAGGGCACCTGAGCAGTACGCAGTCCGGAGCGGCCGCCGGGCGGGGGGACACCCCGCCCGGCCTGGCCCCGGAAGACATCCTCGCGCTGCGGGATGGCGCGGTAGTCATGCTTGATCAGACCCTCCTTCCCGGAGAGGTCACGCAGGTCACCTACACCGAGTGGCCGCAGGTAGTCGATGCCATCAGGACGATGGTTGTGCGCGGCGCCCCCGCCATTGGTGTGGCTGGTGCAATGGGCGTGGCGCTTGCGGCCAACCGCGCTGCGGCCGCAGGCGAATCTCGTGCGGCGTTCGATGCCGAGATGGCCCGGGCGATTCCGGCCCTGCGCGAGGCCCGCCCAACCGCGGTGAACCTGGCATGGGCGGTTGATCGCCTGGCGGGCATGGTGGCCGACCACGAGGGCACTCCGGCGCAGATCGCGAGTGACCTCGCTGTCGCCGCCCGCGGCATCCATGCCGATGAGGTTGACCGGTGCGTGGCCATGGGGCAGCACGCGCTCTCGCTCATTACCCGCGGGGCCCGCATCCTCACGCACTGCAATGCAGGGGCGCTCGCCACTGGGGGCTATGGCACAGCGCTCGGGGTCATCCGCGCCGCCTACGCAGCCGATCCAACAGTCACCGTCATCGTCGACGAGACCCGCCCTCTGCTTCAGGGCTCACGCCTCACGGCATGGGAGATGCAGCAGGAACGCATCCCGTACACGCTCATCAGCGACAACATGACGGCGGCGCTCATGGCAGAGGGTCGTGTCACTCATGTTGTTGTGGGAGCCGATCGCATCGCCGCCAATGGCGACGTGGTGAACAAGATCGGCACCTACGGCGTGGCCATCCTCGCCCGCGAGCACGGGATCCCGTTCATTGTGGCTGCACCCACCTCCACGCTCGATCTCTCCATGCCGAGCGCTGCGCAGATCCCGGTGGAGGAGCGCGACGCAGACGAGGTGCGCGGGCTTTCGTTGTTTGGTCGACATGCCTCGCCGGATGGTGCCCCCGTGGCCAACCCGGCATTCGACCGCACCCCGGCCCGGCTGGTGACGGCCATCGTTACCGAGCAGGGCGTACACCGCCAGCCCTACGAGCGCTCGCTCGGGGCGGCATGGGCGGCCGCGGCCTCCTAGCTCTGTGGGCGCTCGGTGTCGCTGCGTGCGCGCTGGCCGAGGGCGTCGGTGAGTCGCGTGAGCACGGGGCTCACGTCGTGCCGGGGGATGATTGCCTCGATCAACCTGAGCTGCGATGTGTCGGCAAGGGCGTCATTGAGGGCCATGTCGAAGGCGTCCTCGGTATCCGCGCGCACACCCACACCAAAGCCCAGATACTGCGGCAGGGCCGCGTACTGCAATGCCGGGATGTCGTTGAACCCGCCGTCCAGCATGGGGCGCTCGGTGCCGTAGCCGTCGTTGTTCAGCACGATGACCACCGGGTGCACCCCCCAACGGGCGGTGGCAGCGATCTCCATACCGGTCATCTGAAATGCGCCGTCACCCACGATGACCACCGGGCGGCGGTCGGGGCGTGCGAGCCCGGCTCCGAGGGCTCCCGGCACCGCGAAGCCCAGTGAGGCGTAGAAGCCGCTGGCGATAAAGCCCGACTCCTCGGTATCGAGCATGGTTGACCCGAACAGGGCATCGCCGGGGTCGGCGAGCACCGTCTGGCCAATTCCCAGGTGGTGGCGCATGGACGAGAAGGCCGATGCAATTCCGAGCGGTGCGCCTGGAGTGGGATTGAACGTTGCCTTCGGCTGGGGCGCCGGGTGATCAACCGGTGATGACGACTCGGGGAACTCGGCCGTGAGCGCGTGCATGAGCTCACGAAGCCCCACGCCGGGGTACGAGCGCCGGTGCACGGTGAGCGCCTCCGGGTGGGCAAGAATCGACTGCGACTGCGACACGTTGACGGTGAACATGCCCGTGTTGAGGTCCGTGAGCCTGGCACCCAGCACCAGCACGCAGTCACTCGACTCCACCCGCTCACGAACAGCGTCGGTGCTGAGGGCACCGGCATACACACCGATGCACCAGTCGTGGTACGAGCCCACCGCCGACTTGCCGAGCAAGCTCTCAGCCACCGGGAACCCGGTGGCACGGGCAAGGGCATCCAGCTCGGCCTGCAGGCCCAATCGGGCCACTTGGATACCGGCGATGATCACCGGTCGGCTGGCGGCGCGGATGACCGAGATGGCGTCGGCCATGGCGTCGGCCACAAGGGCCGGATCGGCGGGGCGCTCGGGCGGGATGATGGGGAGTGGGGGAGCAGGCATACCCACGACGTCGCGTGGGATCTCGATGTACACGGGCTTCTGGCGGCGTATCGCCGTGGCAATGGCCAGTGCGATGCGCTCAGGCGCCGACGCCGGATCGTCGAGCTCCACCGCGAGGGCAGTGACCTGCTCCATGACCCGGCGCTGGGTGTCGAAGCCCTTTACGCGATGGTGCAGCAGTGGGTCGTCCGCACGCTCGGCGATGCCGGGTGCCCCACTCACCACGACGACCGGTGAACTCTCGGCCCATGCCTGCGCCGTGCTGTTCACCAGCTTGAGGCCGCCGACTCCCCACGTGACCATCACGCAGCCCAGGCCGCGCAGGCGGGCGTAGGCGTCGGCGGCGAAGCCCGCGCCCTGCTCGTCGAGTGTGCCGACGAATTGCATGCGTTCCTCAACCCGCTTGTTCAGCTGCAGCGTGTAGTCCCCGGGGATGCCGAAGACATGGTCCACACCTGCAGCGAGAAGCGCGTCAATCAGCCGGTCCCCGACCGTCGCGGGGTGCGGGTCCACCACGGGAGCTACTTGAGGCGGTAGGTGATGCGTCCGCGCGTGAGGTCGTAGGGGGAGACCTCAACCTTGACGCGATCGCCCGGGTTTACCCTGATGTAATTGCGCCGCATGCGACCGGCCAGCTTGGCGAGCACCATGTGCCCTCCGTCGAGTTCGACGCGGAAGAACGTGTTGGGGAGCGCCTCAGTGATCTCTCCCTCAAACTCAATCGCCTGTTCCTTCTCGGTTGAAACGGTGGTGCTCCTGTGGGTCGACATCCGGGACCGCAAGTCCCGCTTTCCCCTCAACGGTAGCGCGGCGGAGAGATATCGGCACCTGTGGGCTGTTGTCACGGGTGTGCGCATGAGGTGGCGCGAACGATGCGGGGGGCATGTGGGGTACCACCGCCATGCTGCGGGCGTGTCTATTTTGCGACCTCTCGCCGCCGTGATCGAGATCATTACGCCCGGTACCTGCGCCATGTGCGACATACCCGGACCTGTCGCCTGCGCACCATGCCTCAGCGCGCTGCCTCGACTCGTGGGGGCAGGGTGTGAGCGCTGTGGCCACCCGTGGCCGCAGGAGGTGGCGACGTGTTCGCAGTGCCCCCCTGCGGTGGCCTGGACGCGTCAGGCGCTGGAATATGACCCCTCGGTCGCCCGGCTGATGTCGGCGCTCAAGGACTCGCGCCGGCGGGGTTTGGTGGCACCAATGGTTGCGCTGATGGATGAGGTTCTCAATCGCCCGCCCGATGGTGCGGTACTCGTGCCCGTGCCGCTGACGCGCGCCCGCCTTGCAGAGAGAGGGTTCAACCAGGCTTCGCTGCTGGCAGCGGCGCTGGGCAGCGCCTGGGATACCCCGGTTGCCCATGCGCTGGTGCGCGCTGATGACGGGAGGCATCAGCGCGGCGCGTCGCGCTCGGCACGGGCCGGCCAGGTGGCGGGGGCCTTCGCGGGCGTGGGCACGCCCCCTCACCATGCCGTGATCGTGGACGACGTCCTCACCACTGGGGCCACCCTCACGGCTGCCGCCCGGGCTCTGCGGATGGCGGGATGCGCGCGGGTGGGTGCGGTCACAACCGCTCGGGTCGTGGCCGGCAGGCGGGGGACTAGAGTCGGTTGACGGAGATCGACATCCAGGAGGTGGGGCATGGAGCTTCATGTCAGGGGAAGGAACGTCCCGGTCACCGACGCGCTTGAGGCGCATGCTGAGAAGCGCATGCAGAAGCTTGATCGCGTCCTCGGGTCCGCGGCAGATTCGGTCGAAGTTGAGTTGGAACTCTCGGTTGAGCACAACCCGAGTATCGAGCGCAGCCAGATCGCTGAGGTGACGGTGCGCGGCAGCGGCCCGGTCATGCGGGTGCGTGAAGCCGATTCCGATATGTACGCGGCCATCGATTTGGCCGCGCATCGCATTGAGCGTCAGGTTCAGCGACTGCGCGAGCGGCGCAAGGACCATCACGGACCGGGCATTGAGGCCATCGCGTCCACACCCGCCGAGCTCGCGGCCCTCGACCGTGCCGGAGTGGAGGCCACCGGAGCGATTGAGAAGCCGCCGCCTATTCGCATCGTGCGCAGTAAGCGGTTTGACATGCCGTCGCTTACGCCCGAGGAGGCCGCCGTGCGCCTTGAGTTGATCGACCACGCCTTCTTTGTGTTTCGCAACGAGACCAGCGGTGACGTGGGCGTGATCTACCGCCGCCGTGACGGCGACTTCGGCCTCATCGAAGGGGCCTGACTCGACCCCCCGCGTAATCAGGTGGACCATCGGGGTGCTCGTCGCGACATTGGTCGTGGCGGGCACTGCCGTGGCTGCCGACCCGGCACTGGTGAGTGAACTCACCGGGCAGGTGCCCAACCCGTCCGTGGCCACTGTGGGGCAGCCCGCCACGGCGGCGTCCGATAGCGGGGACGAGGTGGCCAATACCTCGCTGCCCAGTGATTCCCCAGGGCTCCCCGGGCTGAAGGCCGCGCTTGCTGCACAGGGCGCGCAGGCCACCGTGGCCGTGCGGCGGGGTGTGAACGACGGCGGGGTGACCACCTCATTTGCCACGGCATTCCCATCCGCCGCGGCCGCGCGCACCTCTCTGCGCCGCGTTGTGGACGCCGTGCTGGCGATTCCGGGTGCCACGACGGGGCTCAATGCCGAACTCGAGGTTTCGCCGGGTGGCCGTGTGGTCATCGCCGTGCAGCCGGACGGGGTGCTGCGGATCATCACCATCGCCGCCCGGGGCATGCGACTGGTTGGAACGGTCACCACCAAGCCCGGTGCGCCCGCACCGGATCTCACGCCATATGTGGTGGGTATCGACCAATCGATAGCGCTCATCGCTCCGGTCGCGGGCGCCACGACGGTTGAGATCGGCGTAAGCGACGCGATGCGCCTGGCGATTCGCGCCTCGTGGGCCGCCGGCGGTCGCACCGGCGAGGAGATCGCCGGCAGCATGCTCGCGGCCCAGGTGGATGGCGTCACGTGGGTGATGGCCGACATGGGTATCGCGGGGGCGCCCGATGTGCGTCTGTTCCGTGCGCTGTCCGGCACCACGTACCAGCTGATGGGGCAGGTGGCGTTTACCGGCACATGCCCCGCCATTCCCATTGCGTTCCGCGAGATCTGGGGCTACGCCGGTGACTGTGCCCCCGACGATGCCGGGCAGCCGCTTCCCGGAACCGAGCCGCTCACTCCTGGGGTGCTGCCCGAGCCGGTGCAGGGAAATGGGCAGTGGATCTGGATGATGAGCAGGTCTGGCAGCATCGCGTCAATCATTGCCCGCGCGCAGAAGAGCGGCATCCGCACGCTGTACATCAAGTCGGGTGACGGCCGCTCGTACTGGACGCAGTTCGATCGTGCGGTGGGGCCGCTGAAGGCCGCTGGCCTGCGGGTGTGTGCGTGGCAATACATTGTGCTGCGGCGCCCCGAGGTCGAGGCCGCCATTGCCGCACGCGCCGTGCGGGCCGGTGCCGACTGCTTCGTGATCGACGCCGAGACCGAACTCGAGCGTTACCGGGACCGCTACCGCCGCGTACAGCGGTACATGCGCGCGCTGCGGGCACGGGTGGGCCCCACGTACCCCATCGGTATGACGTCGTTCCCGTATGTGGATCTGCATGGGGCATTCCCGTACACGGCCTTCTTCAGCGGTCCCGACGCAGCCAACTTCAACATGCCGCAGGTGTACTGGAAGGCATTTCGCGTGTCGGCGGCAACGGCCGTGGATCGCACTCTGCGCTGGAACCGCATATTCGGAGTTCCCATCGCGCTAATCGGCAGTACGTACATGCGTGAGACACAGGCACAGATCAAGTCATTCCGTTGTGCCGCACAGACCGCCGGGCTGCAGGGTGTGAGCTGGTGGGAATGGAAGGAAACCACCTCGCGGCAGTGGCCTGCGCTCGGCAGCACTCTGGCGTGCCGCACGGTGGCATCGCTGCCCACCACGCCGAAGTACCCGGTGCTTGGCATGCGAAGCAGGGGCGACGCGGTACGGCGCTTCCAGCAGTTGCTGGTCGCCGTCGGTGTGCCGGTTCCGGTTGATGGCACGTTCGGTACGCGCACTGCGTCGGCACTCAGCACCTACCGCACGGCACGTGGCCTTGCGCAGTCGTCAGCGACCGACGACGGTACGTGGGCCGACCTGCTGGCACGCACAGGGGCGCAGGCGACCGGGATGCACCGGTAGGTGCAGGTGCGGTTGGTACCATCGGGGCGGATTCGGGGCGCGGGCACATCGCACGCGCTCCCAGCACACGGCCCATCGGACACGCCTGCATGAGTACCGAGATCCTGAACAAGGTCCTTCGCTTCGGCGAGGGGCGCAGCATGAAGCAGCGAGTGGCGCGCGTTGTGCGCATCAACGCGCTCGAGCCCGCGATGCAGGATCTTTCCGACGACGCCATTCGTGAGCGTGCCGTCGACATCCGCGCGCGCCTGGCCGATGGCACCGAGATTGACGAGGTGCTCGACGAGACCTTCGCGCTGGTGCGCGAGGCCTCGTGGCGCAGCCTGGGCATGCGCCCATACGACGTGCAGCTGATCGGCGCCATGGTGCTGAACGAGGGCCAGATCGCGGAGATGCGCACCGGTGAGGGCAAGACCCTCGCCGCCGTGCCCGCCGTGGTGCTGAACGCCCTCACGGGCCACGGCGTGCACCTGGTGACGGTCAACGATTACCTGGCATCGCGCGACGCCAACTGGATGCGGCCCGTCTATGAGGCCCTTGGTCTGACGGTGGGTGTGATCGGTTCGATGATGCCCGAGGAAGATCGCCGCACCGCGTATGCGGCGGACATCACCTACGGCACCAACTCCGAGTTCGGGTTCGACTACCTGCGCGACAACATGGCCGTGCGCCTCGACGACTGCGTGCAGCGTGGCCACACGTTCTGCATCGTGGATGAGGTCGACTCCATCCTGATCGACGAGGCCCGCACGCCGCTCATCATCTCGGGTGTCCCCGAGGCTGCGGCAGACACCTACTACCGCTTCGCCCGCATCGTGCCCACACTCAAGCGCGACACCGACTACGAGGTGGACGAGAAGAGCAAGACCGTTGCCCCGCTCGAGACGGGCGTGGAGAAGGTGGAGCGCGCCCTGGGCATCGACCACCTGTACCTCGACGTGCACGGCCAGCTGGTGAACCACTTCATCCAGGCGCTCAAGGCCCAGTCGCTCTTTCGCAAGGACAAGGAGTACATCGTGCGCGACGGCGAGGTGCTCATCGTGGATGAGTTCACCGGGCGCGTGCTGGAGGGCCGCCGCTACTCGGAGGGCCTGCACCAGGCCATTGAGGCGAAGGAGGGGCTCAAGATCCGCGAGGAGAACCAGACGCTCGCGACGATCACCCTTCAGAACTACTTCCGCATGTACGACAAGCTCTCGGGCATGACCGGAACGGCCTCAACCGAGGCCAACGAGTTCAACAAGATCTACGAGACCGAGGTCGTGAGCATCCCCACGCACCGCCCCATGGTGCGTAACGACGAGAACGACTTCATCTTCAAGACCAAGGACTCCAAGTTCCGCGCGGTCATTGAGGACATCGCCGATGCCCACGACCGCGGCCAGCCGGTGATGGTGGGAACAATCAGCGTGGCGGTCTCGGAGATGCTGTCGGGGATGATGGAGCGCCGCGGTATCCCGCACAGCGTGCTGAACGCCAAGCAGCACGACCAAGAGGCTGAGGTCATCGCGCGCGCCGGTGAGCGCGGTGCCGTGACCATCGCCACCAACATGGCCGGGCGTGGCGTGGACATCAAACTGGGCGATGGGGTGGAGGAGCTCGGTGGGTTGTACGTCATCGGTACTGAGCGCCACGAGAGCCGCCGCATCGACAACCAGTTGCGCGGACGCTCAGGGCGTCAGGGCGACCCGGGGATGACCCGGTTCTTCCTGTCGGCCGAGGATGACCTCATCCGCATCTTCTCGGGCGACCGCATGTACAAGATCCTCGATCGCCTGGGCCCCGGCGACGACATGCCGATCGATTCCAAGATGCTCACCAGGACGGTCGAGGGCGCCCAGAAGAAGGTGGAGGAATACAACTTCAACATCCGCAAGCGGGTGCTGGAGTACGACGACGTGCTCAACAAGCAGCGCGAGGTCGTATACGCCGAGCGCCGCCAGGTTTTGGAAGGGCATGACCTCTCGGATCAGGCGCGCGACTGGATTGCCGAGACGCTCGTGGAGACCGTCGACCGTTTTGACGACGACGATGCCTCGCCAGCCGACTGGGATCTGGACGGTCTGGTCAGTGAGCTCGGTCAGCTGTACCCGGTGTCATTTGCCGCGGATGACATCCGCCACGATGAGCTGTCGCGCGAAGAGATTCTTGATCGCTTCGAGGACGACGCGATGGAGCAGTACGACAAGCGCGAGACCGAGCTCGGTCCAGAGCTGGTGCGCGATCTGGAGCGCTGGGTGCTGCTGCAGCTGGTCGACGTGGACTGGCGAGAGCACCTGCTCAACATGGACTACCTGCGCGAGGGCATCCACCTGCGCGCGCTGGGCCAGAAGGACCCGCTCTCGGAGTACCGCCTCGAGGGCCACCAGATGTTCGATGAGATGATGGACAACGTCACCCGCGAGTTCGTGCGCTACATGTACCACGTGGAGATGGAGGCCCCGCCGGAGCCGGTGGAGGCCCCCTCACTGGACGGCGTCACCTATACGTCGCAGGACGAGCCGGTGCAGGGATTTGCCGGCCTCACCGCTGGCGCCGAGGAGTCTCCCGACGATGTTGCACTCGAGGCAACTGAGCCGGATCACTACGCCGTGGATGACGCGGTGCAGCCGCCGCTGCCCAAGGTGGTCGAGACCGTGGTGATCGATGACGAGGACCGCATCGGCCGCAACGACGCCTGCCCGTGCGGATCGGGCAAGAAGTACAAGAAGTGCCACGGCGCCTAGGGCGCTGACGCGGATGAGCGAGGAACAACGACAGCCCGCCGGGCCAGATCCCGATGCCCTGGCGCAGCAGGCCGGGCGCCTGGCGGAACGCGTGGCCCTGCTTGGCGAATACCTCGACCCGA
Source organism: uncultured Actinomycetes bacterium (assembly GCA_903943955.1). Classification (GTDB taxonomy): domain Bacteria; phylum Actinomycetota; class Thermoleophilia; order Miltoncostaeales; family Miltoncostaeaceae; genus SYFI01. Next base: position 10,769 of record CAJAPZ010000070.1, read on the forward strand.
ACGTGCTCGAGACGCGTGTGGCCGAGCTCGAGGTGGAGATGGGCGCGGGCGACTTCTGGGACGATCAGGCACGCGCCGCCAAGGTCTCCGCCGAGCATGCACGCCTCAGCGGTCGCCTGACGGAGTACCACGCACTCGCGGGCGACGTCGGCGATCTGGGCGAGCTGGCGGCCATGGCACGCGAGGAGGAGCGCGCGGGATCGCTCACACCTGAGTTCGTGACCGAGGTGGTCGATGGGCTTGATCGCGCCGAGAACCGGCTGTTCGTGCTTGAGGAATCACGCCTCTTCGGGGGTGAGCATGATGCCGGCGACGCCGTGGTCACCATCCAGTCGGGCGAGGGCGGCACCGATGCTCAGGATTGGGCCGAGATGCTGCTGCGCATGTATCTGCGGTGGGCCGAAACGCGCGGCATGACCGCAACCGTGCAGGACCGCCTCGATGGTGGGGAGGCTGGGATCAAGAGCGCCACCTTCACGCTGGCCGGCACCAACGCCTATGGGCTGATGTCGGCCGAGCGCGGCGTGCACCGCTTGGTTCGCCTCTCACCCTTCGACTCGGCAAATCGCCGTCAGACCTCGTTCGCCGCCGTGCAGGTGGCGCCGCTGGTGACAGACGAGGCGGTGATCGAGATCGACGACAAGGACCTGCGAATCGACACCTACCGTGCGTCGGGGGCGGGTGGCCAGCACGTCAACAAGACCGACTCCGCAGTGCGCATCACCCATCTGCCCTCTGGTGTGGTGGTGCAGTGCCAGAACGAGCGCAGCCAGACGCAGAACCGTGCGACTGCCATGAGCATGCTCAGGTCACGTCTCGTGGAGCTTGAGCTGCAACGGCGCGAGGAGGAGTCGGCCCGGGAGCGCGGCGAGAGCATGACCATCGGCTTCGGCAGCCAGATTCGCTCGTACGTCATCCACCCGTACGCGATGGTGAAGGATCTGCGTACCGGCCACGAGACCGGGAATACCCAGGCGGTGTTCGACGGAGCCCTCGACCCATTTATGCGTGCCGAGCTGGAGCGCCGGGCCAAGGGCTTGGCAGTGGTGGGCGAGGACTAAAGCCGGCTCCGGCCCCCCGGCCCAGAGAGTCAACGTCGCATCGCGCGGGTCCTGTGCAGGCAACACAAGCGTTCTGCGACCCCTTTGACACCGTCTTGTCACGGCGACTGACCCCATCCGGGATCTGACCCCAGCCCCAACCACTTTTGTCACAGCGACTGACCCCACCCGGGGTCTGACCCCAGGCGCGTCCCCGATACGCGAGCCCAACGCCCCAATCGCCCTAGCCAGATGGGCCACAGACCAGCTGTGACCGTTTTGACACAGCGACTGACCCCACCCGGGGTCTGACCCCAATTGCGCCCTAAATGCACCACCAAGATGGGCCAGGACCGATCCGTGTCGTTTTGACACAGCGACTGACCCCACCCGGGGTCTGACCCCACCCGGGGACTGACCCCACCCGGGGACTGACCCCGTTGTGGGGGGTGGGCGAAGTGCCGAAATAGCGAGGTTTGGGGAATCTTTACGATCGGGTGCCCCGGAACAGCCGGTGGCCTGGCGGGGCCCTGACCCGACTACTCGTGTGCATGGCCCCTTCGTCCCGTCAGGGCGATTGCAGTTCAGGGGAGGGGCACGCGCTGCGGTGGCGAAAGCCAGTGGCCGTAGCGGATCCGATCCCGAGATGGAGGGAGTAGCGCCTCCCATGGCACGAATCGACGACGACATTCACGACGCGGACAGCACTCAGCGGGCATTCACGCTGGTGGAGGTGCCACCTGAGACGGTGCCCGCCGACCTCGCCGTGGTCACCCCGCCCTCAGGCGAGAAGCGCCGCCGCGGCGACGTGTTCCGCCCGGGTCCGGGCCCCATGGTGCAGTTTCAGGGTGTGATCAAGCGCTACGACGGTGACGTGCGGGGGCTCGACGGCGTGTCGGTGTCGATTGCCGCAGGCGAGTTCGTCTTTCTCGTGGGGCAGTCCGGATCCGGTAAGTCCACCTTCATCCGCCTGTGCATCCGTGAACTGCGGGCGACGTCGGGGCACGTGATCATCGGCGGCCGCGATCTGGGTGAACTCAGGCGCAGCAAAGTTCCGTATCTACGCCGCGCCATCGGCTGCGTATTCCAGGACTTCCGCCTGCTGCCCGACCGCACGGCCTCCGAGAATGTGGCGTACGCGCTTCAGGTGACCGGGCACTCGAGGCAAGAGGTGAACCGCCGGGTTCCCGAGATCCTCGCTCTGGTGGGGCTCGACGGCAAGGGCGACCGCCTGCCGCGCGAACTCTCGGGTGGCGAGCAGCAGCGGGTATCCATTGCCCGCGCGCTGGTCAACCAGCCGCGCCTTCTCATCGCCGACGAGCCCACGGGCAACCTCGACCCCGACACATCGCAGGGCATCATGGATCTGCTTACCCGCATTAACCGCACGGGTACCACTGTGCTCGTTGCCACCCATGACCGCGACACGGTGGACCGCATGCAGCAGCGTGTGATCGCACTCCACAAGGGGCGCATCGTGCGCGACGCGGAGGGCGGCTACAACGAGGACCCGGGCGACACGGGGGAGATCGCATGAGGCTTGGCATGTTCTTCCGCGAGGCGCTTCGCAGCATCCGCGCCAACGCCGCCATTTCGGTGGCCGCCACGGTCACGGCACTCATCGCCGTGTTCATCCTTGGTGCCTTCATCCCGTCGTTCATGTACGTGCGCTCGGCCGTGAGCGCCCAGACGTCGAAGGTCGACGTTGACGTGTACATCTCCGACACCGCGTCGGTGAAGCAGGTCAATGTGCTCCGCGACAAGATCGGCACGCTCAAGACCGACGGCCAGGTTGCCGAGTTCACCTACGTGTCGAAGGACGACGCCCTTCGCCTCATGCGTGAGCGCCTGCGCGACCCGTCTGTGCTCGACCAGCTGCCGAGCAACCCGCTGCCAGCCAAGTTCAATATTCAGCCCACCGATCCGGCCAACGCCAACGCCATCGTTGCGGCGGTAAAGGACGATGCGGCGCTCGATCCAACCGAGGGCATCGTCTATCCGCAGACCACCGCCGACAGGTTGCTCACCGCAGCCAAGTTCGTGCAGTGGGCGGGATTCGCGCTCATCGGCATCCTTCTGGTGGCAGCGGTCCTGTTAATCGGCAACACCATCAGACTCTCCATCTTTGCCAGACGGCGTGAGGTGGAGGTGATGCGCCTTGTCGGCGCCACCAACTGGTTCATCAGGTGGCCCTTCATGATCGAGGGAGTCATCTGCGGGCTCGTGGGGGCCGTGGTGGCCGTGGCCATGCTGTGGGGCATCAAGGTGGGAGTGGTGGATGCCTGGGCATCTGGTGCCGACACCGCCCTCACCAAGACCGGATCCGCCGGTGAGGCAATCGCCTTCCCGCTCCTCACCGTCGTACTGGTGGGAGCCGGCGCCCTACTCGGCGCCGTGGGCAGCGGCATTACGCTGCGCCGCTTCCTGCGTATCTGATCGGCGCGTGCGGCGGCGCCTGCGAGCGCCGCCGCCCCGCGACCGGCCGGACCGCGGGCACCCGGTGCCCGGCCTAGGATTCGCCCCGTGTCAGCACCCCACCAGCCCCCGCGCCGCGGCGCCGCGTACGTCGTTGGCGTCGCGGTGATGGCTCTCGTATTCTTCGTTGCGGGGGTGCTCGTGGGCGGCCATCCCCGGCAGTCGGGGCTTGATCAACTACCAGCCGGCGCTCGCAACCTGCTGGTGGGCGGCTCCACCGGGTCGCTTCCCGATCAGGTGCTGAACGTTCTTTCCGACCGCTACCGGGGAGAGGTGGACCGCGGCAAGCTCGAACAAATCGGTGCTGCTGCCATCGCCGCGTCGCTGGGCAACCGCTGGACCCGGTACTTGACGCCAGATCAGTACCGCGACCTCAAGCGGGCCTCAGAGGGCACATACACCGGCATCGGCATCCGGGCGAAGCCGGCCAAGGCTGGAATCGCCATCCGCGAGGTGTTCCCCGGAAGCCCTGCCGACACCGCGGGTTTGGTGAAGGGTGATGTCATCACCTCCGTCGGGGGCATCCCGGTGGCCCGACGCGGCCAGGAGAGGAGCGTGCTTGCTATTGGCGGTAAGCCCGGCACCGTGGTGACCCTTGGCGTCACCGGCCCTGACGGGGCAAAGCGCACCGTGAAGGTGACCCGCGGCGACGTGACGGTGCCGCTCGTCGAGGGCAAACTGGTGACCGCTCCCGATGGTTGCAAGGTCGCAGTGGTTTCGCTTGACCGCTTTGACCAGGGTGCGGGGGAGGCGGTTGCCGACGAGGTGGCGGCACTCCGTGCGAAGGGCGCCACCGCGGTCATCCTCGATCTGCGTGGCGACCCGGGCGGGCTCCTGGACGAGGCCGTGGCGGTTGCGGGCAACTTCCTGAAGCCCGGCGAGGTTGTGGTGTCCATAAAGGGCCGTACCTCGCCCGAAGAGGTGATGAAGGCCGATGGCGATCCCATTCCGGCCAGCATCCCCGTCACCGTGCTGGTGGACCGCAAGAGCGCAAGCGCTTCGGAGATCGTCACCGGGGCCCTCAAGGACAATGGCCGCGCACTCGTGGTGGGAACTCCCACCTTCGGTAAGTCGGAGGTGCAGGTGACCATCCCCACCACCGATGGTGGCGCGGTAAAGGTGACGTTCGCTGGCTACGTCACCCCCAAGGGGACCGACATCGGCAAGAAGGGCGTGCAGCCAGACGTTCGTGCTGTTGATGATCCGCGTACAGGCGCCGACGAGGCGCTTTCGGTGGCGCTCGGGCACGCCTGCACCGGAAAGGCCTAGCTCGTGACCCGCGGCCGCACCGGAGCGTCGTTTGTCGCCGAGCTGGTGCCGCATGGCCGCGGCATGGCACTGCGCCCGGCATTTGAGGCCGGGCCTGAGGTTGCGCTGCTGAAGGCGCGCCGAAAAGACGCCCGCATGGGCGATCTGGTGACCGCGCGCCTCAAGGGTGGTGGGGCAGAGGTGGTGGCCATTCATGGTCCGTCCCGCCTGCCCGGGGCCGCCATCAGGGCCCTGGTGGCGCACGAGGATCTGGGCCATGGGTTTGGCGCCAAGGTGCGCGATGAGGCCGACCAGGCCGCCCGTGGGGCCGAGACGATGGAACCGGACCGCCGCGACATGCGCGACCAGCGGGTCATCACCATCGACCCGGAGGGTGCCAAGGACCACGACGACGCCATCGCAGTGGCACGCGATGGCGAGGGAATCCGCCTGTGGGTGCACATCGCCGATGTGAGCAGCTTCGTCAAAGCAGGCGGCGCCGTTGACCACGAGGCCGAACGCCGTGCGTGCAGCACCTACCTGCCCGGCACGGTTGACCCCATGCTCCCCGAGCGCCTCTCAAACGATGTGTGCTCGCTCCGTCCCGGCGTTGATCGAAAGGCGCTCACCGCCGAGATGCTGGTGATGCCCGATGGCACCGTCACTGGTGAGGCCTTCCAGCGCTCGCTCATCAAGTCGGACCGCAGGCTCACCTACCCCGAGGTCGACGCCCTGCTGGAGGGCAGGGCCGATCTGGGCGACGGGGTGATGGAGGATGACGTCCGGCTGGCCATGGACCTGGCCCGGTCGTTACGGGCCCGCAGGATGCGCCGTGGAGCGCTCGACGTTGCCACCACCGAGCCTCGGTTTCACTTTGAGGAGGGTCGGATCGCCTCGATCGAGGTGGAGCGCCAGACCGATGCCCACTCGCTCATCGAGGAGTGCATGATCGCGGCGAACGAGGCGGTGGCCCGCTTCCTCATCAACCGCAAGGTGCCCACCATCTTCCGCGTGCACGGTGATCCCGAGCAGATGGCAATTGAGGAACTGTGGACCCGTCTTGAGGTGCTCGGTATTCCGGTGCCGCCGCTGGCTGAGGGAATGCTCACCGCCGACCAGCGCCGCGAAGCCGCGGGTGTGGCCGCGCACGCAACCCGCCTGTATGTCGAGCGCACGGGCAAGGGCGGGCGGACACTTCCGTACATGGTGCTCCGCTCGCTGCAGCGGGCTGTGTACCGGCCGGATGCCACCAGCCACTCCGGGCTCGCCAGCGCGGCGTACCTGCACTTCACATCACCCATCCGCCGCTACCCCGACCTGGTGGTGCACCGGGCGCTGGTATATGCGCTCGGGTTGGGGGAATCCGCTCCCGATGCCGTAATGCTGCCTGAGGTGTCACGCGAGTCGTCAGAGCGCGAGCGTAAGGCCACCGATCTGGAACGCCGTGCCGACCGCATGTGCCTGGCCTACCTCCTGGCTGATGAGATGCGGGGCGACGAGCAGTGGGACCGCCCCCGCGATGGTGAGGTCACGGGCATCGGGCAGTCGGGGCTGTTTATCTCGTTTGGCGATGCGTACGACGGCTTTATGCCCTTTCGGCGCATGCCCGACGACCACTGGGTGCCCGAGCCCGACGGCGTGCAGGCCACAGGCAATGAGACCGGCAAGCGCATTCGACTGGGCGACTCGGTGCAGGTGCGCGTGCACGACATCGAGCCGCTTCGGGGGCGCGTCACGCTTGAGCCCGCCGATCGCCCGGGGCCGCGCACCATCCGAGACCCCGAGCAGCGAGATCGCGATCGCGGGTCGCGCCGGGGCCGCCGCGCGCCGCGGGGCCGATAGGATCGGCGCGATGGGCAAGAAGGCAACCACGAAGGGCGGGTCCACCCCGCCGACACGTCGCGACATCGCGCAGAACCGCAAGGCGCTGCACGAGTACGAGATCCTCGATCGCTACGAGGCGGGAATCTCACTCGCCGGCAGCGAGGTAAAGGGTCTGCGCGAGAGCGGCGCCATGATCCGCGAGGCCTACGCCCAGGTGATCAACAACGAGGTGTTCCTCGTGGGTGCCCACATCTCCGACTACGGCCCGGCCGGTGGTCGCGGGCACGATCCCCAGCGCACCCGCCGGCTGCTGCTGCATCGCCGTGAGATCGACAAGATCTCGGGCAGGCTCGCCGAGCGCGGGGTCACCCTCATCCCGCTGCGCATGTACTTCAACGACGAAGGCCGCGCGAAGATCGAACTGGGCCTTGGCCGTGGGCGCACGCAGTACGACAAGCGCGTGGCCATCAAGGACAAGGAGATGTCACGCGAGCTCTCCAGGGCAAATGCCCGCAGGGGCCGAAGCTAGGCCCCACGCCCTTACGGCGTGATGATGACCACGTGCTCGGTGAGCGCTCCGTGCGCGCCCAACGTGGAGATCTTCTCGATGTCGCTGCTCCGGCTGGGACCCGACACGAGGCTGACTGCCGACGGCACCGGACGGCCATCGGCGAAGGTCTGGGCCAGCGCCTCGCCCAGGGTTTCGACCACGCGATCGGCCATGAGCAGCGACACGTGATGGCGGTTGGTCACGTCGAGCCCCCGGCCGTGGCCCACCGACGCCTCAAGCACAAGCGTGCCGCGCTCAGCCACGGCCAGTGTGGGCACGGTCACGCCGCATACGTCTTCTGGGCCCTCAAGCCCCAGCACCTCGCGCCGCCCCATGGCCACGGGCCAGCGCACGACGTCGATGCCCGCCGCCCAAAGCGCAGGTTCGAGGCCGATGGCATCCACCACCGGGTCGTCAGCCAGCACGGCGCGAACAATCCCCTGGTCGGCCATCCACCCTGCGGCGGCCCGCCCTGCGTCACCGGGCCTCGCCATCTCGACGGTGGCCTTGCGGCGGGCGAGTGACTGCACCATCTGCTCAATCGGGGTGCTCACCGGCGTGGGGGCCACTTGCTTGGCATGTCACGAACCTTGGTCCAGCCCGACCCCGGACCGGGCAGGCGCTGTACCCATCCGCCGCGACCCCGAAACCGGAGCCCCAGCCGCCAGCCGATCATGGTCAGGCGGTAGGTGACGCCGCGCCGCCAGAGCAGGCTCCATACGCGAAATGCCAGGCCGGCCTTGCGTTTTGCGGGCGACGATGACCGGGCGCGGGCGCGCACGAGCAGATCGGGCAGTGGGATCCCCACAGGGCAGGCGTCGCCGCATGCGCCGCAGAGCGTCGACATAAATGGCAGGTCGCGCGACCCGGGCGACGAGGGGCCTTCGAGAAGGGGTGTGATGATTGCGCCGATGGGCCCTGAGTAGGGCGATCCGTATGCCTGCCCACCCACGTTCTGCCACATGGGGCACGAGTACAGGCAG
>CAJAPZ010000071.1 GCA_903943955.1 uncultured Actinomycetes bacterium
CACTGCCGCAGGCCATCTTCTTTGCCGCGCGCGATACCGATGCCATCAATCTGCTCGCAGCATCAAGCGACTTCACCGGTGTCAAGGTGGGGGGCAACGGCTACAACACGCCGACGGTAATCGCCGCGTCGGGTGCCAACGCCAACGGCCTCATCGTCAGTGCGTCATGGAATCCGGCAAAGAGGGATGCCGCGAGCCGGGCATTCGTAACGGCCTACGCGCGCAAGTACCCGGGCGATCAGGCAGATGCCTTTGCCGCGCAGGCCTACGCGGGCGTTCAGGTGCTGCGCGCGGCGGTCGCCACCGGCAACGGCACATCTGCGCGGGCGGTGCAGCGCGGGCTTGTGCGAATGCACAGCGCGAAGACGGTGCTTGGCACCATCAGGTTCCCCGGCAACAGCCGTGAGGCCACGTACCCGGCCACCGTGCAGCAGGTATCGGCGGGGGTGCTGAAGCCGGCTCCCGCCGCCGGCTGACCCGCTAGGCGGACATACCTGCGGCCACGCGCCGCTTTACACGCGCGAGCATGCCCGACATGCCGCGCATGCGAAGCGGCGACACCAGGTCATCGAGCCCCATGGACAGGTAGAAGTCGTTGGGGGTGGAGAGGATCTCGTCGGGCGTGCCCCCATCGAGCCCGGCATGCAGCACCGATGCGAATCCACGTGATGTGGGGGCCTCGCGCGGCGCGTCAAAGAACAGCCGCACCGGCTGGCCGGGCTCCACTTCCACTGCAAGAAACAGCGGAGCCGTGCACTCCTCCACCGGTTCCATTGCGTCGCGATCGTCGAGGAGGCGCTGAGGCAGCGGTGGCAGCGCGTCGGCGAACTGAAGGAGCAGCGGCAGGCGCAGCTCCTTGGGCGTGTCGGCGAACTCCTCGACGATCTCGTGCAGCGCGTCTCTCATCGTGGTGCGACGGGCTAGGGCTTCTCGATGGGCACGCGCACGGCGTTGCCCCACTCCACCCACGAGCCGTCGTAATTGCGCACGTTTTCAAATCCCAGCAGGTGGGTGAGCACAAACCACGTGTGGCTGGATCGCTCGCCGATGCGGCAGTAGGCAATGACGTCATCCTGCGGGGTGAGGCCGATCTCGTCCTCGTAGATCGCTCTGAGCTGGTCCACGGGCAAGAACGTGCCGTCGGTCTCGTCGGCGGCACGGCGCCATGGCACGCTGTGCGCCGTGGGGATGTGTCCGCCCCGAATTGCGCCCTCCTGTGGGTAGTCGGCCATGTGCAGAAGCTCACCCGTGAACTCGGCGGGGGAGCGCACGTCAACCAGCGGCCCGTTGCCGATGTGCGCGAGCACCTGCTCGCGGTAGGCACGGATGACGCTGTCGTCGCGCTGGGTCACGGGGTAGTCGGTGTCAGCCGGTGCGGGGATGTCGGTGGTTACGGCACGGCCTTCGTCGATCCACTTCTTCCGACCTCCGTCGAGCAGCCGCACGTCGGCATGGCCGAACAGCGATGTGACCCACAGGGCGTAGGCGGCCCACCAGTTGTTCTGGTCGCCGTAGAAGACGATGGTGGTGTCGGGGGTGATGCCCTTGGCGCGCATGAGCGCGGCGAAGGCATCGGCGTCCACGTAGTCGCGCGTGAGCGGGTCGTTCAGGTCGGTGTGCCAGTCGATCTTGACGGCACCCGGGATGTGCCCGGTGTCGTACAGCAGCACGTCCTCGTCACTCTCGGCCACCACCAGCCCCGGTGTGCCCAGATTGGCCTCAAGCCACGCAGTGGTGACAAGGCGCTCGGGGTGCGCGTACTGCTGGAGAGTGGTGGTTGCGTCGAACTCAGCGGGCATTGGCGTGCCTTCTTGATGTCGTGTCTGGGCCGGGATACCTGAAGTTACGATGACATCTCATCGATGTCATCCGCCCGGACATCGGCGGCGGCCTTGGCCACCGGCTCGATGACGTATGAGATCGGCCTGTGGCGCACGGGTGGTGCGCCACAGGCCCCAGGCGCTATCCCGCCTTGGTGACGGCGATCGCGAAGCGCTTCTTGATGGGCTTGCCGTTCTTGCGTGTGGTCGTCAGCGTGCCCTTGCAGGTGCCGACCTTCAGGCCCTTGACCGACTGGCCGACGACCTTGCAGATCTTCGGCGTCGTGACCTTGGCCGACATCTTCACGCCCTTGGTGCTCATCTTGAGGAGACCGGCGATCTGCTTCAGGGTCGCCTTCTTCCCCACCTTAATTGCGGCCCCCCTCTTGACGGTGGTGCCCCCTCCGCCGGCACTGCTCTCGGACCCCCGGCGCTGCACGACGAACCTCGGCGCCGAGAACGAGATGTTCGAGATGGTCAGGAACTGACCGTCCATGCCATTTGCGCCCGCGGTCCACGACGCCCAGGCAGGCGTGAACGTACCGTCCCCGCCTGTGCGGGTGACGGAGAGGATGGCGGGGTCGAATCCGGCCACGGATGTGCCGAAGAGCGTCAGCACTGCCTGTGGCAGGAATGCATAGAAGGTGCCATTGCGGAGCGTGCCATTCGCGAAGTTGTGCGGCGCGGCGACTCCGTATGTGAGCACAGGTGCCTGCCCCTGCACGATCTGTGCCTCAAGTGAACCGATGAACGCCGATGTCGTGCCGAACAGCGCTCCCGACAGCGACGCGTCAAGCGTGTTGTCCATCGAGAGCAGGAGCGCAGCCTCCAGTTGCTCGCTGTCAGCCTGCGCGATGTCGCAGGTATTCACCGGGATCTGCGAACAGCCGCCACCCCCGGTCATGAACGGCATTGTTTTGGGTGAGTACCGGATGCGGGCAACGCCATCTGCAGAGGGAGACACGGTGGTCTGCCAGTAGCTCGGAACACCGTTGACCCACGACCAGCGAAGCGTGGAGTACTCGGAGTGGAAGCCGACGGCCAGATCGATCACGGAGTTCTCCGTGATGGCCGGGTTTGTTGAGGCCCCGGTCGTGAAGTTCTGATCCCACCCGACACCGGTGTAGCGCATCAGCGAAATACCGACGCGGTTCGGCTGTGCGTAGCAGAACCCACCGGGTTCTTGGCCGACTTTGCACCCGTTCGTCGGGGTGATGAAGGCGTAGACGTCACTGACCTGCCCACCGATGCTGGCGGCGGTCGGTGCCCAGCCGTTCCCCGCCGTTGCGGAGTCTGCGACGACGAGGTCGGTGAAGGTCGCCCCGCCATCGTTCGAGACCGACAGCGCCTTGATGTATGGCCGACCGGCGACACCGAAGGTCGTGTTGCTCCAACCCCAGCTGGTGCCGCTTGCCTGATCAAGGCCGCGGGAGGAGGTTGCCTGCTCGGTTTGACCGGCGGTGGAAGTGGGAATGGCGGCGGATGCACTCCCTGCGATCGCGCCGAGCACTGCGAGCCCCGTGGCAGCGGCGATGACGGTAAAGCGGCGGACGGAATTCACGGTGCCTCGCTTCGAGGGGAAGGGGACTGCAAATTAGCAAAGGATGGCTCGTCCTGTGACTTCCAGGGTGTCGCTGTCGCTGGTCGATGGAGGGCTAGCGACCCGTGGTGGAGAAGTGCTGGTAGTCCTTTGTTCCGCTCCAGCGCCCACCCCAGCCCCACCCGAGACTGTCGAAGATGCGCACCATGGCGCCGCCGTCAATGGCCATGCCGGGGCGGGGCCGGCGTGCGA
>CAJAPZ010000072.1 GCA_903943955.1 uncultured Actinomycetes bacterium
CCGCTGCGCCTGAATGCAACCCACCGACATCATGGCCTCGCGTCCCACGTTGATGATGTCGGCACCGAGCGCGAATGCCATCATCGCCTGCTCGGGCAGACCCAGACGCCCCGAGCCGATCCATGTGACGCGATGCTGGAGCCCGCGCTCGGCGAGTGCGCGATAGGCACGCCCCTGCGCGAGGCGGTAGGGGAGCGCCACGTGATCCACGAATGCCAGCGGGCCGGCCCCCGTGCCGCCCTCGCCGCCATCGATGGTGATGAAGTCCACGCCGCGAGTACCCGACTCCATGAGGCGTGCGAGGTCATCCCAGAAACCCGGCATCCCGACAGCCGACTTGATGCCCACCGGCAGCCCGGTGGCCTCGGCGATGCGCTCCACCGCGTCCAGCATGCCGTCGGCATCATGGAAGTCGGGATTCACCGATGGGCTCGCGCAGTCCACACCCGCCGGCACACCGCGGATGCGTGCGATCTCGGGGGTCACCTTGTGCGCTGGGAGCAAGCCCCCGAGCCCGGGCTTGGCCCCCTGGCTCAACTTCAGTTCAATCGCCCGGACGGGGTGACCATCAATGGACTCGAGCAGGTGCGGAATACTCAGTCGTCCCCGCTCGTCGCGCGCGCCGAACCACCCCGTGCCCAACTGCATCACCAGGTCGCCGCCGTGGAGATGGTGGGGTGAGATCCCCCCCTCGCCCGTGTTGTGCAGGCACCCGGCCAGGTGCGCGCCTTCGTTCATGGCACGCACTGCCGTTGCCGACAGCGCACCGAACGACATGCCCGACACGTTCACAACCGACGGGGGGCGGAAGGCCCCGGGCCGCATACGCGGCCCGCCGAGCACCTTCGCCGACGCCAGTGGCCAGTCATCAGGATCCCCGGCCACAGGGGGCGGGGCGGGAAATGCGGTGGGACTGATGAGGATGTAGCCCGGTGACCTCTCGAAAACGGCGTCAGAGCCGAATGAGAATGCGCTGTTCTCGCCCTTCGACGTCGCATAGATCCAACGCCGCTGATTTCGGTTGAAGGGCCGCTCATCGTCGTTGCTGGTGACGATGTACTGCCGCAGTTCCGGACCAAATGCCTCAAGGATGTACCGGAGGTGGCCGATGATCGGCCAGTTATGAAGCACGGGGTGGCGTCGTTGGAGCACGTCGTAGAGCACCAGCAGCAAAAGCGCCGCGGCAATACCGATGAGCACCCACCATCCCACGCCCACACCTGCTCCATTCATTGAGAGCCGTCGGGGGATGGTGGCGCATCACATGCCACTGCCGCCCGGGGTCGGCGCGATACGCTGCACACGTGACGAACATGACGCCCCACCCCGCCATCCAGGGCCGCTCAGTGCTCTCCCTCATGCATCACCCCGCGGATGCGATCAGGGGCGTGCTCAACCTGGCCGACCAATTGAAGGCCACACCGCAGTGGCCGGCAGCGCTTGCTGGGAAAAGCATCGCAATGATCTTCGAGCAGCCCTCCACGCGAACCCGTGTGTCGTTTGAGGTGGGTATCGCACGCCTGGGGGCGCACCCGGTCGTGCTGGCCGGCCGCGACATGCAGCTTGGGCGCGGCGAGACCATCGAGGACACGGCCAAGGTGCTCTCGCGATTCGTTGACGCCATCGTCATCCGCACGGTGGACCACGGCAAGGTGATGGAGCTGGCCGAGCATGCAGATGTGCCGGTGATCAACGCCCTTACCCACGCCCATCATCCATGTCAGGGTCTGGCTGACGTCATGACCATCCGCGAGCGCTTTGGCGACCCGCGTGGCATCCGTGCCGCCTACGTGGGCGATGGCAACAATTGCTGCCATTCGCTGATGGTGGTGGGTGCACAGATGGGTATGGAGATCGTGGCCGGCTGCCCGGCGGGATACATGCCCGACCCCGAAGTGGTGGCCACGTGCGATGCCATCGCACGCGAGCATGGTGGCTTCGTGCGCGCGATGGAGGACCCCCGTGAGGCAGTCACCGATGCCCGGGCGATCTATACCGATGTATGGGTGTCAATGGGTGACGACGTGGCTGAAGAGGCCCAGCGAATCGCTGTGTTCACTCCGTATCAGGTGAATGACGCACTCATGGAGGCCGCCGCACCTGACTGCCTTGCCCTCCATCCGCTCCCGGCACACGATGGCCTGGAGATCACCCGGTCGGTGTACCACGGCCCGCAGAGTGCGATCTGGGACGAGGCGGAGAACCGCCTGTACGTGCAGGCCGCGCTCCTGATGCACTTGCTGGGCTAGGAGGCCTGGCGGGACGATGCTGCCCCTCGCCGACGACGTCCCGAACCGCCGGGCACCGGTTCTCACCATGTTCATCATCGCCGTCTGGGTGGCGATGTGGATCGCGCAGCTACTGCGCCCCGACGACGGCAACATCGCCGATTCGAGCCAGGCGCTTGACTGCCGCTGGGGCGTGGTGCCCGAGAACCTCATCCATGGCACGGGCTCCAGCACCGACCCCTGCGCCCTAATCAATGCAGACCATCAGGGATGGATTGAGGTCGTTACGGCACAATTCCTGCATGCCTCGTGGTGGCACATTCTCGGCAACGTGCTGTTTATGTGGGTCTTCGGTGCGTCCGTTGAGGCTCGGCTCGGACGCGTGCGATTCCTGCCGTTCGTGCTCGCCTGCGGATCGCTGGCGCTCGTGGTGCAGGCGCTCGCCTCGTCAACATCCACCAACCCGATCATCGGCGGGTCGGGCATGGTGGCCGCAGTACTGGGGGCGTACATCGTGCTGTTCCCATCCGCGCGCGTCTGGGCACTCGTCATCATCATTCCGCTGAGGCTGCCCGCGTGGATCCTGCTGGTCGCCTGGTTCGGCTACCAGCTGGTTGCGGCGCTCGGAGGCGCCGAGACAGGAACCGCCTACTGGGCACACGTGGCTGGTTTCGCCGCGGGTGCACTGCTCATCCGCATGGCCTCACTGGGCCTGCCGCCCCCGCCTGTGCCCCGTAGCGCCGTGCCGGCGGAAGCGGCCCCGGCATGAGCGCGCTCTTCCGGCGACGGCCGCGCTCGGAGCGCCAGCCCGAATGGGTGCGGGTGGCCATCGTTGCCAACCAGGCCGAGGGCGAGATGCTTCAGGGCATGCTGGCCAATGCCGGAATCCCCTCGTTCCTACTGAGGAACGCCGGGTTCGATGTACCGGACATGCTGGCCGGGGGACCGCGTGACGTGATGGTACCGGGAGGCCGTGGCCTCGAGGCCCATGCCCTTCTTGACCCGCTGGACCCGCTGGACGCTGGCGCGGCTTAGCGGCCGAGAACGATCGGGACCCGGCGCGCACGCGCTGGTCTGCGCAGCAGCATTCCGGTGACCAGCATCGCGACACCGATCACCACTGTGACGATCAGGGCGATCCACCAGTTGGCCACCGTCGCCACCGTGGCGGCCGTCGCAATGTCACCGGCGTTCCCCTCGCCAACGGCGCCCCCCACAATCGGAGGCACGATGAGGCGCAGCAGAATCGGCACGATGCCCACCGCGATAAAGGCGATGCCGAGACGGCGCGCCATCCGTGCGCGATCGTCGGTCACGAGCACCCCGATACCGAGCAGCACAATCGTGGCGATGGCCAGCCACAGGGGCAGCAGGCGAAGTGTGTTCAGGGCACCGGCAGCGGTCGAGACGCCGGACGGGACCTGCTCCGGGGTGACGGTGACGGTGAGGTCCCTGGCGGGGGGGATCTGCGAAGCGAGTTGCGGTGCGGTCGCATCGAGCGCGGTGACGAGGCGTTCACGCACGGCGCCCAGATTGATCGTGACGCCACCGTCTGGGCGGTCCTCAAAACGGGTCCGGGCCTGATCAATCGCGGGTACGAGCAGTGTGCCGATGTCCGGCTGCGAGAGCAGTGACTGCACCGCACCACGCAAGGTGGACTCTCCAGCCACCGAGAGCGAGCTGCCCTTGCCGATGGCGTATGCATCGACGACGGTCACAACGGCATCAGCCGTGCCGGTGAGACCCGCAGGGCTCTGGATCGTTTCCACGGTGACATCCGCGAAGCCACCGGATTCCGTCACCCGGCCGAATGATGTCCAGGTGAGGACGGCGATTAGCCAGGTGAGCACCCCGAGTGTCGCGACGACCCCCAGCAGAAGCCGACGGCCGCGGGTCATGCGGCGATTCATCGGAGAAGCCGTCCCGCGCGAGTGCCCGACATGCATTCCATACCCGTGAACCAGACCAGTGCGGGCCCGCCATGTCAAGGGGTGGTCCCACATATGGGGGAATCCCGCGGCGCCATGTCCCGACCCGGGTCCTCATCCATCTGCAATAGGCGACACTTGGAGTCATGAATACCTTTGCATCTGCCATCAGCACGCGGGAGACCGGACGCACTGCGGCCACCGAGGCCGTTGCCGCAGTGCGCGCGGGCCTCAGTGGCGCCACGCCCGACCTCGCCGTGGTCTTTGCCACCCCCGATCTCATGGCCGATGCCGCCGGCATCGCATCCGTCATCGGCGTCGGGCTCGGGCCAGCGAACCTGATCGGCTGCACCGCGGAGGGGGTCATCGGCACCGCCCGCGAAATTGAGCACGGACCCGCACTGACCCTCTGGGCGGCGTCACTCCCCGATACCGCCATTGACTCATTCATCCTCGATCCGGGGCAGGCACCCGATGGGGGGCCGGTGATGGTGGGCTGGCCGCCTGCCATCGACCCCTCCGCACCCCCCGATCTGCAAGGAGACCAGACGGTGATCCTGCTGGCCGATCCGTTCAGCTTCCCACCCGACGCGCTTGCCGGACCGGATGGCGGAGGAATGGCACGTGAGGTGACCGGAGGAATGGCCTCGGGTGGTCAGGCCCCAGGAGAGCACCGCCTCATCCTCAACCAGAGGGTGACCCACTCCGGCGCGGTGGGGGTTGCGCTCTCCGGCGTCACGCCCCTCGTGTCGCAGGGCTGCCGCCCGGTTGGCCCCGAAATGACCATCACCGACGGGGGCGAGGGAGTCATCAGGCAACTCGCAGGTCGCCCCGCACTCGAGCGTGTGCGCGAGGTCATCGAGGCCCTTCCGGCAGATGAGCGTCGCCTGGTGGAAGACGGAGTGCTTGCCGGCATCGTCATCGATGAGAACCGCCCCGAATACGAGCAGGGCGACTTCCTCATCCGCGGCATGATGGGTGGCGACCCCGGTACCGGCGCGATCGCCGTGGGTGAGCATGTGCGGGTGGGGCAGGTGATGCGTCTGCAGGCACGCGACCACCTCTCGGCGGATGCAGACCTCCGCGCCGCACTGGCCGCCGCGCGTGTCACGACCGCAGGTGCACCAGGAGGGGTACTGCTCTTTTCGTGCAACGGACGCGGCACCCGTTTGTTCCCCGATCCGCACCACGACGCGCTCGCAACCGCGCACGTGTTCGGTGAAATCCCGCTGAGTGGCCTCTTCTGCAATGGCGAGATCGGGCCGGTGTGTGGCCGTACCCACCTTCACGGCTTCACGGCCGTGATGGCCATCTTCCCTGCCTAACACATAGCTGAACATGCAACATGTATGTCAGTCGATGTGTCATACGATGCAGTCACACTCCGCGTTTATATGTATCTCACATATCTGCGGATCACCCGGGAGTTCACTGATGGATCAGCAGTCCCACGGCAACCCGCCATTCGGCGGCACACCGAAGCCCCAGACCCCGCCCCCGGTGCCGGTGCCGGTAGCCGAGACACCCCGTGGCGGAATCGCCGAGGGCATCTTTGCCGAAGTGGAGCGCATGACCGCCGGCGGCACCATGACCCGAAGCGACGCATTCGAACGCATCTCTGAGCGCACCGGCCGTCGCGCGGGAACCGTGGCCGCCAACTACTACCGCATCGCCCGCAAGCGGGGCACGGTGGCCTCCCGCGCCAAGCGTGGACCCGGCCAGCCAGTTGGATCCCGCAGCGCCGACGCCACCGCCGTAATCCTCGCCCGCTTGGAGTCGGCCGTCAAGGATCTGGGCGATCTGCTGCGTGCACAGGATGTGGAGATCAACAAGCTGCGTGAACAGTCCGCGCAGTTCGACAAGCTTCGGGAGTGGATGAGCAAGAACAGCTAGCCGGGTGAGCCGCCCGAGGACGTCACTCGGGGGGCAGCTCGAGGCGCCGCTCGCCAGCCCACGCAGCGGCCTGCGAGCGGCGCTGGAATCCGAGCTTACGAAGCAGCTGCGACACGTGATTGCGCACCGTCTTCTCGGAGAGGTGCAGCACCTCGCCGATGGCACGGTTGGTGTAGCCCTCGGCGATGAGGGTGAGCATGCGGCGCTCGCGATCGGTGAGCCCCGCCAGTTCGGCCTCGGCCTGCTTGGCGGAAAGCTCCCTGAACTGCGAGAGGAGCGCCCCGGTGGCGCGGGGGTCGAGCGTGGATGCACCCGACGCGGCATCACGAATGGCCTGAGTGAGGCGCTCGGCGTCGGCCTGCTTCAGCAGGTAGCCGGATGCACCGGCCATCACGGCGCCCACGATGGCCTCCTCGTCGGAGTACGAAGTGAGCATGACGACGCTGATCTCATCATTCTCCTTCTTGATCTTGCGGCAGGCGTCCACGCCGGAGCCATCCGGAAGGCGAATATCCATCAGCACCACATGGGGCGTGAGCTGCGCGGCCATCTGTACGGCCTCGGCCACAGACCCGGCCTCGCCCACCACGCGGAACCCGCTGGTGTGAGAGAGCAGCGACCTGAGACCAAGGCGCACCACGTGGTGGTCGTCGACGATCAGGACCCGAATCGGATCGGTGGGGCTCGGAATCGCGCTCATCAGCTCATCACCTCGGTCGCGATGCCCTGCCTGGTGGCGGGCATCTCGGTTGACTCGACATCATCCAGCGGTACTGCCAGCACGACCCGGGTGCCGCCAGACGGCCCCGACTCGATCACGATACGGCCTCCAAGCCACCGGGCGCGTTCATACATGTTTCTCAGTCCGTTGCCATGGCCCGGGGCCACCTCACCGGCGATCTCATCACGAATGCCGTGTCCAGTGTCCGCGACAACCAGATTGATCTCGTCCGGCCGGAAGGTGAGCCGCACGCTCACGGTGCACGGACCGGCATGGCGGGCGGCATTCGCCAGCGATTCGCGCAGGATGTGGGCTAGGTGCTGACCGGCATCCTCGGGCAGGGGCCCGCACGACTCCTGGCCCGTCACCCGAAAGGTCACCTCCACGTGCGAGTCGTCGACAAAGTCGTGCACGATGCGATCGAGGTCTGATGCGATACCGGCCGGACCGCCGTCAGGAGCCTGAAGGCCGCGGATGTACCCACGTAAACCGTCGATGGTGGCGTTCAGGCTTCCCACGACCCGACGCATCTCCTCGCGGGTGTCGGCATCATCGGTATTGAGCGCGACGGCCTCGAGATGCAGCCCGGACGCGTAGATCGACTGGATAGTGCCGTCGTGAAGGTCGCGGCCGAATCGCGCGCGCTCCTCGGCCACCAGCCGGGCGCGGTCGAGCGTTTCGATCTGCTGCTTGGCCTCCACCTCAAAGATGTCGAGCAGTTTGATGACCGCAAGGAGCAGCGCGAGGGCCACCAGGCCACGCAGCACCGCAAGCGGCAGGCCGGTGGTGGCGAACCAGCCCGACTCATTCGCGAGCCCCCCCGGCGCCCACGGCGCAGGCTCCACGATGACCCCGCCCACCACTGCATAGACCAGTAGCGCGGCGGCTGCGAGCGCTGCGTACGGGCGGATTCCCACCATGCCCGACCGGGTCAGTTCATCGCGCTGCCGCCACATGCCGTATGCCGACAGCAGAGCGCCCGGGATGAGAAACACATACCGCGACAACGCTGCGGTGGTGTCTTCCCACTCGAGAACGTTCCAGCCGCGATTGCCCGCCGCAACCGTGGCGGAGATAATGATGGCGGCCCACGCGACGACCGAGGCAATTGAGAACGCCCGCAGGCGCTCCCGGGTCCATGGCACGAGCCGCAGCCCGAACTGCAGCAGGAAGACCACCGCCACTGACTGCAGCACGGCGCGCAGCACCACCAGCGCATGAATTACGCCGGGCGCGAGATAGGTGGACTGGATGGGGATGAACACGAATCCCCAGATGACCAGCGCCTCGAAAAATGCGTATGACGCAAGCCAGATCAGCGAAGATGTGAGGGTGAACCGCGTGGCGCGGCGGCGCTGAAGCCACGCGGCAAACCCGAGCGCAAACAAAATGACCCCGTGCGCAAACACGAGGACCGTTTCATTTTGCTGGAAGAAGGTCGCCACCTGCGGGACGTGCACCTCGGGTCATGCCCCGGAACGACGATGCGGGACGCATCGGCCGGGACATGCCCCGCGAGGGGTGACACATGACCCGGCAGAAGCGATGCTACTTCCTTATGCGCCTGCGAGTTCCGCCAAGTGCGATCGCAGGTCGTCCAGCGATTCCTCCTGCGCGGCATGCACGATCTCGGGCTCCTCAATCAGTGCGCAGCGCTGCATCGGGTTGAGACGGTTGGTCACATACGGATCAGCAACGATTTCCGACAGAGAACGCCCCTGCTTGAGCTGGCCCACGCAGTACTCGGTCAGGCGCTTGTGCGCAGCCGTCGGGTCGCTCAACAGCCGTGAAATCTCTTCCTTGATGCTCATGCGATTACCTCCTGGTGCCGGGCCGACAGGAGCGGGGCGAGCGCGCGCAGGCGTCGGATTCGCTCGTCCATCGGCGGGTGGGTCGAGAACAATTTCGAGGTGCCACGGCCATGCAGTGCCGCAAGCGGGTTGACGATGTACATGGGCGCCGCTGCCGGATTGACCTGCATGGGCACTTGCTCGGCACCGCGTTGCAGGTTCTCGAGGGCGCTCGCAAGCGGCTCGGGATCGCCCAGCAGTTCGGCTCCCGTGAGATCGGCCTGATATTCGCGCTGGCGGGAGATGGCCAACTGGATGATTGTGGCGGCGATTGGCGCGATGATCATTGCGGCAAGCGTGCCGATGATCCCAAGCCCGCCTTCGTCATCCCCCCCGAACAGCATTGAGAACTGGAGCCACGTGGCGATGGCCGCGATCGCCCCGGCCACCATTGCCGCGACGCTCGCGATAAGGATGTCGCGATTGCGGATATGCGCCATCTCGTGCGCAAGCACTCCTTCCAACTCGCGCATGGTCAGCTGGTGCTGAATGCCCTGGGTCACGGCGATGGCCGAGTGCCGCGGATTGCGTCCGCAGGCGAACGCATTGGCCTGCTGGTCGGGCGTGATGTAGACGCCGGGCATCGGAACGCCTGCGCGATCTGCCAGACGGCCGATCATGGCGTGAAGCTCCGGGGCCTGTTCCGCCGACACAGGGACAGCATGCGCCATCTTCAGAGCGATAGATCCGCTGCCCCAATACATCGCAAAGTTGAAGACCACCGCGACGGTGGCCATCAGGAGAATTCCCGATGCCCCGCCGATCACACCGCCGAGAAGAATGAGCACGGCGGTGAGCGCAGCCATGAGTAACGCCGTCTTGGTGTAATTCCAGGCCGTCATTGCACCTGTGGTCATCGATCCTCCATGTCGTGACGCGATGTCCGGGGACGCACCCCGCGCGCCTGCAAGTATAAGAGTGACTATGGAAACCCTCCGGCGATCGCCCGTTATGCGTTGGTTCAGTTCGGCCGCCCTTGCGGCCACGTGCGGGATCGTTCTCACCGGCTGTTCGCTGGGGGGGCAGCAGGAGCAGCAGACCCGCGTGGCGGAGCCCGCCACCGTCGTGGGCGTGCTCCCCACCCGACCAGGCCTCACCCCCGCTGGCCCCATCCGCGCCGTTGACGCGCAGGGATTTACCGCGGCGCAGCTCGGGCGCCCTGATTCGGCCCTCACCACCAATCTGGAGCAGGCGGGCTTCCTCCGGGGCGCCACGCGCGAGTGGACCGGCCCGAAGGGCGCGAGGCTCGTGGCAGTGGTCGGCCTGTGGGATGACGGGAGCGCGGCGGCATCACTCGGCGGTGCCGTGGCCGATGCGGTAGTGCCTGAGGGCACGCCGTGGACGCCATCGCAGTACGGCGGGTCGCAGGGTTCACGGACCGACAACGCGCGGGCACTCAGCGTGGTGGTCGGTCGTGTGTCGCTGTTCCTCCGTGCCACCGGCCCGGTTGACGACGCCGCAGTACTGCGCCAGATGGATCTGATGTTCCAGACTGCGTCGGGGATGGATCGCCGGGGGACCTCGTCAAATGGGTAAGCAATCCGCACCCCTCGACGGCGACCTGCAGCGCACCTATCGCGGGCGGGCATGGCGTGATGAGGAACCCGACCGGCGCCTGCTGCTGGATACCAACGTCGAGGAGAAGGCGGTGCTCATCGCATCGCTCAACTGTTCCGCGGTGGAGGAAGCGGATCGCCTCACCGAGATGGGCGAACTGCTGCGCACCGCGGGGGCCACCGTCGTCCACCGCGTCGTGCAGCACCGCGAGCGCCCTGATCCCCGCCTGTACCTGGGAAAGGGGCGGCTTGAGGAACTGTCGGAGTGGGTGAAGGAGCACAAGCCCAACGTGGTGGTGGCTGAGGGTGACCTGGCAGCCGGTCAGCAACGGCATCTGGAGGACAAGCTCAATACGCGCGTGGTGGACCGCACCGGAATCATCCTCGACATCTTCGCCCTGCATGCCAAGTCGGCGGAGGGAAAGCTGCAGGTGGAGCTGGCGCAGATGGAGTACTCGTACTCGCGCCAGGAGGGCCTGTGGCAACACCTCGAGCGGCTCGGCGGCGGTGTGGGCACACGAGGCCCCGGTGAGAGCCAGCTGGAATCGGACCGGCGCATGATCCGCGAGCGCATGGGGGTGCTGCGAAAGCGTCTGCAGGAGGCGGCGAAAAGCCGCGACACCATGCGCGAGGAGCGCATGGCCTCGGCCGTCACGCGCGTGGCGCTGGCCGGCTACACAAATGCCGGGAAGTCGAGCCTCATGAATGCGCTCACCGGTGCCGAGGTAGACGTGAACAACGCGCTGTTCGAGACGCTGGACGCCACCACGCGCGCATTCTCACAGGATGGCGTGAAGGTGCTGGTGTCCGACACCGTCGGCTTTATCCGCCACCTGCCCCACCAGCTGGTCGAGTCATTCCGCTCCACCCTCGACGAGGTACGTGACGCCCACCTCATCCTTCATGTGGCCGACGCGTCAGAGGACGACGAGGGGCGCGAGGCCCGCGCGAAGGCCGTGGTGGAGGTGCTCGACGAGATCGGTGCCGGCGAGGTGCCGCACCTGCAGGTGATGAACAAATGCGATCTCCTTGACATTGAGGACCTCGACGCCCTTCGGCGTCAGTACCCCACCGCGATCTTCACCTCTGCCATCTCGGGTGAGGGCCTCGATGATCTGCGCGATCGGCTGCTCGCCACGGCCCGCGCGCGATGGGACCGTGTTGTGCTCGAAGTCCCCTACTCCCGGGGTGACGTCATCTCGGCCATCTACTCCGCCGGACGCGAGGTCACCCAGGAAGCCGGGCCCGAGGGCACGCTCATCCGCGCACTCATGCCCCCGGTTGATGCGGCCCGCGTGCGGGCACTCGCCGCCAGGGAACGCCAGTCGCCGTAAGGTGGCCCGCGGGTGAGCACCCGGAGCGACGCGGTTCAGCGGATGAAGACGGGGGTACCGACCTGCACACGTGGGTACAGGTTCTCCACATCCGCGATGTACATGCGGATACAGCCATGCGATGCGGCCGAGCCGATCGACGACGGGTTCGGGGTGCCATGCATTCCGATGCCCGGGGCGGAGGTGCCGATCCAGCGGGTGCCCAGCGGATTGCTCGAGCCGGGAGGAACGGGGCCCAAACCAGCAGCCCACGGCGAACTGGGCGGGAACCAGGTGGGGTTCATCTGCTTCTCGATCACGCGAAAGTTGCCCGTGGGAGTGGGATAGGCGGGTTGGCCAACCGCGACCGGGTACGTGCGGATGCGCCGGGTCCCCGAATAGAGCCGCAGCTTGAAGTTCTGCCGGGTCACTACGACCACCGGCCCGATTGATGTGACCTCGGGGGCCACCCGCGTCTCGGGCAGCGCATACGGGGTGGCGGGGCGAGCCGTGACGAGGGCGGGAGCCAGAAGCGCCACCGCCCGTGACACGTCAACGGTGTGGCCGAAGGTGGCCTTGCGCACCACCGGGCGAAAGGCACGGTTCAATGTGACGGTGGCATCTCGGGCTGGGATATCGATCCGGCTCGCCCGCCACTCGATGACGTCCCGCAGCTTTGACTTACTGATGGTCTCGACAAGGGGAATATTGGTGATCGTCCCGGGGGCGGGCACCGCCTGCATGGCAGCAATGACCGCCGCGTCCACATCGGCCGCATATCCCGCGGCATCCGGATCGATCTCCAGCGCACGGCCATGGAACGTGAGCGGCATGGCGGCACGGTGCGGCGCGACGATGGTGTTGAGCACGAGCCCCTTCGCGTCGGTGGCCGCGAGCCCCGAGACATCCAGCCCCGCGATGGAGACGCCGACGGGGATCGTGCCCTCGGGCAGCGGCGTCGCCTGCTGGGCAAACGCGCACGCGGGAAGTGCCAGAAAGATGGCACCCGCGGCGAGGGCACGGACGCTGGGGTGAATCACTGACACGGAGTACTCCAGGACATCGGATCGGGACAGGTCCGATGGTAGCCCTCGCCTACGGCGCGCTCGCACACACGGGTACGCAGGCCACCAACCAGTGTTACCGGTGACCACATGCAGGGCGATGCCGGGTGTGCGGCGTATTGTCGGGTTAACGTGATTGCGGATTCGCACCACATCGAGGCGACCATCGGCGCCGACCCCTCGGAGATCGCCCCCGTGAGAGCGGCGGTGCACGACCTCGCGCAGCGTGCCGGGTTCGGCGACCGTGCCGACGATCTGGCGCTCGCCATCGACGAACTGATCGCCAATGCGCAGGAGCATGGCGCTGCCCCCATTCATGTGGTGGCCGACGCCGGTGCGGGCCTCCACATCAAGGTGAGCGACTCCGGTGGCGGCTTCGACTGGAGCGAGGCCGTACAGGAGCACCCGCCCCGTCCCCACGCCCGTCGCGGTCGTGGTCTCTGGATCGTGCGTCAGCTGGTTGACAGGGTCACCGTGGACCGCGGCGGCGGCGATGGCACCACGTGCGTGCGCATCGATCTGCACCAGCAGGCCGCCTGACTCTTAGCGGCGCCCCGCCCGCGCGCCGATGCGCTCCAGCCATCGGGCGCCCTTCTCGCGCCGCTGGTCCAACTCATCGGCACTTGCCTCGCTCACGCTCTTGACCCCGCTCAAGCGGTTGAGCTCGCCGTTGACCTGCGCGTGCGTCATGCCTGCGGCACCCGCGATGGCGCGTACGATTACGGAGTTGGCATCGCGAAGCATACGGCGACGCTGTACCGGGGTGAGGCCCGAGGCGTCGGGGGCACCAACCTCGAGGTGCGGCGCCTCCATCAACTGCAGATCGAATCCATCGTCCTCAGGATCCTCGTCATCAAGCGACCCGAACAGACCCAGGTGCTCGTCGGCGCGGTGCACGACGGCCTCACCTGAGGGCGTCGCCGAGACCGCGGAGAACAACGACATCTGCTCGTCCTCGCGCGCCGTGCGCACCTCATCGAGGAGTCCGTCGGCCTCGCCGTCATCGTGCTCGCCCATCTTCTTCAGGAAGTGCCGGCGCTCCTCCGCGATGCCCATGGCGTGGGCACGAAGGCGCGGGTCATCGGGCATGAACATGTAGGACGGCTGGCGGTCATGACCTGGCACCCAGCGCACGATGCGCCCGACGGCCTGGCGGAAGAACAGCTCAGTGGTTGTGGTGGTGGCAAACACACCCACGCGAAGCCGCGGGATATCCACCCCCTCGCTCACCATGCGCACAGCCACCAGCCATGGATCGCGGTTCATGGCAAATACTGAGATGCGCTGGGATGCGGTGGGGTCGTCGCTGGTGACGACTACGGCCTTCACACCCAGGCGCTCGCGGATAATCTTGGCCACCCCCCGAGCATGGTCGCGATCCATCGCGATGACCAGGCCACCGGCTTCCGGATGCGTCTGGCGCACATCTGCCAACTGGGCGTGGGCCCGTACAAGGGCGTCGGGCATCCACTCACCCGACGCATCAAGCGCCGTGCGAAGGCGCTGGGAGGCCAGGCGCGGGTCGAGGGCATCGTCAAATGACGCCGACTGTGTACTGCCGTCGGGGCCGATCCACTCCATCTCGCCACCCAGCCGTGGGAAGTGCACCGGCCGCACCACACCGCGGTCGGCGAGTGCCGGGCCATATCCGTACTCCACGTCGGGCTCCGCCTCGCCGCTCGCGTCGTAGTACACGAAAGGAATCGCAAGGCTGTCTGATCGAAATGGCGTACCCGAGAGGCACAGGCGTACAGCGGCCGCCTCACAGGCGCTCCTCACACCGTCGCCCCACGCCCGCTCATCCCCCGCATGGTGGATCTCATCCAGCACCACAAACGCCCCGGTCGCAATCGTTCGTACGGCGAGCGCCGACTGCGCCATCTGCTGGTAGGTGGTGACAATGCCGTGCACCTCTGCCGGCAGCGGCTCACCCGCGATCCACGCCGGGTCAAGGTGCAGGCCGAACCGCTCAGCCGCAGCGGCCCACTGCCCCTTCAGATGCTGCGTCGGCGCCACCACCACAAGGCTGCGACCGGGATGCGCGGCCAGATCCTGCCGCGCCGCGGCGAGCGCGAAGGTGGTCTTCCCCGCTCCCGGTGTGGCCACCGCCAGGAAATCATCTCCATCGCGCGAGGCAAACGCATCGAGTGCGTTCTTCTGCCACTTGCGGAGGCGGATTGTTCGGCTGGTGGCTCCCAAGACGGCAGGACCCTACCCGGCGAACCCCACCTCGCCACGATTGCGTCAGGCCGGAGCAGTGCCCCCGTCGGCAGCAAGGCCGCCGACACGGATGACATCACGCATCGAGAGAATTCCCACGAGTTCGGGCCCGTCGAACACCAACACGTGCCGGATGCCGTGGCGCACCATCTGGTCGGCAGCCGTTGCGAGGGGCCATTCGGGTGCCGCCGTGATGAGCGACCCCGTCATGTGGTCCTCTACCAGCTCGGCGTCAACGTCCAGCCCTGCAGCCAGCGCTTTCAGCAGATCGCGCTCAGTGATGACACAGGGCCCGGGGAGATCCGGGTCCATCACAACCGATGCACCAGTGCGGTTCTCGATCATCCGCTCGGCTGCCTGGCGCAGCGTGTGCGCCGGGCCGACCATTGCATTCAGCGCGCTCATTGCGTCTCGTACCTGCGTCATTGCATGATTGTGCCATACCGCACAATCACCGTCAACTGCCATCGCCCCGCGGGAGCGCTACACTCCGCTGCTGCTCATGGAATGACCTTGGAGGTTTGATGCTCTACGGACGTCGTCTGGACGAAGCGCTCGAGCACGTCGACGGAAGCCGATACGCGTTGGTGCATGCTGTTTCGAAGCGCGCGCGCCAGATCACGCTGTGGCTCACGGCCGACCCGGCAGAGTTGCGCTCCGAGGATGCGCCGCCGCCCGCACCGGGCGAGTTTTCGTCCCGCGACCCCGTCGCCCTTGCTGAGGCCGAGATCCTCGCCGGCGAGGTTGACGTGCGCTGGAATCCCGATGGCAGTCCCGAGGAGCGCGAGCTGCCCGAGGCCACCGCATTCGAGGCGGACCCGCTGCTGCTCGAGCTTGACGATGACGAGGCGTTCGAGGTGGACGACTCCCCCGCCGCCGGTGCCACCAGCCTGGCCGAGGCCCTCGAGGCAGTTGCCTCGGGCGAGGCCACGACCGTGGAGGCCGCCAGCGACGCAAGCATCGTCGAGGCCGGCGAGGAAACCGTGGATGACCTCGATGCAGACGTTGACGCCGACCTCGACGCGGCCCCGGACCCCGAGGCCGCGTAGTCCGCGTGCGACGGTGAGTGCCCGATGATCTCGGGCCTCACCGTCGCAGATCTGGCCCGCGACCCGCACGAGGTCGCACGGGCGCTCCCGGCATGGCGCCGGGGCGACGCCGACGAGGCAGTGATGGCCACGCTCGATCTGGCTGCGCGCCATATGCATGACCGGGCCCCGGTCATCTGGATCTGGAGTGGTCCCACTCCAGACGACTGCCCCTCCTGGATCCTTCCCATACGTGCCACGCAGGCCATGGCATTCGGTCCCCGTGGGCCTGCCCGGGTGCTCATGCATGCGCTCCGGGCAGCCGTGGAGGCAGGTGTGCTCGCCGAGGCCGTGAGCGTGCTCGACTGGCATGGCTTCGTGCTGCTCACCCTCCCGAACCTGGACGATGAGATCGCGCCGCTCGCGCTGACTGAAGCCTGCGCCGATGCAGACGCGGTTGTGCTGGCCCCACTCCCCGCATCACTCCGCCCGGACGGCGAGGACATCCCTCTCGTCGGGCCGCCCCCCCATCTGGACGCCGCCGACCCGCTGGCGGTGCTGTCACGGGGCACGTGGTCGCACCCCATCCGGGTTGCACTCACCCTGGCAGCCCACGGGCAATCGATCGACGCCCCCTCATACCCCGCCGAGATGGTGTCGGAGCTCCGACGCTGGGGGCTCGATGGAACCCCGCCCCCGCCCGGGGCCGCGAGCCTGGCCATTGAGGACGACCCCTGCCCCCGGCGCAGGCGCGCGCGCACCGTGCTGCGACGCCTGCTGCGCATGGGCAAGGTGGGCGACCAGCACCACACTGAGTTCGACAACCTCTACCGCGGAGTGGCCGCCGATGACCGGCGCGGCGCGCTGGAGGTGGGCGAGGCGCTCGTCCGCGCGGGCCTCTTGGGGGAGAAGCCCAGCGTGGGCCAACGGCATGTGTACCTGCGGCGCGATTCGCTCCCCGACATCCACGCGCTCATCGATCGTGGGGAGACGCGCGATACCGTGCTCGCCGGGGAGTGGACCGCCCCTGGACCCGGCGAGGCCTGACCACGCGCCGCGGGCAGGAGGCCGGGCTCACGCCCCGCCAGGCGTACCCTCGGCATCGCCCAGCAGCCCACGTCTCCTGGCGATGGCCTCGAACACAAGAGTGGTGAACGGCGGGATACTGGCCAGCAGGGCCCAGACCGTGACAGTCCGCGACCAGCGAAGGCGCGACGCGGCAAACAGGGCGGCGCCCAGATAGGCGACGAAGGCGACGCCGTGCAGCGCACCGAACACCGACACCAGCACCGTCGTGGT
Source organism: uncultured Actinomycetes bacterium (assembly GCA_903943955.1). Taxonomy (GTDB): domain Bacteria; phylum Actinomycetota; class Thermoleophilia; order Miltoncostaeales; family Miltoncostaeaceae; genus SYFI01. The sequence continues at coordinate 17,101 of CAJAPZ010000072.1, forward strand.
CTCGGGGACGTACTTGACGTACATCCCCACCAGGAGGGCGGCCCAGGTACAGGCCTCGATGATGGCCGCGATAATGAACACGCGGGCCGCAATGTGTCGGCCGGACACGGTCAGGGGGTCGATCCTGACGCCGGCATAGTCACCGTCACCGCCGGCAGGTCGGTGACCAACTGCAGTTGGGTTGGGGCATCGGGACCACCGGCAGCGAAGTACCCGAGCACGCCGCCGGCAACCAGTGTGGTGGTGGCGATGACGATGGCGACCCATCGACGCACGACCGGCCGCTCGCCCTTGCCGGTCGGGCGATCACCGCGGGCGCGGGCTGTGTTGGGCTGAGGCGGTTCCGTGCTCATCGCGCCACCGAATCGCTGGCGTTACGTGCCCAGCGTGCGAATGCTGCGTCAAGGGCCACCGACGGGTCCCACGCATCGGGGGTCCCCGGCACCGTTGCGGCAGCGAGTTCGAGGTACCACCGCGAGGAGCCTTCGTACGCCGCGGTCAGATCGGCCAGCGTGTACCGGTTACCCACACGGCGGCGCAGTTGGTCCTCGACTGCGCTCACCACCCGAAGCCGGGCATCACGTGTCGGCGACGGCTTGGCCATCTGGCGCTCTCCGGCATCCCAGTCGAGGAGCGCGGTCATGACCTCGGGCTGCACGCCCCTCACGATACCGGCTCCGCACAGCACGCGGCGGGCCAGGTGGCGCCGCTTCGCTGCATGATCCAGTCGCCCACGGGTGTCCCGCCCTCGGCCAGCGCGAAGGCCAGATGCGCATGAAGACACTTGACGTGCACGGGGTTGCCCGACCCGGCCACACGGTGGCCACCGTGCACGGCGGCGTGCTGGGCGTGGGCGGTGGCGAGGGCATCGGTCATCTCGGGGTCGGATTCCAGCATCCGGACACCCCCATCCGCCTCCAAACGGCTCACCGCTGTGACGAGCGCACGGCAGGCGAGCCAGTCGCGCGTGGGAAATGGATGCCCGTCCGCATCGATGGGGGCATTCTGAATAACGGCGGGATCACCAAATGGACAGCGCACTGCCACACGGAAACCTGCGTGCGGATCACGGCCGATCAGACGACGAACGGCGGCGGCGTCAGCCGATGATCCCGCTGATGAATCCCCAGACACCGGTTGTTCCATCATCGGCGGGCCTCGGCGGAACTGCGGGGTGCTTGATGCCCCGTACCGCGTAGGGCGTCTCGCCCGGGCGCACCATGCCCAGCTCGCGGGCGCGCGACTCGAGTACCTGTGGCTCCTTGAGCGCACGGATCTTCGCTGAGATCGCGTCGCGGGTGGCACGGGCCTTGATGAGGGCGACCTGCTCCAGGCGAAGCTGTTCCTTCTGCCCGAGATAGTCCCGCACCGGGCCGATGTACGCGAAGGCGATCCCGACGAACAGCCCGATGACCAGCAGTCGCTTGAGCAGCGCCCCATCCCCACGTACGGAAGAGCCCCCGGTGGACCCCGTCGGATATGGGGTACGCCGCCGGTGACCGGGCTCCTTCCCACGCCATCACGCGGGCGCGGATGATCAGTGGTGCGAGAACGCCGACGGTCCGGGATAGGCCGCTGCGGGCCCGAGGCGTTCCTCAATGCGGAGCAGCTGGTTGTACTTCGCGGTTCGCTCTCCACGGGCTGGCGCGCCGGTCTTGATCTGACCGGCGCCGGTCGCCACCGCGAGGTCGGCGATGAAGGTGTCCTCGGTCTCACCGGAGCGGTGGGAGATGATGGACCGGTAGCCGTGGCGCGATGCCAGTTCGATGGCGGCAAGGGTCTCCGACAGCGTGCCGATCTGGTTGACCTTGATGAGAATGGCATTGGCCACCCCGCGGTCGATGCCCATCTGCAGGCGCGCGGTGTTGGTGACGAACAGGTCGTCGCCCACCAGTTGCACGGTGTCGCCCACCCGATCGGTGAGCAGCTTCCAGCCATCCCAGTCATCCTCGGCCATGCCATCCTCGATGGACACAATGGGGAAGGAGTCGCAGAGGTCGCCCCAGTAATCGGACATCTCGGCTGAGGTCAGCACGCGGCCCTCACCGGCCAAGTGGTACGCACCGTCCTTCCACAGTTCGGTGGTGGCCGGGTCGAGCGCGATCGACACATCCTCGCCCGGGCGATAGCCAGCAGCCACGATGGCCTCCATCACCACGTCGAGGGCGGCACGGTTGCTGGGAAGGTCGGGGGCGAATCCGCCCTCGTCGCCCACGCCGGTGACCAGGCCGCGGTCACGCAGCACGATCTTGAGGGCTTGGTACACCTCAGACCCCATACGGAGCGCCTCGGCGAAGGTGCGTGCACCGACCGGACACACCATGAACTCCTGGAAGTCCACAGAGTTATCGGCGTGCATGCCACCGTTGAGGATGTTCATGAGCGGCACCGGCATGCGGTGGGCGCGGGCCCCGCCGATGTACCGGTACAGGGGGAGCCCGGCGTCGGCCGCAGCGGCCTGGGCCACGGCGAGTGAGCAACCAAGAATGGCGTTGGCGCCCAGACGGCCCTTGTTGGGAGTTCCGTCCAGCTGGGTCATGGTGCGGTCAACCGTCGACTGGTCCTCGGCATCGAGGCCCACGAGAGCAGCGAACAACTCGTCCTCCACATTGGCCACGGCCTTCAGCACGCTCTTTCCGGCGTAGGCCGACGCCTCACCGTCACGCAGTTCAACGGCCTCATGCATGCCCGTGCTGGCCCCAGACGGAACGGCTGCGATGCCGATTGCGCCGCTCGCGAGCTCAACCTCAACCTCGATGGTCGGCTGACCACGGGAATCGAGGATCTGCCGGGCGTGGACGCGAGTGATCTCGGACATTGGACCTTCCGCTTCGAGGTGAAGATGACCTGACGAGCCTACCGGCGCGGGGCGGCTGCGGTCTGTGTCAGTCGTGCTGCTGGCGGTATCGCAGGTACCACTCAAGTTGTGTGGCGGCATCCAGCGCCTCGAAATCCTCCCCGGCATTCGATGCGAGGGCGGCGGCCCCCTCCACCCGCTCGCGGAACCGGCCGGCGGCGGCGCGCACGGCGATCTCCGGGTCAACTCCCGCAGCGCGGGCCACGGCGACCGCGGCGAAGATGACATCACCCACCTCATGCTGAGAGGGGTCGGCGCGCACCTCCCCCACCTCCTCGTCCAACTTATCGAGGGCGGCACCCACGTCGGGGAATGCAAATCCGACACTGGCGGCACGCTTCTGGGCCTTGGCCGCATAGGCCAGCGCAGGGAGCCCGGGCGGTAGCTCGTGGAAGATGCCCTCGTCGGGTCGCTCAGCCCGCTTGCGCTGCTCCCAGATATCCACCACCGCACCGGCATCGGCGGCCGCCTGGTCGCCGTACACATGGGGGTGGCGACTGATGAGCTTGTCGGCCTGCCCCCGGGCGACCGTGGCCAGGTCGGCATGGCCATCCTCCTCAAGCAGGGCGGCAAGGAAGACCGACTGGAACAGCAGGTCGCCGATCTCGTCGGCCTGATGCGCGGGGTTGCCGTCGGCCACGGCCTCGGCGACCTCGAACGCCTCCTCCACGGTGTGGGGCACGATGGTGGCCGCGGTCTGCACCCGGTCCCACGGGCACTCAGCCCGGAGGCGCGATGCCACGACGGCGAGCTCGGCCACACGGGTGCCGATGGCGCGTGCCCGCAGGATGTCGCGAGCCGGCACGGTGCGTGCCGTGGGATGTGCCGTGGCGATCGCATGGGCCAATGGGTCGGGCGCGATCACGGTGCACTCGGCGGGCAGCGTGCGGATGTCGTCGGGCAGGGGCGCCGCCCTGGCACCGATCAGCGCCTCAACGGCCGGGTCGAGGGGCGGAGAGAAGACCGCGCCGGAGAGAGCCCGGATGGCATCCAGCGCAACCGAGGGCACGGAGTCGGGATCGCCCGGGCCGAGGGCGATGACCCGGATCACGTTGCTATCCGCCCGTGGTGCTGACGGGCTTCAGCGATTCGTCGGAGTACACGATGCGCGAGTCCCACTCCTTGAGGAGCTTGGTGCGCCACTTCGCCTCTGCGGCGCTCTTCTTGATCTGCAACTGCTGGGTGATGATGTTCGTCTCGGCCTCGGCACACGGGATGTCACGGGCGGGCGCCACCTTGGCGGTGATGATGTGCCACCCGAACTGTGTCTGCACCGGTGCGGAGATCTGGCCGTCACCGAGCGCGAAGGCGACCTTCTCGAACTCGGGAACGAGGGCACCCTTCGCGATTGCACCGAGGCTCCCGCCCTGATTCTTTGAGCCGGGGTCTGTGGAGTACTGCTTGGCGAGCGCGGCGAAGTTGGACGAGTTGACCATCGCGCTGATGCGGTCGGCCTCGGCCTTGGTCTTCACCAGAATGTGTGAGGCCTCGCGGCTGGCCGCCTGCTTGAACTCCTCTGGGTGCGCCTTGCAGTAGGCCAGCGCCTGGGCCGGGGTAAACGTGATGCCCTTGGTCACGCGGGCGACCAGCTTGGGCTGTTCGAGATTGGTGCGAATGATGCGCGTGACGTCGGCCTTGGTGAGGTTCGCCTTCTTGAGGAAGTCATCGAACTGCTTCTGGCTGCCGCTGAAGTTCGTTGTGATGATCTTCTTGGTCTCGGCCTTCAACTGCGAAGCGGTCGGCATACAGGACTTGCCGCACTTCTCTGCCTCCTGGTCCACGATGCGCTGGAATACCAGCGACGCAAGCGCGGTCTGCGCAAGGGCCGCGTACTCATCGGTTCCCTCTGCCGGGAAGGTCTGCTGCTGTTGCTCGGCTGCGGACTTCTGCTGAGAGAGCGCCTGATCGAGCTCCGACTGCGGGATGACCTGATCACCCACTTGGGCGACACCGCCATCGGCGACGCCTCCGCATCCGGTCAGGGCGATCGCTGCCAGAGCGATGCCGGCCGCGAGCGCGGCGATTGCGGGGCGAAAGTGGGTCGGCACGGGGCGGGACTGTACCAGCGGTCGAGCGCCGGTCAGGCACCCCCGGGCATGTCGTCACCCCTGCCGCGACGGCCGCGGTGGATCCTGAGGCGGTGATCCTCGATTAGTGCCCGGTAGTCGATCCGCAGGACAATCAGCAGCACACCCACCACGATGGCCACTGCCACCACGACCGACCACGGGCCGATGAGGCCGCGCAGTTGATCTGCGAGGGCTGTCGCCGCCAGGCTGCCACCGCCGACGCTGATGGTGTACCCGATGATGCGTCCAACGAAGACCGACGCGGCCACCAGCCACAACTTGACGCGCACGAGGCCGGCCACGATGAACAGCACACCGGCCGGCGGCGGGGATGCCGCCAGCAGCACGGCCACGCCCAGGTCTCCCGCCGCGCTCTCAAGACGCCCGTGCAGGTACTCAAGGTTGCCGCGTGACCATCGGCCGAGCATCCGCTCGCCGGCGACCCGCGAGATGGCCACCAGGCCCACGCGCCCGACCGTGGTGCCAAGTGCGCCCGCGACGATAGCGACGGGGATCGAGAGCTTGTACTCCACCACCATGTACGCCACCACGATCCACGACGGGAAGAGCGGCAGCGGGATAAGGGCGAATCCCGCCGCGATGGCGCCCAGCACGAGATAGATCACGGCACAGTTGCCGGCGTTGCGATGGCGTCGAGGGCCGCGATGGCGGCATCAATGCGCGCTGATGGATCAGATCCCGATGGAATGCTGATGAGGTTGTCAGTGGTGGAGTACAGCGCGCCCTCCACCCCATCGCGCAGCGCCCGCATACCCACTGAGTCCAGCGTGACCGGACCGATGACCACACGTCCCGCCCGGGCCGCTGCCTGTCGTGCTCCGACGGCGCGCATGCGCAGGCGAAGAGCCTGCACGCGCACGAGGGCATGGACTGGCTGGGGCAACTCACCGAACCGGTCCACGATCTCTGAGATGACGCGGTCGAGCGCCTCGGCGTCGGGTGCGAGCGCAATACGGCGATGCAGATCGATCTTGGCGGCCTCAAGCGGCACGTAATCTGCCGGGATGTACGCCGAGACCGGGATCTCCACTCGCACCTCCTCCTCGGGCGGCGGGTCGCCGCGGCCAGCAGCAATGGCCTCCTGCAGCATGTCCACGTACATCTCAAAGCCCACGGCGGCCACATGGCCGCTCTGCTCGTCGCCCAGCAGATTGCCTGCCCCACGGATCTCAAGGTCGCGCATGGCGATTCGCAGGCCGCTGCCAAGCTCCGTATAGTCGGCCACAGCCCGCAGCCGTGCCGCCGCCTCGCGCGTCACCGACGCGGTATCGGGATAGAAGAGATAGGCGTGGGCGGTCACATCGCTTCGCCCCACCCGGCCACGGATCTGGTACAGCTGGCTCAGCCCGAGCAGGTCGGCCCGGTCCACGATGAGCGTGTTGGCTCGGGGAATGTCGATGCCCGACTCGATGATGCTGGTGGCCACCAGTACATCGGCCTCGCCCCGGACGAACGCCATCATCACGTCCTCGAGCGCCGACTCGTGCATCTGGCCGTGGCCCACCAGCACGCGAAGGCCCGGCACCATCTCGCGCACGCGCTCGGCGGCCTCATCGATGGTCTCCACGCGATTGTGCAGATAGAACGCCTGCCCACCGCGCTCCACCTCGCGCGTGAGCGCGGGGATGACCACCTGCTCGTCGAACTCGCCCACATGCGTGGCGATGGGGCGTCGGCCAGCAGGGGGCGTTTCGATCACGCTGATGTCACGGAGCCCCGACATCGACATTTGCAGGGTGCGCGGAATGGGGGTGGCGCTGAGCGCGAGCACGTCAACCGTGAGCCGGAGTTGCCGCAGCGCCTCCTTCTGCGACACCCCGAACCGCTGCTCCTCGTCCACGATGACCAGGCCGAGGTCCTTGGGCTGCACATCCATGGACAGCACCCGGTGGGTACCGATGAGGATGTCGAGCTCGCCCGACTTGAAGCGCGCGAGCACCGCCTTTACCTCGGCTGCGCTCCGGAAGCGGTTCACCAGGTCAACGCTCACGGGCAGGTCGGCGAAGCGCTCCCGGAAGGTGGCCAGATGCTGTTGGGCCAGAATGGTGGTGGGCACGAGCACGAGCACCTGCTTGCCTCCGGCCGCCGCCTTGAAGGCCGCGCGCATTGCCACCTCGGTCTTGCCGAAACCCACGTCGCCGCACACAAGCCGGTCCATGGGTGATGACCGTTCCATGTCCTCGGTCACTTCGTCGATCGCCCGCTGCTGATCGGGCGTTTCATGGTGACTGAAGCGGCGCTCGAGCTCGCGGGTGAGGTCGTCGTCTGGCGGAAATGCGAAGCCCTCTGCGCGTCCCCGCGCTTCGTACAGCGAGATGAGCTCACCCGCCAGCTCGCGTACCGCCGCCCGGGCGCGGGCCTTCATCGTGCTCCAGGACTTGCCACCCAACTTCGACAGCGCAGGTGCGCTGCCGTCGGCACCGACGTAGCGCGACACCTTCTCGAGGTGGTCGTGCGGCACGTACAGGCGGTCGTCGCCAGCGAAGACAAGTGCCAAGTAGTCGCGGGTGACGTTGGCCACGGTGCGGGTCTCGAAGCCCTCGAGCCGCCCGATGCCCTGATCCTCGTGCACGACGTAGTCGCCCACCTTGAGGTCAAGGAATGACGCGATGCGGCGGCCGGCGGTGAGCGGGGCGCGGGCCCCGGGACGGCGTCGACGGATGAGCGTGCCGTCGGGCACCACGGCGAGACCTAGGTCGCGCGACACGAACCCTGTGCGGAGGTCGAGGTGGGTAAATGCCACCGAGCCCTCCGGCGGCACCCGGCCGTCGGCATCCATGATCACGGGGGCCACCCGAGTCACGAGGTGCTGCGTGCGCTCCATGTCTCCGCGCCGGGCGAAGCACACCACCAGCCGCTGGCGATCAGATGACAGGCGGGCCATCTCGGATTCGGCCTCGGCCATACCCCGGGTGGCAAATCGCGCCTCACGCACGTCGAATGCCGGGGTCTCAGTGCCGGACGGCACGCGCAGATCGAGCACTGCCAGGTCGTCAAGGCGCGAGATGAGCATGGCCGGATCGTCCAGGGCACCAGCTGCGGCCTCGTCCTCCAACCGCTCGAGGGCCTCACGGAGTGCACCCTCATAGTCAGCCGGCTGCAGGCGCACCACGCGCGCGCCGCCGATGCCCGGATCCACGAGCGGGTCGACGAGCGGTACGTCGCCGGGCTCGGCTGCCGTCCAAATCCCCACCCGCGTGAGCGGCCGGATGGTCTTCTGGGTAAATGGCGAGAACGCGCGCAGCGACTCCACCTCGTCACCGAACCAGTCGATGCGCACCGGACCATCGGCGGTAGAGGGATAGACGTCGAGCAGACCGCCCCGCACGGCCATCTCTCCCCGCTCCTCCACCTGGGGTACGCGCTCGTATCCCACCCCGGCAAGGCGGTCGACCAGGGCATCCATGTCAATGCGCATGCCGGACTCCAGCACCACCTCATCGGCGCGGACATCCCGTGCGGGCACCCGCTCCATGAGTGCGGGGGTACTGGCTACCACCACGCATCCCGGCGTACCGAGCACCCCGAGCGCACGTGCGCGCAGGCCGACCAGGTGCGGGGAGATCCCCACCGCGCCTCCCGATACGGCACCCCGCGATGGCCACAGCGCAACGGCCAGAGGCCCAAGCAGGGCCTCGAGGTCGGTCACGAGGTCGCGGGCCTCCTCGTCGCGTGCCGGTACCACCAGGAGCGGCTGGCCACAGCGCCGTGCAACAGCCGCCAGCACCACAGCCCATGCCGGGCGTCCGAGCGACAGGTGGCCGGCGTTGTGCCCCGCGAGCAGTCGATCGGCCGCTTCTCCCACCGGGCCAGATGCGAGCACCAGCTGATCGAGCGGGGGCGTGCTCATGCGGAGTCCGGCCCGGGCTCGACCGCATCGGTGGCGGTTGAGCCTGCGTCGTCCGGTGCATCGGCCTCACGACGCTCGGTGCGTGCCCGGGCACGCTCACCCGCCGGTCGTGCATGAAACCGGGCGATGGCCTCGTCCATGCCGTCAGCCAGTACGGCCTCGCTCATGGTGAGGCCGGCCTCGATGAGCGTGCGCACATCTGCCACCGGCTCGTCGAATGCGGCAAGCACCCATGCCGCTTCGTCACCGCGGAATGCGGCGGGCGCGCGACCCACACCCACACGGATGCGCAGGAAGTCGGAACTGCCGAGCGCCGAGATGATCGATCGCAGCCCATTGTGGCCGCCGTGTCCACCGCCGCGCTTGCCGCGCACCTCGCCGAATGGCACATCGATGTCGTCGTGCACCACCAGCACCTGCCCGGCAGTGGCATGAAGCGTGCCCGCAGCCGGGCCCACCGATGAACCGGAGTCATTCATGTACGTGGCGGGGATGAGCAGAGCCACAGGGCCGGACGGTCCACGGGCCACTGCGTAATGCCCCGCGTAGCGCGTGGCGAACCGTCCTGCGTCGAGGCAGAGCGCTAGTTCCTCCACCACGCGCTGACCCGCATTGTGGCGGGTGCGCGCGTACTTCGCGCCCGGATTCCCCAGGCCGACCACCAGGCGGACCGGCGGCGCATCGGCTGCCGCGTCCGCCACTGGCCGCTACTCCTCCCCGGCTCCTGCGTCCTCCGGCGAGTCGGACTCGACGGCGCCGTCAGCGCCCTCTTCGCCGATGGTCTCGACGTCGGTATCGGCCAGGTTCGCACGGGTAATCATGATCGAGGCGATACCGGCCTCACCGTCAGTGATGATGGTGACGCCAGCAGGCGCGTTGAGGTCGGACACGTGCACCGAGCCACCCAGCTCGACCTCTGCGATGTCGAGTTCGATGGAGCGCGGCAGGGCATCCGGCAGGGCACGCACGCGAACGGTGAGCGTGGTCTGATCGAGAATGCCACCGTCACGAACACCCACGGCCGAGCCGGTGAGGATGACGGGCACGTCGGCCTCGACCTCGACGGTCAGGTCGACCTGCTGCAGGTCGAGGTGAGTGATGTCGTCACGCACAGGATCGCGATCCCACTGCTTGAACAGCACCGTGCGCGGAGGGTCGGAGTCGATGGTCAACTCGACGACCGCTGAGCGCACGCCACCGCGAGCGATGAGGCGACGGACCTCGTACTCGTCCGCGAGGAAGGGCAGCGAGTCGCCGCCGGGCTGGTACAGCACGCCGGGCAGGCGCCCGGCCTTGCGAAGACGGCGCGTCTTGGCGCTGCCGAACTCGGTGCGTGTGCTGACAGAAAGAGGAACGTGCTGCGACATCGGGTGAAGCCTTCCTGGGTGGGTCCGGACCGACGGGGGAGGATAGCGACTCAGGGGCCTTCTCTCACCCCAATCCGTTCATAAAGCTTGCGAAGGGGCTTCGGGGCCCACCAATTCCACTTCCCGAGCAGCGCCATGAGCGATGGAACGAGCAGTGCACGGACGATCGTGGCATCGAGCGCAACGGCCAGCGCAGTGCCCAGACCAAGCTCTTTGATGATGATGATGCGCGACGTTGCGAAGGCACCCATCGCGATACAGAACAGCAGCGCTGCGGCCGTGACCACGCGCCCGGTGCGCTGCAGGCCGATGGCCACCGACTCGTGTTCGCCCGCCCCACTGTCGCGCAACTCCTTAATGCGTGACAGCAGAAACACCGCATAGTCGGTGGACAGCCCAAAGGCGAGCGCCCCGATGAGGATTGGCTGTGTGAGGTCCACCGCGCCCACCCCGGTGTACTGCAGCACCCCCTCGAGGCGACCATCTTGAAAGATGAGCACGAGCACGCCCAGCGTCGCGCCGAGCGTGAGCAGGTTCATGATCACCGCCTTGATGGGCAGGATCACCGATCCGGTCATCGCGAAGAGGGCGACGAGCGTGACCAGCACGATTACCAGCACCGCCCAGGGCAGGTACGTGGCCAAACTCGCGCGCTGACTGACAAACAGCGACGTAAAGCCACCGATGAGCGCCGGGTACGGTCCGGCGCGGGCATCAATGGCATTGACCAGATCGATGCTGCGCTGATTGAGGGCAGGTGTCTTGGAGTAGACGTCCACCTGCCACGTATTGCGGCCCAGATACCGGGCCGGGTGCACAGTCTTCACGTCCGGAAGCGTTGACACGCCCTTCGACCAGTCGGCGATCTTCGTTCTGGCCGCGGGGGTGTCGGGCGCGGTGAACGCCGCGAAGATCGGTGAATACCGATCATCCGGGAACTCAGCGGTCAGCGTCTCGTCGACCTGGCGGGCTGCCGAGGCCACTGGCAGTGCCTTGGAGTCGGTGGTGGTGAACCGGATGCCGAGCGCCGGCAGTGCCAGCAGCACCATAAAGGCGCCGCTCACAAGCGCCACGGCCACCGGCCGGCGCATGACGAACCTCGACAGCCGGTACCACCCGCCCGACTCCTCCACCGCATCTGCATGCTCGCTGCGTGCCCGCCAGCGCCGGGGCGCAAGCGCGTTGATGCGGTTTCCCAGCAGTGCCAGGACGGCGGGCAGCACCCCCACGGCGACGACGGCGGCGACCAGGGCCACCATGAGTCCCCCGAGCCCCATTGAGAACAGAAAGTTCTGCGGAAAGATCATGAGGCCCGCCAGCGCGGCACCCACTGTGATGGCGCTGAAGATGACGCTCTTGCCCGCGGTTCGCAGCGTGGCCGTGAGCGCGTCCAGGCCCGGGCCGGAGCGCGCGATCTCCTCGCGGTACCGCGACACGATGAGCAGGCTGTAATCGATTGCGAGCCCGAGGCCCAGGCCGGTCACCAGATTGAGCGCATACACGGACACGCCGAAGACCTGATTGCTGACCCCGAGGAAGAAGAAGCCCCCGAAGATCACGAGCGCACCCATCACGGGCGGCAGCAGTGCGGCCACCAGCCCACGGAACACCCAGAGCGACACCAGGAAGAGCAGCGGGAAGGCGATAAGTTCGGCCCGGAGGAGGTCCTCGCCCACGATCGCGCTGGTCTCTGCGGCGGCGGTCCATCCCCCGCCCACCTGCACGCCATCCATACCCGAGAGCTCGTCGTGCAGGCGCAGTGCCGCCACCTGCGACTGGCTGTCGTCGATGTTGCCGAAGTACGCGACCACGGTTGCCAGATCGCCATTCCGTGACACCAGGCCGGCCCTGCCCGGCACCGGACCCACCACGCGTGCCACATCTGGGTCGGCCTTCATCGTGCTGACCACGTCCGCCACTGCCGCCTGCCCGGTGGGTGATGCGATGGGCGTTCCGGGGTCGACAATGGCCACGACCGACGGCACGGCGGATGCCCCAGTGGCGGCAACCACGGCATCCTGGGCCAGCACCGCCTGAGATGCGGGATCGTTGAAGCCACCCGACGACAGCGATCCGATGAGGGCCGTCCCGATCCCGAGGGCGGCGGCACCCAGGACGAGCGCGATGATGATCAGGCGAATCGGATGCGCCTGGGAGGTCCTCGCGATTCGGTCAAGCATGAGTCATCCGGGCTGTGGAGCGCACAGTGAAATAGCCTACGACAGACGTGCCTGCCATTCTGCAAGGAACGGGCGCGCAGCAGCGCCGAGACGGTACGCGCCCACTCCGTTGGCCACCATCGCGCGTCCGACGGGCGTGGATTCGGCCAGATGCCATTCGCAGCGTTGGGGCGTTACACACCCACTGGGCAACCGTCCATCGGGGTACGCCGCGCTGCCGGTCATCAACAGGTGCAGGCGGGTGGGGTCGCCTCCTGCGCGGCGGTACTCGGCGGTCATCGCTGCTGGCGCCCGGGTCCATTCGCGAACCGTGAAGGGTGATGTGAGGCCCTCCGAAGTTCCGTGGTACATCTCCATCCAGACTCCGCCCACGCGGGCCAGGCCTGCCATCACGGTGCGGTAGGTGCGGAAATGGGGCTTGCCGTCGCGGCCGAGGTTGCGGTTGGGGCCACGCCCCGCCGCGATCGCGGTACTCATGGCTGGAGCGAGGTACACGTTGACCCGCGATGCCCACGTTCCCCCATATGGCGAGGGTTCATCGAGGGCGGCAAATGCGGCTGCCAGACGTGAGGAGAGTGCCGAGACGGGGGCCACTGGAACCCTGCCACCCACCACCATCGGCGCAGCGGGGTCGGCAGCCGCCGGGATGATCTCGTCGAGCCCCACCACATGCGATGGGGCGTCATCAATCGCGGCGCGGATGAGGTCGGCCATCTCGCCCGAGGGCAGGTCCATGAGCTCATCAATGGTGACCTTCCCCACCATCCACTGCTCGTCGGCTGCACCGAACAGTGCGCTGGTGGACGGCTCCTGACGCCGGGCGCCCTGTGCACCAGAGAGCCCGGCGGCTCCGTCGGACGGGCGCACGATGTCGCGCACTGCGGTGTCCATGTCGTAGAGCATTGCGGTGGCATGTGATCGCATGCGCGTGGCCACCCGTGCGGTCTCCGCGGCGCGGGTGCGGGCGACAGCGGGGAGCGAAAGGGTGGCGGTGGCCACCTCACCGCGCGCGGTCCCGGCCACTGGACGGGCGGTCAACGTTCCCCCGGTGACGGCACGGACCCCTCCAGGGATACGCACGAGCGTCTGCCCGGCCCCGAGCCACACGGCCATTGATGAGACGGCGGCACCGCGATTGGTGACGGTGAACGTGACCTCGGCAGAGCGACTGAGATTCACAGCCACGCGGCCTGCACCGCCCGCGGGTGCCAGCACGGTAAACGTGGTGATGCGCGGCGGCGTGCTCTCCACGACGCGGGGCGCTGGCGTGCGGGGTGTCGGGCTGGCGGGGTTCGAGGGAGCGCCTGGGGTGATTGCGTGAGCCTCGATGGCCACGCCCGCCGGATCGGAGCAGTTACCCACCCGGTCGCAGGCCCGCAGGTAGAGCGTGCCGCCCGCATCAGTTGCCGCCACGGCCACGCGCATACCGGTTGCCGACGCCCAGGCGGTCTGCGTCCCCCCCTTCGACAGGAGCGACCACTCGTACGTTGTGGTGCCGGACCCCTGGTCGTATGACGCACCGAGCGCCACCGCCCCACCACTGGCATCCACCGTGATGCTCTTGGACGACACAGACGGCACCGCGGGAGGGTCGGCATCGCTGAGGAGCGACATGGTTGTGGTGGCTCCTGTCAGGCCAGAACTCGCTCGCCGGTACGCCTGCACCGAAATAACATTGGATGTGGGAATCGCCACCGGCGACTGGGCCTCGGTACCCCAGATTCCGTTCGGTGATTGGAATCGCACATACGACGTCCCCGCGGCGCCATCACCGGCGGCCCGGGCCACGCTTACCGTCTGGCCGCCGACGATTGCCCGCCAGCCATCGGCCGTGATGCGCGTGCCGGACAACGTGATGGTGGGAGCGGCGGGACGCGTGATGACGATCGGCGTTGCGGCATCGCACCAGTCCACCGCACCGGTCGGCGGGGTGAGCTCAACCCGCCACGACCACGAGCCGGTGGTCAGACCAGGGATGGTCGTGGCGGTCGTTCTGGTTCCCGCGGTGCGGACGCCGCTGACAGTGGCCAACCGACTCCATGTCTCATTACTTCCGTATGGGCGCGCGAGGATGCGCGCCGATCCATTTGATGCCCACGTGATGGGGAGAGTCCACACGAACGCGGCGCGGTCAGGGGAGGACAGTGTCACGGCCCCGGTTGTGCAGGCGGTGCCGACCGCGCCCGCCGATGAGGCCAGCACACCAGCCGTGCAGAGCGTGGCCGCAATGAGGGCGAGGGGCCTGGCGGATTTCAGAGAGGGCACGGGCACACCCGCATGCTCCCTTCCCACCCGATCGGGTGGAGGCCGCCACCCCCATCGCTTACCGCCGGGGCGGCAAGTCCTTACAAATTGCTCACGGACCGGCCGTTGCGACACATGGCTGGTCTGGTGCGCCGCTGGTGGCCGCGCATTCGGCGAGCGTCGTCACGGACGGAACCTTTCCCCGACCGGCTCTGGCGCCGATCTCGATGAGGGTTGATGCAACGTCATCTGAGCGGTCGCCAACCACGAGCCGCTTCTGGGGATCGGCCCGGTGCACCACCACGTAGCGGCCCGCTGGCACGTGCGTGATGTCGATGTACTGGAACTCGAGATATGCGGCGTAGTCGTCGGCGTATCCCACGTCGATACCCATGCGCATGCGCGTGAGCCCGGGGAGGAACCGGCCGCAGTTGGTGTTGATGGCCGGTACTGCGGGCGCGCCCGGCACCGGCGGCTCCATTGCGAAGCGGCTGCCCAGGCAGAACCCCACCTTGTGCCCCTCGCTCACGAGCGCGCCGCCCACCGGGTCGCGCAACTCGAAGGCGTCAAACTGAAGGAAATGCCAGTGGTTATGGCCGGATGGCGTGTACCGCATACCGCCCGCGATCGGCACGCGCACCCGGGTGCCATCGGTCTGCACGATCTCCTGAGTGACAGTCATCACGGAGCGGCGACGATCGCGGGTCCCGTTGAGGATGAGCGGCCCCTGCCCGCCGTTGCCGACGGCCGACGCAAACGTGAGCACCACACGTCCGTGCGGCGCGGTGCGCGCCGAAATACCGTACGGCGGCAGCTGGTGAAGATCGGGGAGCAGGCCACCATCGGTGACCACACCACCCACGGCTGCGGTGACCACCGCCCCGAGCGCCACGACCATTGCGGCGATGAGCCCGGCGAGCACGCGTGGGCGCGTTACGGATCGATGGGGCATGTGCCAAGGGTATTGCACGTTCGGGGGGCCGTCAGGCGCGCAGGGTGCCACCATCGCGCCCATGCCAAGTGACGACGACGTGATGGTTCAGGTGGAGATCCCTGCGGGGTCCCGCAACAAGTACGAGCTGGACGAGGAGAGCGGTCGCATCATGCTTGACCGCATGCTCTTTACGGCCATGCGGTACCCGGCCGACTACGGCTATATCGAGGGGACCCTCGCCGAGGATGGTGACCCTCTCGATGCCCTGGTACTGCTGGGAGAGCCCACGTTCCCCGGCTGCTGGATCCGCGCCCGTCCCGTGGCGGTGTTCCACATGAGCGATGAGAAGGGACACGACGAGAAGGTCATCCTCGTGCCGCTGAAGGACCCGCAGTGGTCGGCGATCGAGGACATCACCGACGTCAACCCCAACCTGCTCAACGAGATCGAGCACTTCTTCACCGTCTACAAGGACCTGGAGCCGGGTGAGACCGAGGTGCGCGGCTGGGGAGATCGCGCCGAGGCGCTGGACATCATCCACGCCTGCCGGGAGCGCGCCACCACCTAGCCCCCGGGCAGGCGGTTACCGATCGTCGTTGGCGCCCGTGGGAGCCGGAAGCGGGTAGGGCATCGTGTTGACCTCGCGCAGTTCCCGGCCGGCCGTCTCAAAGCGGAAGACGGAGGTCACGATCATGCCGAGCGCGCTGACCCCAGCGATGATGTACATCGTGGCCGCGAGTCCGATCGATCCCAGCATGAGCGGCAACGAGATGATTCCGACCACGGCGCCCAGCTTGGCCGCGCTGGCCGCGAGCCCCGCGCCAGTGGCCCGCAGCTCGGTGGGGAACACCTCCGCTGCCACGAGAAAGGTGGTGGAGTTGGGGCCGGTGTTCACCATCAGGTTGAACACAGCGAACCCGATGAGGATGACGGGGTCGGATTGGGTCCCGAGCGATCCGGTGGCAAGGAGTAACAGGCCCACCGTCGCGCCCACGAAGCCCACGATCTGCAGCGACATTCGCCCCACCCGCTCCACCAGCACGATGGCGATGACGAAGCCGATGACCAGAAAGATGTCGAGGGCTGCGGTGCCCGCCGTGACGGCGATGTCCTTCCCGATGACCGTGCCGTCGCCACCGATGCTGATCATGGCGAGAACGGTGGGGGTGAAGATCCCCACGCCGTACACCATGATGTCCATGAGGAACCACGGCACCACGGCGAGAATGGTGCGTCGCCGAAGGCCCGGTGCAAAGAGCGCCCGAATGCCGGGGTGTTTCTTCTGGGCCTTCTTCGTATGTTCCCACTCCGGGCTCTCCGGAATGGAGCGCCTGAGAAACACGATTATCAGCGCAGGCAGCGCTCCTGCCGCCAACATGAGACGCCATGCCAGATCCTGATCGGCTCCCGAGAGCAGGATCAGCACACCGAGGCACGCGCCCAGGAGGATCCCAATGGCCTGAAAGCTGAACGCACCCACCATCCACCGCCCGCGCACACTGGACGGCATGAACTCGGCCAGATACGACGACGCAATGGGGTAGTCGGCGCCCACGGCGAAGCCCAAGAGGAACCGGAAGGCCAGAAGGCTCCACAAGTCCCATGCGAATGCCGACAGCACCGCAAAGATGACGAATAGCAGCAGGTCGGCCACAAAAAGCAGCCGCCGCCCGAAGTGGTCGGCAAGGCGTCCCATGACCGCCGCCCCCACGACCGCGCCGAGAACCGCCGCGGCGCCCACCATGCCCTTGTCAAAGTCGCCCAGAGCGAACTGCACCGTGATGAGCGGCAGGGCCACTCCGATGATGAACAGGTCGAAGCCGTCGAGGAGCACCCCGAGGCCGGACAGAAACCACACCCGGCGCTGAAGCGGGTTCAGGGCGGACTCAGCACCAGAGGGGGGTTGAGGGGAATTGCGTGACATCACCGGATCAACTCAACACGACCACATCGCCCGGCGGCCGTGATGTGTCACAGGGCAGGCACACACCGGACGTCTGGTCAGCGCGGCGCGGCGCTGTGAGTGCCGATGGCAATCACGCGCCGGTGGTGCACAGCCGGCGCCCGGCATCCCCGTGACCGCCGCCCGGAACGGCCAGCCGGCGCGCATCAGAACAGCTGGTTCTCACCCGCGAAGATCTCCGACACCGACTCGTCGCAGAAGACGTTGTGGATGGTGTCGGACAGGATGCGGTCCACCGAGAGGATCTGGATCTTGCCGCCGGCCGAGCCCTCCGGGACCGGAATGGTGTCGGTCACCACGATCTCCTCGATCACGGACTCCTCAAGCCGGTCGAATGCCTTGCCCGAGAAGATTCCGTGTGTGGCAGCGGCCAGCACCTTGGTGGCGCCGGCCTTCTTCACCACGGCAGCCCCTGCGCACAGGGTTCCAGCGGTGTCGATCATGTCGTCAATGAGCAGGGCCGCCTTGCCCTCCACGTCACCGATGAGGAACGTGATCTCGGCGGTGTTGTGCTCGGGCCGCTGCTTGGCCAGCACCGCGAGGCGCGCGCCCAGCTTCTCGGCGAAGTGATTGGCGAGCTTTGCCCGCCCGGCGTCGGGCGACACCACCACGAGCCCCTCGGGGAAGTCGCCGGCGAACTGGCGCTCCAGGAAGTGGTCGGCGAGGATCGGCGTGGCCGTCATGTGATCCACCGGGATCTGGAAGAAACCCTGAATCTGGCCGGCGTGCAGGTCCATGGTGAGCACGCGGTCGACACCCGCGGCCTCAAGCAGTTGAGCCACCAGGCGGGCCGTGATGGGCTCGCGCGGCGAACTCTTCTTGTCCTGTCGTGAATAGCCGTACCAGGGCATGACCGCGGTGATGCGGTGTGCCGAGGCGAGCTTGGCCGCGTTGATCATGATGAGCAACTCCATGAGGGAGTCGTTCACCGGCGTGCTGGTGGATTGCACCAGGAAGATGTCGGCGCCCCGGATGCTCTCCTCGAAGCGCACGTAGATCTCGCCATCCTGAAAGCGCTGGATGATGACCTCGCCGAGTTCGATACCCAGGCGACTGCCGATCTGCGCGCCCAGCGCCTTGCTGGACGTGCCGGCGAACACCATGAGGCGCTTGGAGTCGTCGCGATCGATGCTCTTGGTGCTCATGCTCAGTGTGCTCCGGGGTCGTCATCGGCTGCGGCCCTCTTGGCCCGCGCCTCGGCCTTGTCGGTGAAGCCCTCGATGTTCTGCTGCCGGGCACGTGCGATTCCGAGTGCACCGGGGGGAACGTCGCCGGTGATTATGGAGCCTGCCCCGGTCATCGCGCGGTCGCCGATGGTGACCGGCGCCACCAGCACACAGTCGCTGCCGGTTTTCACGTCGCTGCCCACCGTGGTGCGGTGTTTCCGGAAGCCGTCGTAATTGGCCGTGATGTTGCCCGCCCCGATGTTGGTGCCACTCCCCACATCGGCATCACCGATGTACGAAAGGTGGGGCACCTTGCTCTTCTCGCCGAGCGTCGTGTTCTTCATTTCCACGTAGGTGCCGGCCTTGCTGCCATCGTTCATGGTCACACCCGGGCGCAGATATGCGAACGGCCCCACCTGGCAACCATTGCCCACGGCCGACGACAGCACATGGGCACTCACCACAACGGTGTCGTTACCCACGGATGAATCGACCATCACCACGTCGGGGCCGATCTCGCACCCCTCCCCCACGCTGGTCGCGCCACGCAGCACCGTGCCGGGCCACAGCGTGGTGTCCTGACCCACGGTGACGAATGCGTCAACAAGCACGCGGGATGGGTCGGGCATCGTCACCCCGCCCAGCATCAACTCGTTGCGAAGTCGTGCCTGGATCGCGGCCTCGCAGTCAGCCAGGTCGGCACGGGTGTTGACGCCCTGCACCACCGTGGCGTCGGGAGCCACCAGCGCCCCCACTTCGCCTGTCACCAGCGCGAGGGTATCCGGCAGGTAGATCTCGCCCTGTGCGTTGTCGCTGCCCACCTGAGCAATGGCGGTGTCGAGCGCGGCGCGGTCGAATGCGAACAAGCCCGCGTTGATCTCGCGCACCGCAAGATCGTCGGGATGCGCGTCGCGCGCCTCCACCACCCGCACGCCCGTGGGCTCACGGATAACCCGGCCGTAGGCGCCACCGTCGGGAAGGATGGCGGTGACCATGGTGGCCGCACGGCCACTGTGCACGTGATCGCTGATGAGCGCGCTCACCAGCTCCGGATCCACCAGCGGAGTGTCACCGCATATGACCACCACGGTGTCCACCGCCGGGTCGAGGGCCTCGAGCCCGATACGCGTGGCACCGCCAGTGCCATCGCGCACCTCCTGAAGCGCCGTGCACATGCCGGCCGGAAGTGACTCGACGACCTCGTCACCCTCGGGGCCGAGCACCACCACCACCGAGGCCGGATCGACGTCACCGAGCGCGTCGAGCACCCACATGATCATGGGCCTGCCAGCGATCGGGTGGAGGACCTTCGGGAGGCGAGAACGCATGCGGGTTCCGTGACCCGCGGCAAGTACGACTGCGCCGACGCTCATCTCGCTGGCCTGTGTTGTGTGCCTGGTTGGGGCGGGAGGATTCGAACCCCCGATCGCGGGACCAAAACCCGCAGCCTTACCGCTTGGCTACGCCCCAGCGCGCCTCCCGGAGAGGCCGCGGTGGACTGTACCAACACTCTCGGCCCCCACCCCGGGCCGCGGCGACGGACCTCAGGTGGTTGACGCGTGCGAGGTCGGAAGCCAACCGCGACGGAACGCCACGACCCCAACCAACGCGAGCGTGAGCGCCATTGCCCCGGCCACGAGTTGGATCCACCACACCGGCAGCACATCGGCAAGTGCGCCCTCAACCAGAGTGGTCACCGTTGCTGCGGCCATTGCCGAGAACGTGATGGCTGCGATGGCGACGGTTCGCTCCGCTCCGGGAGCACTCACCTGCACAACCGCCAGCAACTTGTCACCGGCTGCGAAGCTGCCCAGAAAGGCTAGGCACACCGCAAGCGAGAGCAAGAGGACGCCGGGCACGCCCTGCTGTCCCGTGGCGCCCACAACCCCGGTGAGCAGCAGTCCCAGTGCGAGCACCACAATGGCCCCCACCACAACGCCCGGGCGCTGTCGCCGCGCGTTGAGCCGCGCGAGGAGCGGCATGGTCAACACCATGCCGAACCCGGATGCGGCCGACACGATGCCGTAATAGGTGGCTGAGGTCCCAACGCCATTTGCCAGCTTCGTGAGAAGCGAAGTGGGGATTGAGAGCGCCACGACAGCGAGATCGAGCAGGATTCCAAGACGAAGCACCCGCGTACCGAACAAGTCGGCAAGTGCCGCCGCCATGTGGGGCCTGGGTTCGCCCGACGGTGTGCCCGCGGCCCGATCGGGCAATCGCAGCAGCACCCACAGCAGGGGCAGGTAGCTCAGCACATTGGCGAAGAGCAGCCAGGTGGGGCCCGTCGCGGCCAGCACTGCACCACCCACGATCGCCCCGATTACCGCCGCCGCTGAGTACCGCGACCCGATGAAGGCATTGGCAGCTGAGACGCCGCGCTCGGGCGAGAGATCCTGCAGCACGTGGTAGTACGCGGGTTGGGTGGCCCCGGTGACCAGCCCCGTCAGGCCCATGACCAGAATGATGGATCCAACCGTCAGATTCCCAGTGAGCGACAGCACCCAGGGCAGGACGAAAATTAGAGCCTTGAGCACAACCTGAAGAACAACCACACGGCGGTGGTCGAATCGCGCCGACACTGCGGGGCTGACGAATGACGCCAGCATGTAGAGGACCATGTACGCCGCGCTCACGTACGCGGCGTCTGCCGCGCTCCCCTGGCTGCTGAACGCCACAAAGAAGAGCGCCAGTGTGGATCCGGTGCTGCCGAGCCCCGACAGGAACTCGGCAACGCCCATTCGCCGCACCTCGGGCGCCACGTGACGTGCCCCAGGTAGCTGACCGAACCGGAAATGCGCCCGTTTCACCACCGGGGAGGTGGACTCGCGTCGCTAAAGATTTGGCAGCGTGACCGCTCCCTCGCTGGCAGACGACACCAGCGTGGCGTACTTGGCAAGCACGCCGGTGCGGTAGTTGGGCTCGGGGCGCGTCCACGATCCGAGGCGCGAGGCGATCTCCTCGTCGCTCAGTTCCACGTTCAACTCGCGCTTCTCCACGTCGAGCACAATGATGTCGCCCTCGCGGATGACGGCGATGGGACCCCCGCGATACGCCTCGGGAGCCACGTGACCCACCATCAGGCCATGGGTGGCGCCGCTGAAGCGGCCGTCGGTGATGAGCGCCACATCGTCACCGATGCCCTCGCCCACGATGGCGGCCGTGACGTGCAGCATCTCGCGCATTCCGGGGCCACCGGCGGGGCCCTCGTAGCGGATGACCACCACATCGCCCTCCTTGATGGCACCGGCCTTGACCGCGGCGAAGGCCTCTTCCTCGCGGTCGAAGATACGGGCGGGGCCGCGGTGCAGCAGGCGCTCATGGCCGGCCAGTTTGACCACCGAACCCTCGGGCGACAGGTTGCCGCGCAGGATCGCGAGGCCACCGGTGGCCTTCAGTGGCGTCTCAATGGGCACAACCACGTCCTGCCCCGGGGCCTCCTTGACGTCGGCAGCGATCTGGGCCAGCGTGCGGCCATCCACGGTGGGAGCATCGCCGTCGATCTTCCCCTGCTTGAGCAGTTCGCGCATCACCAAACCGGGGCCGCCGGCGTTGTACAGATCAACCGCCACGTAGCGGCCACCCGGCTTGATGTCGGCCACGATGGGTGTGCGTTCGGCGATGGTGTCGAATTCGTCGATGGTGAACGGCACGTCGAACTCACGCGCAATGGCCAGGATGTGCATGACGGCGTTGGTGGAACCACCCGTGGCGGCGACCGAGGCCACCGCGTTGTCGATGGCGCGGCGGTCAACGATGTCGCGCGGCATCAGGCCGTCGCGCACCAGCTTCATGATCATCTTTCCGGCATCTTCGGCAGCCGAGCCCTTCGCAGGGTCGGTGGCGGGAATGCCGTTCAGGTCGACCGGGGACAGGCCCAAGAACTCCGACACCATGGCCATGGTGTTGGCGGTGAACTGGCCGCCGCAGGCGCCAGCGCCCGGGCAGGCGGCGTTCTCGATACGCAGCAGTTCGTCGTCGTCGATCGTGCCCTTGTTGTGGGCACCAATGCCCTCGAACACATCCTGCACCGTCATATCGCGGTTGTCGTAGCGCCCGGCGGCAATGGAGCCGTTGTAGAGCACCAGACCCGGAATACCCAGACGGCCGAGCGCCATGATGGCCCCCGGAATCGTCTTGTCGCATCCCACCAGCATCACCACGGCGTCAAACGAGTGGCCCATGCAGGCGAGCTCGATGGAGTCGGCGATGATCTCGCGGCTCACCAGCGAACCCTTCATGCCCTCGGTGCCCATGGACACACCGTCCGACACCGAGATGGTGTTGAACTCCATGGGGGTTCCGCCAGCCTTCTGGATGCCTACCTTCACGTGCTTGGCCAGATCGCGCTGGTTGATGTTGCACGGCATGGTCTCGATCCATGTCGTGCCCACGCCGATGATTGGCTTGGCCAGTGCGGCGTCGTCAAAGCCAATGGCCTTGAGCATGGCGCGGGCCGCGGCACGGTCGGCACCGTCGGTCATCGCGGCGCTCTTGCGCTTGGCGGGGTCTGAAGGCTGCTGGTACGGGTTCGTCGTCATGGCCGGCACTCTAATTGGTGGGGGCCAAAAGAACGCGGGCCAAAAAGTCACCAAGGTGATCTGACACCTCTCCCGCGCGATCGCGCAGGGAGTGGTCGGAACCGGGAATGACCGCAAGCTCACCGCCGCCGATCGCCTGCAGCCAGTCGGCCAGCACCTGGGGCTCGGTGATGTGGTCATTCTCGGGGTGCGCGATGGCGATGGGGCGGCCGTCGAGGGTGACGGGCATCGACGCGCCCGGAGCCACCAACGCAATGGCCAGCACCCGGGGATCGCCCGCAGCCACGTTTACGGCACTCCAGGCACCAAATGAATACCCGGCGAGTGCGAGCGGAGTACCTGGCGGCAGCGCATCCTCCAGCGCATCGAGGGCGCGAGTGACGTCGCTCCACTCCGCCGTGCTGCCCTGAGACTCGCCCTGGCTCTCGCCTGCACCGCGGAAGTCGAAACTGAGCGCGGCCATACCCCGGTCGACGAATGCCCGCACCAGCGCCCGCACGATGTGCGACTGCCTCGTGCCGCCGTACGCAGGGTGGGGATGGCACACCACCACGCCCGCCACCGGTGCCCCGAGATCGGGCCGGGTGATGTCGGCCGCAAGCGCCGGGCCATCGCCCCCGATCGTGAGGAACTCGGTGATCACGCCTGCTCGATCACCACGATGTCGAGCACGATGGCCACCGTCTTGTCGGAGGTCTCGATGCTCTCAGGCGACACAACCTCCTGCGTGTCGCCACGGCAGTCGATGCGCACGATCTGCCCCTCCTCAATCACATCTACCAAGCGGTCGGCCAATTCGCCCGTCACCTCAAAGGTGTTGAGCTCAAGCGGCACGGTGGTGTCGAGGGTGATGAGCAGGACCCGGCCCCGGTACGGGTGCTGGTCTTCGAACATCATGGCGATTTCGCCGGTGAATGAGCGGTGCTTGTGGGACGTCACGGGCGGGAACTCTATCCTCCCTCCCGTGACGGACACACCGACACCTCTGACCCCCAAGAGCTACCTGCTGCTCGGGCCGCCCGACATTCTTCACGACCTGCTGAACGAGTTCGCCGCGGATGGTTGGTACTGCTCGGCCGATCGCTGGAAAGCCGTGGTCACTGCACCGCCCGAGGATGCCGGGGGGGCCGACCCCGGATGGCCAGTGGAGGTGTCGCTTCAGGGCATCTCCCGGTCGGGCCACGAGGCGGCCTGTCGGGAGCATCTGGCCCCGATGGAGTAAGGGCGCCGCCCGGCCTACTTCTTCTCGGAATCCTTGATGAGGGTCTTGATGGAGCCCTGCGCCGCCTCCGAACCATCCATCCCTCCCCCTGACCCAC
Source organism: uncultured Actinomycetes bacterium (assembly GCA_903943955.1). Taxonomy (GTDB): domain Bacteria; phylum Actinomycetota; class Thermoleophilia; order Miltoncostaeales; family Miltoncostaeaceae; genus SYFI01. The sequence goes on from CAJAPZ010000072.1 coordinate 41,609, forward strand.
GCAGCAGATAGGCGATGCCAACGGCGATGAACACGCCGGTGAATGGTCCGGCCACGTACACCCAGAAGTCGCTGAAGTCTCCGCCCACAAGATCTGGCCCGAAGGTGCGGGCCGAGTTCATTGACGCCCCGGAGAGCGGTGCGCCCCACAGGCCAGCGAGCGCGATGTAGCCGCCCACGCCAATGGCGCCGATGATGCCGATGTTCTGTGCGCCAGAGGCGGTACCGAGAATGACGCTCACCAGCCCGAAGGTGAGCACGGCCTCGGTGGCAAAGGCCGCCACGGCGCTGGTACTGGCGCCCGGGTATGACCCGCCCACCTTGGCCGACTGGTTGGTGAGCACCTCAAGCAGCCCAGCGGCCGCGATGGCCCCCAGCAGCTGCATGACGACGTAGCCGGGCACGCGGTACCACGGGAAGTCGCCACGAAGCGCAAAGGCCACGCTCACTCCCGGATTGAGGTGCGCGCCCGACACCCTGCCCATGAACATGATGATGGCCATCACCATGAGGCCCGGTGCCACCACTGCGGCCTGCAGCGTGACCGTTCCCGGATACTGGGCCATCACCATTCCGGCGCCCGCGGCGACCAGCACGAGGAAGAACGTGCCCACCAACTCGCTGAGCAGGCGCTTCCACTCCTGCTTGCCGTCGTGGAAGTCCAGGGGCGGCGGGTGCCGCAGGTCGTTGATCCATCTGGGGGTCTGCATGGCCAAACCGTACCGCCGCAACCGTCAGTGGGGAATGGCGAGCTCGCCACGGACAAACGTGGGCACGAAGGCGCCGATCACGGCCGGGATGACCAGCAGCCATACGGCGACTGCGTCGGGCGCACATGCGGCGACCAGTGGATTTCGCATCGGTCGACGCAGTCGTTCCCGAGCGGTTCGAGTGCCCGACCCTGGTGGCCGACCTCTTCTCTCATACCGTCTCGGTCGCGGTCCACAGGCCATCATCACCCAGCGGCCGCACCGCCACGGTGCCACGGCCTACGGCACGGATGAGCGACTGCGCGGCGGCCTCGCGGTCAAGCGGACGCTCGATGTCGGTGCGCATCGCCTCGGCCACCTCCTGGGTGGTGAGGCCGAGCGGGAACTCACTGAGCAGCACCTCGGGGAGATCCTCGGGGACGTCTCGTCGGGATCCGGTGGGGTCGAGATTGGCCACGATTACGTCGTACGCCTCCATCGGCTGAAAGCCACCGGCCTCGAGCGTGCGGTCGCCGGCGCGGAAGATGAGTGATGGAGCGGTGTACCGCACGGCCCCATCGGTATTGGCTGCCTTGCCCTGAAATGCCGTGGGGCTGCCCGCGGCCGTGCGCGCCTCTGCTCTGTCGGCCTGATACGCCGCCTCGATCGCGGGGTCGTCCAGCAGGCCCATCACTGCGGGCACATCCAGGCCCGGGACGCGGGCGAGTGCCGTTGCGATGTTGTCGTCCTCATCCATGAGCATTCGCGTGGTGAACCAGCCGAACTGCAGCGCACGAAAGGCCGTGATCTCATCGCCGGGGGACAGCACCCGTACGGCGTGGATCGCCCTGCATGCCCGCCCGGTTCCGGTAAGGCGGGCGCGGGGACCGACCGTAAACGGCATGCCGAACTGGCGGAACATCTCCATGCGCTCACCCATCATGAACGGGTCGTAGCCGCGCGACTCGTACATTGAGGCGTCCTCGGCGAGCCCGATGGTGACCAGTCGCCAGGTCAGGCGTGGGCCGTAGCGCCACTGCAGGGCGGCCAGCGATGGTGATGCGGAGTAGCCCCAGGGGCATCCCGGATCGGAGATGAAGGTGATCTCGATTTCCATACGCATGATCTTAGATACTGAACCTCGGCTAGCCTGCCCACATGTCTGAACCCCTTCTGATCTCGGATGGCCGGGCCATGGGCCTGGTTGACGAGAACGCCACGCTCACCTGGCTCGTTGCACCGCGCATCGACCAGCCCACCATCATCAGCCGTCTTGTTGACCATGAGCGTGGCGGGGGTGTGGAGCTGATCTTCCCCGACTCTGAGACCGTGGCCCACCGCCACCGCGAGGGCACGCTCATTGTGGAGACCGACCTAAAGAGCCCGACCGGGCTCGTGCGGGTGATCGACTGCATGATGGTTCCGACCCGTGGGCCCGTGCAGGCAGCACACCCCGGCATGTTCATCCGCCAGGTGGTGGTGCTTGAGGGCGAGGTGGAGATCGGAATGGTCACCCGCCTGCGCTACGCCTACGGACGCAACGCGCCGCGGTGGCGTACAGAGGGCCGCAAGATCATCGGGTACGGGCCGGGCCTCACCATTGAGCTGCAGAGCGAAGTGCGCCTGCGTGGGTACGGCGTCGACCTGGGAGGAACCACAACCCTGTCCGAGGGTGATCGCCGCATCATGGCGCTGCGCTGGCAGGACCCGAGCGCAAAGGGCACCGACCTGCGCCGCACGGTTGAGGAAACCGCCCTGTTCTGGCGAATGTGGGGTGCCGACTGCGATCACGACATGCGGGCGATCATGCTGAAGGGGATGATGTACCACCCCACCGGCGCGATGGTGCGCTCGGTCACCACCTCATACGGCGATGGCCCCAAGGCCGATGGACGCCTGGCATGGATGGAAGACCAGCACCGCGCAGTGACCGTGTTCAACGATCTCGGCTACAGCCGCGAGGCCGAGTACGTGCAGAAATGGATCGACACCGCAGGCCCCGGGGGACCCGTCCGTGACATGTCCGGACAGGAGCCGCCGGCCGAGGCACGCGTTGACGACATCACCGCGGAGGTCGTGGTGGGGATGCCCCCCGGTGATGCCAGGGGAAACATTCCCTACCTGCCCGATCTCCTCGACGGCTAGACACCCATGGACTGGGGGATCCTCTGGAGGGCCACGCTGTGCCAGGCGATTGTCGTCGCCGTTCTGGGCGCGACGACCGGACTCACCCTCCCCCACTCGTTCTTTGAGACCTGGGGCTGGCTCATCGGGCCGGCTGCATGGCTCATCGCCACATATGTGACGGTACGTGTGGTGCACCTGCCGCTGGTGCCCACATTTGCGGGTGCCATCGTTGCCGGGCTCATCAGTCTGCTGGGCGTGTTCACCGGCCAGCACTGGACCGGGTCGGCAATCGCCATCGTGCTGTTTGCACTGTGGTGCGGCTGGCAGGGGCGGCGGCCGGAACTGCGACTCAGCGTGGCCTGATCACTCTGGCGTAAACTCCATCTCATGTTTGTGCGATCGGCAGGACGGGGTGCCCTTCTGGCGCTTGGCTGTGCGGCCATCGCCGCCACCACTACTGGGTTTGCAGATGGACAGGCGCTCAACCCCATCTCCGTGGACCCCCTTCACGGAAGTGACGCGCAGTGTGTGATCACCCCGCTGGCGCCGTGCGCGACGCTGAGCGGGGCGCGCGCGGCGATTGCCGCCCTCCCTGTGGCCGGACCGGCTGTGGCCATCACGCTGGCCTCGGGATTCCACGTGCTTGACCGCTCGCTGGAATTCGGTCTCACCACCCGGAAGGTGAATATCAGCGGCCCTGGTGGGATCGGGGCGGTTATCCGGCTGGGCGCACCCCAGCCGGGGCAGACTCCCCACATCACGCTCGCCGGCAGCACGATCCGCGCCCTGGCCATCGCGGGTACCCACATGCGTGATCCAGCCAGTCCCGCCAACGTGATCCTCCTGATGGCCGCGTCATCCATGCGGGGCGTGACGCTGGCAGTACGCGATGTCGACGGGGCACCGCTCGTGGCAGTGGACGGCGTCTCCACCATCTCGCAGAGCAGCATCACGGCGCTCGGCGGTGGCGCCAGGCCAGCGGTGCAACTGTTCGATGGCACGATTGATCGCAGCACGGTCTCGGGCAACGTCAGTACCACTGCCACTGACCGCGCCCGGGGAATGACGATCTCGTCCTCGGCCGTGCTCGGCATGCTCGAGGCCCGCAAGGGCCGACTCGACGTGGGCAACTCGATCATCGCCAACGTGCTGCCGTCGCAGCAGGCGCTGATGGTCACCCATGCGCCGGGTGGCGTGGGGGCACCGAGTAGCCGCGTACAGCTCACGCTCTCAACGGTGTACGAGGCGGCCGGGGCGCAGTGCCGCGATGCCATCTCCATCTCCGGCCGGAACGAACAGGGCGCGTCGGCCTCGCTCGCGTCGCTCGCGGGCGTGATCAGCGCTGGAAGCAGCCAGTGCATTCCATCCGCAGTGAGGCTCGGAGTGAACCCGGCACCGGCATGGGGGGTCCGCGCGACCGGCGAGGCCGTGTTCACATCGGTGGGGCCGTCCCTTCTCTGGAGTCAGCCCGCACCCCGCGACATCAACCACCTCGTCGTGGCCGGGGGCGGAGGAGTGGTGGCGGGAAGCTGGCGGGCAGCCGACCCACGCTTTCTCTCGGATGTCAACCCGCTTTCACCCGACCTGCGCGCGCTCACCCCGCAGATCGGGTCGCCCGTGGTTGACGGGTCCGACGATGCCTCGGTACGTGTTGCCGCCGCGGCATATGCCGCCGACGTGTTCGGGAATCCACGTCGGGCAGGCGCGCACATCGACCTCGGCGCCATCGAGTTGCAGCCGCTGGCCCTCGGACCCATCGGGCGCCTTCCCGGAGTGCCGGGGATCGACCTCGGGGGCAACGGGGACGGTGCCCTCGTGCCCATCGCCCAGGGTCTTGATGGCGTGCCCGACGCACCCGGTGGCCCTGTGGCCGGTCAGCCGCCCACAGGCGAGGCGGCGACCGGCGCAATCGATGACGACCGGCCGCAGGTCCGCGTGCGCCTCACGGTGCCGCGCACCACCCCGCTGCATGGGCCGCTCCGTGTTCGCGTATGGGCGTCGGGCAAAGCACGCGCTGCGCTTGTCATCAGACGCCCGGCACGAGGGGGCCGTAGCCGGGTGATGGGTGTCGCGGTGGTGCGGTTCTCCCACCGGGGCACACGGTGGGCCACGCTGCGCCTCAACTCGGGGGTGCGTCGCGGTCGGTCAACGGTGACCGTGGTAGCCACGGCCCCCGGCTCGCTGCCGGGGACCGATCTCGGTCGTACGGTCCTGCGCTAGATCATCTGGGGACCGGCGCTGTCACCAAGCGCCTCCCACACATCCAACTTCGAGCGCACCCGTCGGATGACCTCGTCAGTGAAGTGGGTGGTGGAGCAGTCGCCGCCGAGGTCGGGCGTGCGTACGCCGTCAGACACCGCTTCGAGCGCCCCCTCGTAGATGGCGCGGGAGGCGCGGGATGCCTCGTCGGATCGCATGTACCCGAGCACCGCAGCACCAGCCAGGATCATGGCCAACGGGTTGGCGACGTCCTTGCCGAATAGTGTGGGAGCGGTGCCATGCGGCGCCTCGGCCATCACCACCGATGGACGGAAGTCGTCGTCGAATGCCAGAAGCAGCGACTCGGCCCCGGCGATGGTGCCGAACAGCTGCAGCACCATGTCCGACAACAGGTCGCCGTCACGGTTGAGCGATGGCACCACCAGGGTCTCGCCCGAATGGCTCACGAGCACGGCGTACAGCGCATCGATGAGCGTGGGCTTGTAGGTGATGTCCGGGTAGCGGCCCGATGCCGCGTCCAGCTCCTCTTTGAGCATGCCCTCGTAGACCGGTGAGACCGTCCACTTAGGGCCACCGATCACCGTGGCATTCATGCGGACCGCCTGCTGGAACGAGAACTCCGCCACCGCGCGGCACACCCGGCGCGAGATGTGCTCTTCCCGCCACGCCACCTCATCCATGCCCTCGCCCTCACGCCACTCCCTGGCCCCGTATGCATCGTCAACGGCCATGCGCACCACCGAAATGGGAGCGTGTACGCCCCCGATGGGACGCACGCCGGGAATGCGGCGCCCGGTGCGGATGATCACACGACCATTGATCTCGGTGCGCAGGATTGCGTTGGGGCTACCCACCCCACCTGTCTCCTCGGGCGTCACGGTGGCTGCCTTCAGGCCATACCCGGTGCGACGCAGCGCCTGGGCGGCGTCGTGCACCACCCCGTTGTTGCTCGCCCGGCGGGCGGCAAGTGAAAGGTCGTACCGCTCAACGGCAAGTGTGATGCCGATGACGTCCGGAGCCATCACGCGGAGCGACTGCTCCAGCAATTCCTGGCCTGTTTCGTCGCCCTCCATCACTACAAGTGTCGGTGAGCTCATGCCGCCACTCTATGCCCCGGGTTCAACGGTCAGGATCGATGGAACACCAGTGCGACAACCGCGTGACGGTCAGGGCGCCGGAACCTGTGCAGCCGCACGGAGCATCAGGCCGTGGACGCCGCCCTGCCGAAGATCATTCAAGATGATGCAGCAGATCATGCAGGCGCGTGCGTGAACCCGAGCTCGGCGTAATGCGACCAATCGACCTCGATGAGGTACTGCGTGCCCTGATCAGCCCGCCACGGAAATGGCTCGCCGGTGTACTTGACGGACAGGCGGTCCATGGCCTCAAGGGCCTCGGCGCCGTGGCGGGTCTCGGCCACGTGCCCGCGAAGCTGTCCGCCCCGGTACGGGTTCTCGAAGTCGATGATGGAGATGGCCACGCGGCCGTCGCGCGCCAGGTTCTTGGCCTTGCGGCTCTCTGGGCCGCCCGTGAAGATGGTGACGAAGTCGCCCTCCATGCCGCCCCACATCGCCACCGAGCTCGGTGAGCCGTCAGGCATGAGTGTGGCCACGTGCACGTAGTTGGCACGCTCAATCAGATCCCGCAGCCGTTCGTCAATCATCTGTGCTCCTCCCAGATGTTCCACACCATGTTGCGCAGGTCGCGTGCCGCCTGCGCCGGATCGTCGGCGTAGATCACGGATCGACTGGCCGACACCAGCGCGCCGTGGGCACGGCCGGCGAATGCCGGGCCGAGCTCAGCCGGGTCGCCGCCCTGCGCCCCCACTCCGGGGAGCAGAAATGGCTGGTCGGGCATCAGCTCGCGCAGCCGGTGGATACGCTCGGGCACCGTTGCCCCGACGACCGCGCCGATTGACGATCCCTGACCGGGCACAGTGGTGGTCCGCCCCCACTGGCGTACGCGGTCGGCCACGGCCTCGTGCCACGGGCGGCCGTCGGCCATCTCAAGATCCTCCAGTTCTGCTGCTCCCGGGTTGGAGGTGCGCACGAGGACGAAGAGCCCTCTTCCCCCGTGTGCCGCGGCCTCGAGGAACGGCGTGACTGAGTCGGTGCCGAGCATCGGGTTCACCGTGAGGGCGTCGATGGGATCGCGAAGAAATGCGGCGGCGTAGTGGCGAGTGGTGGCATCCACGTCGCCGCGCTTGGCATCAGCAATTACGAGTAGGCCCGCGTCGGCCGCTGCCTGCGAGACCTCCTCGAATGCCTGCCACCCGTCGGCCCCGAAGCGCTCGAAGCAGGCCAGTTGGGGTTTGGCCGCCACGCAGTGCTCGGCGGCCTTTGCGATGACGTCGGCGCAGAAGTCACGGGCACCGACCGCCCCGCCGTCCACACGTGCCGGGTCGGGATCGAGCCCGAGCACGATCTGGCTGCCGCGCGATGCGACGCGCTGGGCGAGGCGGGTGCAGAAGGGTGACGTGCTCATTGAACCACCGCAGTGACGATTGGAAGAGTGAGGAGCGCAAGCACCGTGGTAACGGCAACGCACCCGGCCAGCAAGTTGACGGGCAGCCGGTAGTGCGCGCCCATCACCAGCACCATCATGCCGCTCGGCATGCCGCCGAGGACCGTAATCGTGTTGAGCTCCTCACCGCTGAAACCAAAGGCCACCGCCACGGCGAATGTCACCACTGGTCCGATTGCCAACCGGGCGATGGAGACCCCGGCGATCACCCGCCAGTAGTCCCTGATACCCGACCAGTCGAGCATGATCCCGGCATAGAGCATGACCACCGGCAGTACGCCCGCGGCGAGGTACGTGACCGGGAACTCGATGAGGTCGGGCAGGTCGTGCACGCCGGAGATCGTGAGGATGAGGCCGGCGATGAGTGCCCACATGGGCGGCAGCAGCAAGCCCTTGAGCGACTGCCGGATGGACGGGGCGTCCTCCACCTCGCCGCGCCCAAACCACGAGGCCACAATCGGACTGAAGGTCCAGATGAGGATTCCCGTGCCCAGGGCGTCGTACATCACGGCAACCGTCAGTGAGTAATCGTGCTGGCTGGCCGCGATAAGTGGCAGGCCGAAGAACCCGGTATTGGCCACGCCCGTGGCAATGATGACCGCCCCGGTTGCCGCACGCCCCAACCCCAGGCCACGCGAGATGAGCAGGCCAATGGGGGCCATGATCGCGGTGACACAGAACGCCACGATCGGCACCAGAAGCAGGTTCCAGCTCAGATGGGAGCCCACGAGGACCTTGAGCACCAGCGCAGGCAGCAGCACGTACAGCGTGATGCGTACGAGGATCTGCGACTGATCGCGGTTGACCACGCCTGTGCGGTTGAGCACCACACCAATGGCGATCATCACCAGTGCCGCGAATGTGGTGGTGAACAGCGTCATGCCCCGCCTACGCCCGGTCGGGGCCCACGAGGTACACGGCGCCTGCGCACAGCAGATTGGGGCGCCGGAGCGCCACCCCCTTGGCCGGCCGGCCGCGGTCATCCACGAGGACGCGCCGGATGGTGGCGAGGTGCTCGCGTGCCAGCAGCGTCTCGAAGTCGCGGATCGTGCACAGATGGATGTTGGGGGTGTCGTACCAGTGGTAGGGAAGCGACGACGACTCCGGCATGCGACCGCGCGCCGCCAGCGACCATCGCAGGCGCCAGTGCCCGAAGTTGGGAAACGACACGATGCCGACACGCCCCACGCGCATCATCTCGTGCAGTACGAGGGTGGGTCGCTGGGTGGCCTGAAGGGTCTGCGAGAGGATGACCACATCGAATGCGCCGTCCTCCACATCGGCCAACCCGCGGTCGATGTCACCCACCATCACGGGCACGCCGCGGGCCACGCATGCGTGGAAGCCCTCATCGCTGATCTCAACCCCGGTGCCGTCGCATTCCTTCTCGCGAATGAGGTGGTCGAGCAGCGCGCCATCGCCGCAGCCAAGGTCGAGCACGCGTGATCCACGCGGGACCATCGCGGCGACAGCATCAAGGTCGGGGCGGAGCGTCATGACCGCCAGCGTATCGGGGTCAGTCCCCGGTGGGGGTCAGACCCCGGGTGGGGACTGACCCCGGGTGGGGTCAGTCACCGTCACAAATGTGCAGATGTGCGCGTATGCAGGCCCTTCCGTTAAAATTGGGGGTCAGTCACCGTCACAAATGTGTACCGGAGATCAGGGTCCTGCGGCTGCTTCGGAGACTTGCCGCGGTGTTAGCGCACGACCACCGGGCGTTTCAGGCCGCTTCCGGCTGTGAGTACCCCGGGGACCTCCTCGAGCGTGATGGGTTCGCCAAGGAGTTCGCCATATGGGGCGTCGTCGGCGGCCAGATGCGCCAGGGCGGCACGCACGGCGTCCGGGGTGTGGTGGTACGAGCCGCGAATGGACAATTCGCCGTAGTGCAGCGGGAAGGTGGGGAATGTCACGGTGGTGCCGGGAGCGCAGCCCCCATACAGCAATACCTCGCCACCGGGACGGGCGAGGGCGACTGCGGCCTGCCAGGTCTCCGGGCGGCCAACCGCCTCCACCACGGCGGACGGACCACGACCGTCGCCGTGCACAGCGCGCAGTGCATCAATGGCAGCCGTGTCGCGTGGCGCGTCCATGGCACGTGCCGCACCAAAGCGGATCGCGCGCTCACGCCGCGCCTCATGCGGGTCACACAGTGTGACGACACACCCGCGTACGGCGAGCAGGCCGGCGATAAGTGTGCCCTGCGTACCGCCGCCCAGCACGACCACCTCGTCGCCCGCACCCGCCTCCACGCGCTCTACTCCGCGCACCGCGCACGCCAAGGGCTCCACCATCGCGGCCCGCTCCGGCGCGAGGCCATCAGGAACCAGCAGCAGGTTGCGCGACACGATGGGAGCGGGCACGCGCAGATACTCGGCGTAGGTGCCTGAGAGGTATGTGATGTGCTCGCACAGCGAGGGCCTGCCCACGGCGCATGGCGGACATGCCCCGCACGGCGCCGAATTGGCGGCCACGACCACGTCGCCCACCGAAACGCCGAGGGCGCCATCGCCCACTGCGGACACCACGCCGCAGGCCTCATGGCCCAGCGGGGCCGGCACCGGGGCGATGGATGGATGTGCGCCCTGCCGGACGATCTTGGCGTCGGTGGCACAGGTGAGCGCCCGCAGAACGGCGAGGATGACCTCACCGGACGCAGGTTCCGGAACGGGGACATCCTCCAGGCGGAGGTCTCCGGGGCCATGAAGAATGAGCGCGCGCATCGACGCCGACGCTACCAGCAGCGGGCCTCTGGAACCGTGGCCGGTACCCTGCGCCCCGATGAACGACGACACCGCACGCACCGTCCACGCGCGATACCCGGAGCACCTGCGGGCGCGGGTGGACGACTACCTCGATGGCCTGTGGTTCATGACCGGAGATCCGGTCGCCGATGCCGAGGCAGCCGGCACCGAGGGTCTGGTGGAGGCCATGCGGTATTCGCTGCTGGCAGGAGGAAAGCGCATCCGCCCGGTACTGGCACTGGCCACCTGCCAGGCGCTCGGTCGTGCCCCGGACGAGATCATGCCCGCGGCGGCCGCCATCGAGCTCATCCACACCTACTCGTTGATCCATGACGACCTGCCCGCGATGGATGACGATGACTTGCGTCGGGGCATGCCCACGTGCCATGTGGTCTACGGCGATGACGTGGCAATCCTCGCCGGTGACGCCCTGTTTGCCGAGGCCGTCCGTCTCATCTGTGAGGAACAGGGTGGTGGCCCCGCCGTGCAGGTGGGGATCCTGGGGGAACTCAGCCGCGCCACCGGCGTGGTCGGGATGGTGGGCGGACAGTACCTCGATATCGAGGATGCCGGCGGGTCCTCGGCAGAGGCCCTCGCCCGTGTCCATGCCCTCAAGACCGGTCGCCTGATGGCGGCGGCGGTGCATGTGGCACTCGTGCTTGCGCCCCCGCCCTCCGCGCAAGATGCTGCATACCGCAACTTCGCCCGCGAGCTGGGTCTGCTCTTTCAGATCGTGGACGACATCCTGGACGTCGCAGGATCCGAGGAAGCGCTCGGAAAGGCTGTGGGCACCGATGAGCGTCTGGGCAAGGTCACCTACGTGAGCCTGCATGGAATGGAGCGCGCGCGGGAACTCGCCGCGGAGTCACACGCGAGGGCAATCGGCCTGCTTCAGCGGGTTGATGGCCAGGTGGATGATCTGGCCGGTATCGCTGACACCGCATTCACCCGCCAGAGCTAGTCATTCGCGGCAAACATGGGTGGCCCACGCCCGCGCGGTGGGATACCTTGGCAGAGCCGTTCGACCCCGTTGATCACCCAGGAGGCCACCAGTGCCCCGACGTCCCGTTTCGCTTGAACTTGGCATGGCGACCTATATCGCCAAAAAGCACCTGCTTCAGCGCAAAGAGATGTTTCCATTCACGCTGATGCTGGAGCCGCTTGAGCTGTGCAATCTGGCCTGCAGCGGATGCGGTCGCATCCAGGAGTACAAGGACGTCTTCGACAAGCGCCTCACGTTGGAGCAGTGTCTGCAGGCGGCGGAGGATTGCGGTGCGCCCATCGTCAACATTCCCGGTGGCGAGCCGCTCATCCACAAGCAGATCGGCGAGATCGTCCAGGGAATCATCGACCAGGGGCGCTTCGTGTATCTGTGCACCAACGGCATCCTCATGAACCGCGCGTTCGAGAAGATCACGGCGCAGAAGCGTTTCGCCTTCGTGGTGCATATCGACGGCATGGAGTCGGTGCACGACCACGCGGTCGACCGCGCGGGCGTGTTCAAGAAGGCCACGGCCCACATGCGCGAGGCGATTGCCCGCGGGTACCGGGTGTGTACCAACACCACCATCTTCCGCGGCACGCAGCCGCAGGAGTACGTGGACCTGTTCGTGTACCTCAAGGAGATGGGCGTTGAGGGCTGCATCACCTCACCCGGATTCGACTACGCATCGGTCACCGATCAGGATCAGTTCCTGGCCCGCACGGAGGCACAGGAGCTGTACAGCGAGGTGCACGCGCGCTGTGAGGGGCTCGACATCCCCTTCTACAACAACCCGCTGTTTCACGAGTTTCTGCAGGGCAAGCGCGAATACCGCTGCTCCGCTTGGAGCATGCCCACCTACACCGTCCAGGGCTGGCGTTCCCCCTGCTACATGCTCGCCGACAAGCATGTGGACACCATCAAGGAGCTCTTCGAGGACACCGACTGGGAGGCGTACGGCACCGACCGCGATCCCCGCTGCGCCAACTGCCTCATGCACTGTGGCTACGAGGCGTCAACCATCCTCGATGCTTTTTCAAGCCCCAAGGACCTGCTCGCGCTTGCGCGTGGCTGACGCGGACGGGTGCTCGTGATGAGTCGGGGTGTCGTGGCGCTGCTGTGCGCTGTGCCTGCCGAGGAGCGCATGCTCCGACGGCTGGCCGGACCACAGGTGCGGATCATCGTGATGGGGATGGGGCCGGCCACGGCCGAGCGCCACGCGGCAGCAGCCATCGGTGGTGGCGCGTGCGCCGCCATCTCGGTTGGCTTCTGCGGTGCGCTCGACCCATCGCTCTCGGTGGGTGATGTCGTCGTGCCCGAACGGGTGCGCGACGCCCGCACTGGCGAGGAATGGGAGTGCGACGCTGCGCTCGCGAGTGGAGCCGGCCGACGCGGCGGCACGCTGGTGACCACCGACCATGTGGTGGCGGACCTCGCGCTGCGCGCCGCGCTCATGGGTCTCGCCGTCGACATGGAAAGCGCAGGCGCGGCGCGGGCGTGTGCCAGGGCTGGCGTGCCGTTCGCCGTCATCCGTGCCGTCACCGACCGCACGGGAGACCGAATGCCCGACCTCGCCGGAGTCGTGGACGCCGCCGGAATCGTGCACGCCATGCGTCTTGCCGGACGCCTCATCACCCACCCCGGCGCGATTCCCCTCTGGGTGCGACTCGCCCGTGGCGCAAGCGCCGCGCGTCGCGGCCTCGTGCCCGCCGTCACCCGTGCACTGGCGGATGCCGCATGACCACCACCCCGCTTGCAGAAGGCGAGTTGCACGGCGCAGTTCGCCTCGCCGCCGATCATGGCGCCCGCCACCTGCGCGACCTGCAGGGGCCTGAGGGCTACTGGTGGGGCGAGCTCGAGAGCAACGCGTCCATCACCGCCGAGCAGTTGTTTCTTCTCGAGGCGCTCAACATCGCCAGCGAATCCGACCGCAAGGGCATCGCTGCAGAACTCCTCGCGACCCAGGGCGAAGACGGCGGCTGGCCGGTGTGGTTCGGCGGCCCAGCCGATCTGTCCATCACGGTCGAGGCGTGGTACGCCCTGCGCCTTGCTGGAATTCCCGCCGATGCGGAGCCCATGGTGCGCGCCCGCGATTGCGTGCGCGCGTTGGGTGGCGCCAACCAGACCCGGTTCTTCACCCGCCTGTGGCTCGCGGTGCTGGGCAAGCACCCGTGGGATTCACTGCCCGCCGCGCCGCCCGAGTTGATGATGATGCCCCCTCGGGCGCCAATCTCGGTATACCGCTTTGCATCGTGGGCCCGAGGCACATTCGTGCCCCTTTTGGTAGTCCTGTCGCGCAACCCCACGTACCCGCAGGACCCCTCGCTCGACGAGCTCTACCTTGAGGCGCCCGGCAGTGTCCCCGGACCGCCGCCCCGTACCCCGGGCACGCTCACCAAGATGATGTCCCGGCTCATGCCGCTCGCCCGTCGGTACAACCGAAAGCCCTTCGGGCCCCTTCGTCGGGCATCTGAGCACCGCATCCGCGAATGGATCCTCGACCGTCAGGAGGCCGATGGCTCCTGGGCCGGTATTCAGCCACCGTGGGTCTATTCCATCTTTGCCCTGCACGCACTCGGGATGCCGCTGGACCATCCGGTTATTACGCGCGCCATCGACGGCTTCTCCACCTTCCTGCAGCATCGCGACGGTCGCGTGCGCATGCAGTCGTGCCTTTCCCCCGTGTGGGATACGGCGCTGGCGACCATCGCACTGGCGGAGTCGGGAACCGGGGATGACGACGATGCCGTGGCCCGGGCGCGCGACTGGCTCCTCGCCCGTGAGGTCACCCGCGAGGGGGACTGGCGGCGTATCCCGCGCAGGGGCGAGGCGGGAGGGTGGAGCTTTGAGTTCCACAACGAGTGGTACCCCGACACCGATGACACCGCCGAGGTGCTCATTGCCCTGCTCCATGCGGGCGTACCCCGCCACGACCACGCCATCCGTCGTGGCGTGGACTGGCTACTGGCCATGCAGAGCAAGGGCGGCGGCTGGGGATCGTTCGACGTCGACAACACGAGCTCGCTCATCACCCAGTTCCCGGTGTGCGACTTCGGTGAGGTTGTGGATCCCCCCACCGAAGACGTCTCCGCACACGTCCTCGAGGCACTTGTTGAGTGCGGCGTCCCTACGGGGCACCCGGCAATCCGCTCGGGCATCAAGTACCTGCGCCGCACGCAGCGCGCCGACGGATCGTGGTGGGGTCGCTGGGGCGTCAACCACGTGTACGGCACAGGTGCAGTGGTGCCCGCGCTCATCCGCTGCGGATTGCGCCCCGACGACCCATGCATCAGGGCCGCCGTCCACTGGCTGAAGGATCACCAGAACGACGATGGCGGCTGGGGCGAGGACATCCGAAGTTACGCCGACCCGGACTGGGTGGGTCGCGGAGACTCCACCGCATCGCAGACAGCCTGGGCGCTTCTGGCACTCATGGACGGCGACCCCGGAAGCGACGCCGCCGATGCCGGTGTGCGCTGGCTGGTGGACACCCAGTGCGCCGATGGCGGATGGGACGAAGATGCCTTTACCGGAACCGGGTTCCCACTCGACTTCATGATCAAGTACCACTATTACCGCCTGTACTTCCCGGTGACGGCGCTCGGGCGCTACGCCACACGGATGCAGGCATGACCAGGGCCGCAGGCGATACCAACGCCCAGGCGCACGCCGAGGCAATCGCGCGCGGCCACGACGAGAACTTCCCGGTCGCATTCATGCTCGCACCGCGCGACGTGCGTACGGACATGCGCGCCATCTACGCGTACTGCCGCATCACCGACGACATCGGTGATGCGGGCGATGCCACGCGCGATGAGCGCGTGGCCATGCTTGATGCGTGGGAGGACGACCTGCTGCGCTGCTGGGGAGGCGCGCCCCACGACTCGGTGCTACTGGCGCTGCAGGGTGTGGTGCGGCGACGTCGCCTCGACCCCGAGCCATTCCGTGCACTCATTGAGGCCAATCGCATGGATCAGCGCATCTCGCGGTGGCAGACGCACGACGATCTCATCGAGTACTGCCGTTACTCGGCCATTCCGGTGGGGCGCATGGTGCTTGGTGTGCTGGGTATCGATGACTCCCGCTGCGAACACCTCTCCGATGCCACATGCGCGGGTCTTCAGCTGGTCAACTTCTGGCAGGACATCCGCCGCGATCTCGACGAGCGTGATCGTGTGTACCTCCCCGCTGAGGACATGGCGATCTTCGGTGTCACGGTGGACGACCTGCGTGAGCATCAGGCATCGCCGGCCGTGCGCGAGCTCATCCGCATGGAGGTATGGCGCGCCCGTGCCCTCCTTATTGAGGGGGCACCGCTTCGCGCCGAGGTACCTCGCCGGGTACGTCCGGACATTGCCATGTTCACCTCGGGTGGGCTGTGGGTGTGTGACGCCATTGCGCGTCAGGGGTTCGACACCATCGCCAGGCGCCCCGCACCGGGCAAATCCGGTCGGGTGCGCATGGCCGGGGCGGTGCTGGTAGGCGCCGTGCGGGGCGTGCGATGAACGTGGACCAGGCCTACGACCGCTGCACCCAGATCACCCGTTCCGAAGCCCGCAACTTCTACTTCGGCTTCATCCTGCTGCCACGCACCCGCCGTCGCGGCATCCACGCCCTCTACGCCTTCAGTCGCCTGTGCGACGACTCCGTGGATGGGGTTGACGACATGGACGCCAAGCTGGATGCCGTCGCAGCGCGTCGCGATGAGGTGGCCCGGGTCTACGACGGCGACGTGCCGGCTGATGACCCCGTGCTCATCGCGCTGGCTGACGCCGTCCGCCGATTCGGCATCCCGCGCGCGCCCATGGACGCCTTGGTGGATGGCGTGGAAATGGATCTGGCCATTGATCGCTACGGCGACTGGCGCGCGCTCAAGGGCTACTGCGATCGCGTGGCGGGCGCGGTGGGCGTGCTGTCACTGCACGTGTTCGGGTTCCGCGATCCCATGGCCGTCGGTCACGCAGAAGACCTTGGGGTGGCCATGCAGGTGGTCAACATCATGCGCGACGTCCAGGAGGACGCCCTGCGCGACCGCATCTATCTGCCCGCCGACGAGATGACCACATGCGGCGTGACCGAGGCCGACATCCTCGCCGACCGGATGACACCCGAGATGCTCGGCCTCATGCGGTTGCAGGGGGATCGGGCACGCGACTACTTCGCACGCGGCGAACGCCTCATCCCGCTGCTCGACCTGCGCGCCCGCATGTGCGTGAGCATGCTTGCGGCTCTCTACGGCGACATCCTCGTGCGCATCACGGATGGGGGCTACGACTACACGCGCGGTCGCATATCGCTATCGGGGCGGCGAAAGATGTTTCTCATGGCTCGGTCGATTGGCAGGGCATTCACCGCGAGGCGGCGGTGAGCCTCGCCGGCGCCCGCGTGGTGGTTGCCGGAGGCGGCCTTGCAGGCATCGCGGCGGCGGTCGAGGCGACCGCCTGCGGTGCGCGCGTCACCCTGGTGGAACGCCGTCCGTTTCTGGGGGGCAAGGCGTTCAGCTTCACGGAGCCCCGTACCGGTATCGAGATCGACAACGGTCAGCACGTGCACCTGGGCTGCTGCACCGCCTACATGGCGCTGCTCGACCGACTCGGCTCGCTCGGGCTCACCACCATCCAGCCCGCGCTCCAGGTGGCGGTGCGCGACCGTGCTGGCACCCACGGCGTGCTCACCGCGGCACGCCTGCCGCCTCCACTGCACATGGGCCCCTCATTCACCCGGTTCGGATTGCTCTCTATGCGCGAGCGAGCGAGTGCCCTGCGGGCGCTCGTGGCCATCGTGGCGCTCGGCCCCACGGGGCGCAGAGGGCTCGACGACGTCACGTTCGGTGACTGGCTGCGCGCGCACGGACAGGGCGATGCATCCATCGAGCGCTTCTGGGACCTGCTCGTGCTGCCCACCTGCAACGACCGCAGCGACCGCGTGTCCGCGGCCCTGGCCACGTTCGTGCTCACCGAAGGGCTCATGCGCACCCGCGGTGGATCGGCCATCGGCTGGTCGCTTGTGGGCCTGTCGCATCTCATCGATACACCCACCCGCCAGCACCTCACACGTGCGGGGGGCGAGGTGATTACTGGCCATGCGGTCATCCATGCGCATGGCGCGGGTGTGACCCTTGACGACGGCACGGCGATTGACGCCGACGCAGTGGTCGTCGCCCTCCCCCCGGGGCGTGCACGGGCGGTGGCACCCGATGCCCTCCCCGTTGACCCCGCCCTTGGTGAGTCGCCAATTGTCAACGTGCACCTCTGGTATGACCGCCCGGTCATGCCTCAGCCCGTGCTCGCGGTTGTGGATAGCCCGGTTCAATGGATGTTCGACCGCACGGCCATTACTGGCGAGGGGGCCCCAGGGCAACACCTGGCCCTCTCCATCTCGGGTGCCCACGACGAGATGGGTCTGCCGCGTGCCGTGCTGGCCGAGCAGATGGACCGCGAGATCCGCGTGCTGCTGCCGGCCGCCCGCAATGCGGTGCTCAGCGACTGGGCCGTCATCAAAGATGCCCGCGCCACCTTCGCCCCCTCCCCCGGGCAGGCGTCACGCCGACCGGGTGCCATCACTCCTGTCGAGGGGCTTGTGCTCGCCGGTAACTGGACAGCCACCGGCTGGCCCGCCACCATGGAGGGAGCCGTACGCAGCGGGCTCACCGCCGTGGACGCCCTGCACACCACCCTCGCCTGGGCATGAGCCGGCGACGCGGACCCATCGCGGGATTCCGGGCCATCGCCGCGCGGCGCCATGGCCCGGTGATTGAGGCCGCCATCGGGGTGGGGGCCCTCCTCGCCTACAACCTGGCCAAGGCCCGCACGGGCGGCAGTATCGATGAGGGCATCCGTAACGCACGGCGCATCGTGGCGCTCGAGAAACGGCTCGGCGTGTTCGTGGAGCCAGCCATGCAACGCCTCGTCCTTCGCGGTACCTGGTCGCGCCGGATCTGGGGCACGGCCTACCTGTCCAGTCAGTTGGTGGTGCTCCCCCTCACCCTGCGCCTGGCCTACCGACGTCTGCCCAATGCCTACCCGGCCATTCGCACGCTGGCAATCATTGCGTGGTCGGGCGGCGTCGCCTGGTACGCGCGCCAGCCGGTGGCGCCGCCACGGATGGTGCCTGGAATCGGTATCGAGGACTCCGTATCGGATGGGGTCATCCCCATGGATCACCCCATCGTCCGCCTCGTGTACCACCCGGTTGCGGCCATGCCGTCGCTGCACGTGGGGATGGCGCCCGTCGTTGCGTGGACCATCTGGTCGGCCACGACCCGGCCCTCGCTTCGTGCCGCCGCTGTGGCATATCCTTTCGCGGTCGCCACCACCGTCGTCGTGACGGGGAATCACTTCCTCGCCGACATCGCCGGTGGACTCGCCATCGTTGCCCCTGCGGCTGCCGCGGCGAGATGGATCAGCCGTGCACCGGGTATCCCGGGCACACCCGAGGACGCATGACCAACACCCGTACATCACCCAATCGCGCGCTCCAGCGCGTTCTGCAATGACCGATCCCCGGCCACCGCGTGAGGACAGCCGCCCGGCTCGTCGCCGTGGTGAGGGGTCATCGTCGCGTTCCGCATCGCGATCACGCCCCGCCCGCAGGTCTCCTGGCCGCCGCGCGAAGGTCGTGGTCATCAGCGTGGCAGTCGTGGCGCTCATCGGCATCATCCTGCTCATCGCGGGTGGTGGAGGAGGCGTGGCGCCGCAGGTCGTGGTGGCAGGCGTGGACATGGGTCAGGACGAGGCGCAGGTGACCACGGCGCTCACGGCGCGGGGGAAGGCACTCACCCAACGTCTCGTCAACCTCGATGTCGATGGTGGTGTGCTGGGCGTCATGCGCCCGTCCGACCTCGGTGCCACCGCCAACGTTGCTGCCGCAAAGACCATGGCGGCAGGCGAGTCACCGGGGCGCCTGACCCGCGGGTTTCGCGCCCTCACGGGTGCCGCCCCCATCCCCTCCCCCCTGCCGGTGACGTACCGCAAGGGTGCCGTTGACGCCTGGGTGGCCGACATCGCCGCGCAGGTCGACCGGCCTGAGCAGAATGCACGTGTGCAGGTGCAGGGTGTGCAGTTCACCGTTACGCCTCAAGCCGACGGACGCGCGCTCGACCGCTCACGCCTCAAGCAGATGGTGTCCGGCGACCTGTCCAGTCTGCCGTCCCACCTGCAATTGCCGGTTCGCACGACCCGGCCCACGCTCACCACCGATGCCGCACAGGCGCAGGTTCGTGAGGCGCAGCAGGTGCTGCAGCGCGGCACCCAGGTATCGGTGGATGGTATTCGGGCCACGCTCGACCGCGCCGGGGTGGCAGCCGCATTCCACTTCGGCCCCAAGGGGCTCTCGCTCTCGGGTGCCGACCTGCGAAAGACGCTGATTGCCGCCTACCCGGCGACCTCCGTCATCCCGGCTCCGGCGCGCTTCGAGGTTCGCGGCACCCAAGTGGTTGTGGTGCCATCCAAGGATGGCCGCCTGGTGGATGGCAAGCAGGTGGCCGATGGCCTGATGGGTGAGGATCGGCCGGCGGAATCAACCTACGTGGACGATAACCCCGTGTTCACCACCGAAAAGGCGCAGTCGCTCGGCATCAAGGAGGAGGTGGGCTCGTTCATGACCCCGTACTCCCCGGGCGAGCCACGGGTCACCAACATCCGACGGGCATCGCAGCTTCTGAACGGCACGATCATTCCGCCGAATGGGCGCCTGTCACTCAACCAGACGCTCGGCGAGCGCACTGTCGAGCGGGGTTTTGTGGCTGCCCCCATGCTGGCCGACGGCCTGCACGTGGACTCGATCGGGGGTGGCGTGTCGCAGGTGGCCACCACGTTGTTCAACGCCGCATTCTTCGCCGGCTTCGAGCTGAACCAGCACACCGCGCATCAGCTCTACATCGATCGCTATCCGCTGGGTCGCGAGGCCACCATCTCGTGGCCCATTCCCGATCTGGTTATCACCAACGACTGGGACGCCTCGGCGCTCGTGCGGGTGTTCAATTCCACGGACAGCATCACGGTCACCATCTACTCCACCTCATTTGACCGCAAGGTCGAGGAGAGCACCAGCAATCCGTACGACTTCACAAAGCCCAAGACCCGTTACGTGGCCACCGAGGGCGTCCCCGCCGGACAGAAGCAGGAGATCACATCGGGTGACCGGGGCTACTCGGTGGATATCACCCGCAAGGTCTTCAAGGGGTCGGAGCTGCTCAGCGACGACACTTTCTTCACCGTGTACCTCGCCCCGCCCAAGGTGATCGGCGTGGCACCGGGTACCCCTGGGGCGGAGACGCCCTCGGCACCCTCCGGCTGATCCGGTTCAGCCGGCCACGGGGCGCTGGCTGGTCTTGTGGGTTCCATCGTCATCGGGCAGTCCAAGGGCCCGGTTGATGGCCTCGAGCGGGGTGACCCCCGCATCCACCGCATTGATGCTCGCTCGCGGAGCCTGGGGGGTGGACGATTCTTCAACTCGCGTCCGGTGATCCTCCACATCCCGGGCCCACGGTTCCTGCAGCACCGGCCAGTGGGCCAGCACCTCCCGGTGGCGCACGTCGCGCCCGCCCGTACCTCCCGCGGCCCGTGGGCTGGATGCGTGCTTCGGGATCACGGCGTCCCCACCGGCCAACACCCCTCCGGGTGCGGCTGGATGCGTGCGGCGCTGTCATACGCAACGGCCATACCCCTGAAGCAGACCGTGCCCCTCCACATCGAGTGGTCGTTCCAGATGATGTCGTCGCCCTGCCACAACTCCACGTGGGCCTCCATGATCGCGTCATGCCCCACTCCGACAGCGAGTGGACGGTGCGTACACTAGCCAGCGTCATCACGATTCCCCTGCGCTAGGAGCATCACATGAGCGAATCCGGCCCGGCAATTCGCAATCTGCAGGCCGATGGTGCGCAGTACTCGCCGCCCGCAGCGTTTGCCGCCGCGGCCCGGATACACGACCGCAGCGTGGTTGAGCAGGCCGATGCCGATCCCATCGCCTGGTGGGAAGACCAGGCGCGGCGCCTGGCATGGGACACCCCCTGGACGCGTGCGCTGGACGATGACGACGCACCGTTCTACCGCTGGTTCACGGGTGGCACGCTCAATATCGCCGCCAACTGCCTCGACCGCCATCTCGCCGAGCGCGGCGACAAGGTGGCCATCCACTGGGAGGGCGAGCCGGGCGACACCGTCACCCTCACCTACCGCGATCTGCATGCGCGGGTGTGCCGCTTCGCAAATGCCCTGACAGACCTGGGCGTGGGCGTGGGCGGTCGCGTGGCCATCTACATGGGCATGGTCCCCGAACTACCCATCGCCATGCTCGCCTGCGCCCGCCTCGGCGCGGCACACACCGTTGTCTTCGGTGGGTTCTCGGGGGAGGCCCTCGGCGAGCGCATGGTCGATTTCGGTGCAAGCGTGCTCATCACCCAGGATGAGGGCTGGCGCGGCGGAAAGACCATCCCGCTCAAGGGCAACGCTGATGAGGCGCTCGACCGCGCGCCGGGCGTACGCCATTCGGTGGTCGTGTGCCGGACGGACGGCGACATCAACTGGACGCCCGGGCGCGACCAGTGGTTTCACGATCTCGAGGCGGCTGCATCGCCCGAGCACGTGGCCCAGCCAATGGATGCCGAGCAGATGCTGTTTGCGCTCTACACCTCGGGAAGCACGGGAAAACCGAAGGGAATCGTCCACACGAGCGGCGGTTACCTCACTGGTGTGGCCTCGACCCACGCCAACGTGTTCGACCTGCGCGATGACGACGTCTACTGGTGCGCGGCCGATATCGGCTGGATCACCGGCCACTCGTACATCGTCTACGGGCCGCTCGCCAATGGTGCCACGAGTGTCATGTATGAGGGAGCACCCGGCTATCCCGGCCAGGACCGCCTGTGGGACATCGCCAGCCGGTACGGGGTCACCATCCTGTATCTCGCCCCCACCGCCATCCGGATGTTCATGAAGTGGGGCGACCAGGAGCCGGCCGGGCACGACCTCTCGCGCATCCGCCTGCTCGGCAGCGTCGGTGAGCCCATCAACCCCGAGGCGTGGGAGTGGTACCGCACGCACATCGGCGGGGGCGCGGCACCTATCGTGGACACTTGGTGGCAGACCGAGACCGGCAGCATCATAGTTAGCCCGCTGCCGGGGCTCGATACCCTCAAGCCCGGGTCGGCAGGCAAGACGCTGCCGGGGCTCCGTGCCGAGATTCTGGGTGAGGACGGCAATCCCGTCCCCGCGGGCGAGGGCGGCTACCTGGTGCTTTCACACCCGTGGCCATCAATGCTGAGGACCCTTCTGGACGACGACGAGCGCTACGTCTCAACTTACTGGGATCGCTTTCCCGGCAAGTACCTGGCCGGTGACGGGTGCCGTCAGGACGCCGACGGCGACCTGTGGCTGCTGGGCCGCATCGACGACGTCATGAATGTGTCGGGGCACCGCCTGTCCACCATCGAGATCGAGAGCGCGTTAGTGGATCATCCGGCGGTCGCCGAAGCCGCGGTCATCGGTCGGTCCGACCCGGTCACAGGGGAGGCCATCGCCGCGTTCGTGACGCTTCGCGATGGGTTCGAGGGCGACGCCATCCTCATCGCCGAGTTGCGTGATCACGTGGCCATTCGCATCGGTGCCATTGCGAAGCCCAAGTCGATCGTGTTCACCCCCGACCTGCCCAAGACGCGGTCGGGGAAGATCATGCGGCGGCTGCTCAGGGACGTATCGGAACAGCGCAACCTGGGTGACGTCACCACCCTCGCCAACGAGGAGGTCGTCGCCGCCATCTCAGAGACGGCCGAGACGATGCGCGCAAGCGAGGACTAACCCGGGCGCTATCCCAGCGCCGGGGGGATTTCCCGGTCAGCCACCTCCAGGCGGTCGATGGCGTGCATCCGTGCCGCCTCCACCGCCTGGCGAGGCGGGGTCATGCGATGGGCCTCGCGGTACCAGGCGAGCATGCCCTCCATGGCCAGCGCCAACGCGAGGCGCCCATGAGCATCCTCCTGCCGGGCGTCCCACGCGCCGGCCACCAGGGCTGCCAGCCCCAGGACCTGCGGCGACTTGGGGGGAGACTTCAGCACCGTGACCGGGCCGACCGCTGATCGGGTGAGTACGCCCCGTACGCGCGTGCCCCCACGCCCGGATGGCCAATCGGTGAAGCGCACCTCCATTGGTGCCGCGCCCCGGCCAGATGCCCGCAGGATGCCATCGGGAATCGAACCATCGGCGCTGTCGGCAATTGCGGATGCCAGGCGTTTGACGGCCTCGCCAAAGGCCGGCCCGTGATCCTCATGCATGCGGTGCACTGTCCACGCCATGAGCCCGAGCGTGAGGTCAAGGCGGTCAGCCGCCACGCCGCGGCCAGATCCCTCGCCCCGCGGGACAAATCGCACTGCGGCGAGGCCCGGTGCCGGAAGCGCGACCTCGAGCCGCGCGTATTCCCTGCTCAGGATCACAAAGTGGCTTTCCGATGGGAGATACGTCCGAACGCGTTGCTACCTTAAAAACTACTACGCAGCAAGCGCTGCAGCCTCCGTCCGGAGGGCCCTGAAGCAAGGAGACCCATGACCAAGGCCGACTTCGTCAAGCGCATCGCACGTACCGCCGATCTCACGAATGATCAGGCAACCCGTGCCGTGCAGGCCGTTCTCGATGAGATCGAGCTCGCTCTCAAGTCCGGAGATGAGGTTCAGTTCTCCGGTTTCGGCAAGTTCTCGGTTTCGCACCGTGCAGCACGTGAAGGTGTTGATCCACGTAATCCCGGCAGCAAGATCCAGATCTCGGCGCGCACTGTGCCGCGTTTCTCGGCGGGCGCGCAGCTTAAGCGCTCGGTCGCCGGCTGATGATGTGACCTTCTCCCACCTGCTGTCCACAGTGGACAGCAGGTGGGAGAGTCATATCGCTCCTCGCTCCTACTTCTTGGTGGCGAAGTCGAGCGTGATGTATGCGCCCTCGGGGAGTGACTCCACCGAGTTGAGCGTGAACGAGTAGATCGACCCGCCGGTGGTGAACTTCGCCCCGCTCAGGTCGTAGGCGCCCTTGTCAGTCGCCGTGTCCGGCGTGATGGTGGGCTCGCCGAGGTTCGTGCCCGTGAGGGCCACCTCGTACGCCTGGTTGCTCACGCCACCGCCGATCGGGATCTGCACCGAGCACGCCTCTTCGGCGCCCATGCAGTCCACCTGCTTCACGGTACCGCTGGTGGTGGATGTGGTGTCCGTCGTGGCAGTGGTGTCAGCGGCCGCAGTTGACGCAGCGGCAGCCGTGTCGGCCGTCGATGCGGCGGGGTCTGATGACCCACCGCAACCGGTGAACACGAGGGTGGTGGCCGCGGCACCAGCCGCGGCAAGGGTAAGAAGACGGCGTGCCGTCATATATTCGACCTCCAGGTCATGGAATGGTTGGTGTGGGGCTACTTCGCCTTGAAGATGAGTGTCAACATCGTGCCCTTGGGAATCGAGCCCACGGCGTTGAGCGTGAACGTATACATCGAGCCGCCCATCGTGTACTTGGCCTTCGTGATGCTGTACGCGCCCTTGTCCGCCTTGGGAGCGGACTTCGAGGCCAGATGCAGATTGGTGTCGGTGAGCTTCACGGTGATTACCTTGTTGCTGGCCCCACCCGCAAGCGACACCTTGGCCGTGCACTGACTCGCACCGCCCGTACAGGCGACGGTCTGTGAGCCGGCACCAAGGGCACCAGCCGACCCGATGAGCGCGGTTGCTGCAACGCCAGCGGCAACT
The DNA here is from genome assembly GCA_903943955.1 of uncultured Actinomycetes bacterium. Classification (GTDB taxonomy): domain Bacteria; phylum Actinomycetota; class Thermoleophilia; order Miltoncostaeales; family Miltoncostaeaceae; genus SYFI01. The sequence goes on from CAJAPZ010000072.1 coordinate 66,604, forward strand.
GCAATAAGAAGACGTCGTGAGGGCAACTCGATACTCCTGATCGCGAAAACGGGAATTGCCACGCCAACGCTAGACGCGAGCGCGGTCGCCCACGTGGCTGGCGGGTGAACCCTTTCTCCATCACGCACTGAATGCCGGAGGCGGGACTCGAACCCGCACGCCCCGAAGGGCCGGGGATTTTAAGTCCCCCGCGTCTACCAGTTCCGCCACTCCGGCCCGACTCTCGAGGTGACTACCGCCCGAACGTGGCGGCGCCGGGCGTGCGATCCACTGCCGACACGCGGGTTTCCTCGACCATTCGCGCCCAGTCCTCGGGGAGTAATGGCCACTTTTCGAGCACCTGCTGAAACCTGATGAACCGGGTATTTTCACCCTTCGAGAACATCATGCGCTGGGTGTCGCGCGGGTCCCCCACGCTGGCCACACGGCCGCCGGGTCCGCCAACGGACGTGACCGTCCCACCTTTCGCATCCCGTGCCTCGGTACTCATGGGTGTGAGTCTATGCCGTGCGAGCCACGGGAACGAGGCGGGGATCTGCCGCGATGCCATCCAACAGGTCGCGCTCCGACACGATCACCTCAGTCACGCCGAGGGCCGACATGGCTCCGAGCAGGATCGCCATGCCATTGACAATGACATCGGCCCGGTCGGGGTGCATCCCCGGCATTCGTCTGCGTGCGGGCAGATCGAGCGCAGATGCGGTGCCGAGAGCCGCTTCGATATCGCTGCGCGAAAGGCGCATCCGGTGGATTCGCTGCGGATCGTAGAACCCGGCGCAAAGGGCAGCGGCCTGGGTCACGGTCCCTGCCAGCCCCACCACCGGGCCCGCGGACGCGAAGCCCGCGGTGGCCGCGGCCACCAGTCGCTCAGCGGTGTCGTGCGCCTCGTCAATCGACTTGTCGATATCGCGCACCACCCCCAACGGCAGGCTCACCAGACTTCGTGGGCCGCTGGCGTCCCCCTCCACCACCTCGGTACTGGCACCGCCGATGTCGATCACGCGGCAGGGACCGGCATCCGGCGGCAACGCCATACGGGCGCCCGCAAAGGCAAGCGTGGCCTCCTGCTCGCCGGTCACGATGGTGAGCGCGCTCCCCATCTGCCTCCGGAACATATCCTCAATGGCGCCGTGGTTCGGGGCCTCGCGCACGGCGGCGGTACCGACCGCCACGACGGGCGGGGACCCCGCCACGACAATGCGTTCGGCGTAGTCGGCAAGACAGGCGTCCAGGCGCGCGAGCGCGTCAGCACACACCGATCCATCGGTGAGAGCCCCACGGCGCAGGCCGGTCACCGTGCCCACGCGCTCGCCCACCGCGCCGTCGGCGGTCAGCCGCTCAAGCAGTAGCAAGCGGACCGAATTGGAGCCGACGTCCAGGACGGCGGCCCGCACGGTCATCGCCCGCGGAACTTGGCGAGTGCGCGAATGCCCGCAAGCCACCCAAGGGGGCCCCGGAGATCGGCAAATGCGACGGATGCGTGATGGCCGATCACCTGGAGCTCGGCCACCGATACACGGAGTTCCTCGATCTCACGTGAGAGTTCTTCGGCACCGGCCTGAGCGCGGGCCACACCGGCGTCGATCTCGCGCATCCCGGCGCTGATGCCCTCGGCCAGTGGGGTGATCTGCCGTGATGCCGACTTCACCCGGCGGCGCAGAATGAGCCCGCGCACCACCGCAAAAGCCAGGCCCGCCAAAATAAGTGCACCCATCGCGATAGCCGAACCACCGACAACCCAGCCCACGCCCTAGGCCTCCTGCGCCAGGGCGGCGCATGCAATGGTGGTGGCAGAAGAGATCACGGATCGGGAGACTACCGCCATGCACCCATCCACCCACACCCCGTCGGCCGAGGTCCACTGGGTTGACGTGTTCGCCACCAGACCGCTCACAGGCAATCCCCTCGCCGTCGTTCTATGTGAGGCGCCGTGGGATGACGCGCGTATGCAGGCGATGGCAGCAGAACTGGGGCTTTCCGAGACGGTGTTTGCGCAGCGCAGAGCGGAGCCCGCGCTGCGCATCTTTACTCCCACCACGGAGATCCCCATGGCGGGGCACCCACTGGTGGGAGCGGCATGGGTGCTGCACCAACAGGCATGGATCGCCGACCGCGCGGTCTTGCGTGCCCCAGGTGGCCACGTGGCGGTCGCCATCCGCGGGAGCGATGCCTTCGTGGTGCCTCCCGCACCGCAGCACATCGCCGACGTTGATGCAGGCGAGATCGCAGCGGCAATGGACACGACGGGCACGGGCACGACACCCATCTGGCACGCGGGTCTGGCGCAGGTCATGCTGGCTGTGGACGACCCACGTGCACTCCGCCCCGACCACAATGCCCTGATGGCGCTCGGTATCCGTGATGGCTGGGCTGGCGTCAGCGCGTACCGAGTGGTCGATTCGTCCCCGGGGCGCATCATCGCTGAGGTACGCCACTTCGCTGCCCCCATCGGCATCGCCGAGGACCCGGTCACCGGAAGCGCGGCGGGGGCGCTGGGGGCCGCGCTCGCATATGCCGGCCACGGCGAGAGCGGCCTGCTGCATCTGGAGGTGCGGCAGGGACACTCGATGGGGCGTCCTGGGAAGGTGCGCGTGATCGTCACGATCACCGACGATGTGCCGGTGGCCCTCGAGGTGGGTGGGACGGTGGTCCCCATCATGTCCGGCGTGATCCGGAGCACCGTCGCCGCGGGGTAGGGTGAGTGAGATGACCGGTCCGCCGATTCTCGACCGCCGCCTCGTGTTCGTTTTGGGCAAGGGCGGCGCGGGAAAGACCACCGTCGCCAGCGCGCTGGCGCTGGGACTTGCCGATGCCGGCAAGCGCACACTGCTCATTGAGGTGGCATCGGAGCGGCGCACCGAAGTGCTGTTTGGCACCCTGCCGGCGGTCGGCGGCGTGCCGCAGGAGGTGCGGCCCGGCCTCGCGACGCTGTCCATCGATTCCGAGAAGGCCACCGAGGAGTATCTGGCCCGGCAACTGCCCATGCGCCCGCTCGTGGAGTTGATGGTGCGCAGCCGGGCCTTCCATCAGGTGGCCCAGGCGGCACCGGGCCTGTCGGAATTGGTCACGGTGGGCAAAATCTGGGATCTGGCCACCGCCGTAAAAGGTGACGCGCCGGTGTGGGATCGCATCGTGGTTGATGCTCCGGCCACGGGCCATGGCATCGCACTGCTCGAGGTGGCCGGGCGTATCCGCGAACTCGCCGGGTCCGGGCCCATCCGGGAGCAGGCCGAGAAGATTGAGCAGGTCATCCACCACTCCGCCGCCACGGGAGTGCTGGTGGTGGCCATTCCGGAGGACCTCGCGGTGAGCGAGGCCGTGGAGGCCGTTGCGGCGCTTCGCGAACGCGATCTGCCGGTCGCCGCGGCAGTCATGAACGCGGTACGGGAGTCGGCGTTCATGGATGCCGATGAGGCCCCGCTCGCTGCGGTGGCCTCGAGCATCGGCGGGGTGGCCGCGCGCGCTGCTGCCACCGCCGGACTGGCCGACCTCATGGCCGCCCGCCACGACCAGGCCGAGATCGCTGCACTGGCCATCGGAACCAACGTGCCCGTGGTCTCGCTGCCCGATGTGCCCGACCTGCGGCCGGGCTCGGGTGGGCTCGAGCGGCTGGCCGCAGCCCTTATGACCGATCCGGCGATCGTTGGTGGAACATGAGCACCGACCTCCTGCAGTTGGTGGAGGGGCGCCGGATCGTGGTGGTTGCCGGGGCCGGCGGGGTGGGAAAGACCACCGTGTCGGCGGCGCTGGCACTCGGGCTCGCTGCCCGCGGCGCGCGGGTTGCGGTGGTCACCATTGACCCTGCCCGGCGTCTGGCCGCGGCCCTGGGAATTGACGCACTGGGCGACATGCCCCACCGGGTGGATGCCGCACGGGTGGAGGCATCTGGCATGGCGATGCTCGGCACGATGGACGCCCTCCAGCTCGACCCGCGCGCCACATTCGATCGGCTGGTTGCCCGCGAGGCGCCCGATGAAGCCGCTCGCGAGCGGATCCTCACCAACCGCATCTACCGGCACCTGTCGAGCACCGCGGCCGGTGCCCAGGAGTTCATGGCAGTGGAGCGCCTGCACGAGCTTCACGACTCGGGCGACTACGACGTGGTGGTACTCGACACTCCACCGGCGCGCAACGCCCTCGACTTCCTTGACGCACCCGAGCGCATGACCCGATTTATCGAGGGTCGCGGGTTGCGGCTGCTGCTGGGCCCCCGGGGAGGGGCCGGCCGGGTGGGCTGGCGCGCACTGCAGGCCGGAGGATCAATGGTGATGTCGGTACTCGAGCGCCTCACCGGAGCCGAACTGATCGGCGAGATCAGAGAGTTCCTGCTGTCGTTCGATGGCATGTACCAGGGCTTCAGCGATCGCGCTGCGGCGGTGAACCAACTGCTGTCGTCAGACGATGCCCGCTTCGTGGTGGTCACCGGGCCACGGCCCGAGCCATCCGCCGAAGCACATGCGCTGTGGGATCGCCTCAGCACCGACCACTACCCCCTGGGTGCGCTGGTGGTGAACCGGGTGCACCCGGTACCGGACGGGGCCGATGATGCCCCCGACGGGCTCGAGGCGTTGCTGCGCGGCGCCGGGGCGCCGGATCCGGCTGGTCTCGCCCGGCGGGCGACGACAGTGCTCGAGGCCGCCCGGGCGCGCGCCCGGGCCGACCGCCACGCGATTGACGCCGTGACCATCGCATTGCATCACCCATACGTGGTGACGGTGCCGGCGCTTGAGTCCGATCCGGTGGAGGTGGCGGGCATCGCCAGCATCACCAGGGCCCTCGGGGCCGCCTGAAAACGCGCGGGGCCCCGCCATCAGGCGGGGCCCCGGTCACATCACGTGACTGTCAATTGGCTACGCGTCGAGGCAGACCACGTACACAATGAAGTTCGCTGAGTTTGTGGAGCTGTTCTCGAGCGAGGCGTTCCACCCAACCGGCACCTGATTGGAGATCGTGGGGGCCTGTCCATTGGCCAGCGCCGGGCGGCTGTAGAGCACCGTGGCGTTGTAGCCCGTGTAGGTGGCATCCGGCACGCCGCCAAACCCGCCGCCGGTCACGTCGTCACCGCTATCGCACTTGGGAAATGCCGATCCGCTGGTGCCGATTGGCACGGTCACCTGCTGGTAGCGCAGGTACGTGGTGATGGCGCCCGGTGCGAGCGTGGTCTTCAGCACGCTGTTGCTGGCAAGGGTGCGGTTGTTGATCGCCTGATTGGCGATCTTCACATTCTTGACCGACTTGTTGACCAGATCAGTACCACTGATCTGCGTTGCGGCATACGCGCCACCACCGGCGAGTGCCACGACGAGCGCGGTCGACGCCACCACCATTGCGGCGCTGGGACGACGGAAACGGGAATTGATCTTCATTACTGGGCGACCTCCTGGTCACGAACCGCGGGGATGCATCTGATGCGAGTTGGCGATCTGCTCCCCGGCTCCTGCCTCAGCGCGCCAGCACCACCGTTCCCTCGCGTCCGGTGCCCACCACCACGCCACCGGCTGCCGCAGCCGTCGCCACTCCCCGGATGGTGGCGAGCTGATCGCCCGAGGTCAGGTCGTGCACCACCACGCGCTCCCCAAGCGAACGCGTTCCGGTAACCAGCAGCCCGTCCCCCACCTGCAGGGAGCGTCCGCCGCCCGGTGGCACATCGATCGTGGGGCGCTCGGCCCGCGCCACGGTGAAATGCAGCACCACCCGGGGTCCCGCGCCGGCGATGGCCACCCCACCCGGCACCGTCGCGACTGCGGTGATGGGTTCGCCCAGTGGGTTCTCTGCGCGGGCCTCCTCCTCGCCACCACGCACCAGCACCAGGTCGAGTCCCGCCGCCACCGCGAGGTCGCCGTGATCGAGCCATGCAGCCGCGGTGGCACCCACGATGCCCGCAGTCCAGCCACGGGTACGCCCGCCATCCACCCGGGTGACCACGGTGGACCGGGGCAGTGCCGCACGGTCGCCCACCGCCACCAGTGCACCATCACCCGAGCAGGCCAGGTGCACCCGCCCCGCACCACGGGCACGCACGCCCACATGCGGCGATCCGGCGGGATCATCAATCACGAGCACCCCGCGATGCGGAGCGAGTGCAAGCCGGCTGGCGTCCACGGCAACAAGCGAGCGCACGTCGGCAACGAGGATCTCGCGCTCATCCGAAAGATCGGGCAGGCGCGCCACCACAACGCGCCCCGGGAGAGCGACGGCAACCCATTCGCCGTCGGGTGACACTGCAACGGCCGACCCCGGCCAGGCACGCGATGCCACCACCGAGAACAGGCCCTCCACCTCCAGGCCGCCATGAGGGGGCGCCACCTCAGCCCCCTGCGAGGAATGCCGCGTAGACCGCTTCGTTACGCGCGGCGGTCTCATCCCAGGAATACCTTGCGGCGGTCTCGTGCGCGCGGGCCACCAGACCATCGCGCAGGACCGGATCTTTCATCACGCGGGCCAGCACATTGGCCAGGTCTGCTGGATCACCAACCGGCACCATCAGGCAGTCCACGCCGTCCTCCATGAACTCCGAGAACACAGGCAGGTCGCTGACGACCACCGGAAGTCCGGCGGCTGCGGCCTCAAGCAGCACCAGCCCAAATCCCTCCCGCGTGGACGGAAACGCCAACACATCTGCTGCCCGGTAGAGCACCGGCATGTTGTCGTCTGCCACCACGCCAATACGTGCAACATCCGCCACGGTCGGAGCATCAGGGCCTTCGTGAACCACAAGCCCGAGGCGGGAGGCGTCATCCCGCCAGGCAACCTCATGCGCATCGGATGCATAGATGCCATCGCCCCCGGCGATCACCAGCAGCGCGCCCTCCGGCAGCCGTGCCCGAGACCGCGCGAAGGCCTCTAACAGCATGCGGCTGCCCTTTCGCGCCTGCACCCCGCCCACGGCGAGCACCACCGGGCGATCGCCCCATCCCATGCGTGCCCCGGCCGCGGCCCGATCAAGACCAGGAGATGCGAATCGGGCGGCATCCACCCCGTTGGGCACAACCGGCGCCTCCACCCCGAACTCGTGCGCCAGCCGATCGGCCCAGAACGCCGACACCGCAATGGAGCGATCAACATCCTGAATCGACGCCCGCTGGCACTCTTCAAGGAAGCGATCCTCAAACACTTCGGTGTGGTGCACCGTGCGGACCACGTGGGGGATCTCGCCCTCGGTCCGCAGGGCGAGCAGGGCCCGGGCCGCAAGCATGTCCTGAGCGTGGTTGATGTCCACTGCCGGTGCACCCCGCAATGCTGCCGCGAGCACGGCGGAGCAGCGTTCCACGCGCGCTGCCGGGGCCTCGCCCGGAACCCACGCGACCGCCACCTGATGGATGGCTACCGACGGAGCAACGGCGATGCCGACCCCTTCGAGCGTGAGCGCCCAGATCTCAACCTCGTGTCCACGCGCCGCGAGTGACTCCACCAGGCACCGCGCATGCATTGCACCCCCCCGCGGCATTGCGGAGTAGGTGACGAGCCGGACCCTCACCGCCCCGGTCGCACAAGCGCAGCCGCGAGTCGGGCCGCCTGCCCGCTGGTCGGCGCCAGCCGCACGCCGAGCGCCTCCAACTTGGCCTCCTGATCCGACAGCATCTGGGGGTCGGCCTCGGTACCCACCACGTGGGCCACCACCTGCAACGACGGCCGTGCCTGTAGCGCCCGGGACAGTGCGGGCGCGAGCGCACCCACCGGGTCGGGATGCGCGGCGTACCCCAGTACGACGTCAAGCAGCACAACGGCCACCGTCTGGTCGGCCACGGTGTCGACGAGCAGGCGTGCCCGGTGCTCTGGGTCCTCGATGGGATGCGGTGCACCGTGCTCGTGCGCAGCCGTGGCAACGTCGAGACACGCATGGCCGCGCACCACCTCATCGCCCTCGAGGGGCACGGCGTCGCCGGCCGGTGCGTTGCTCACCACCCGGCCAAGCCGCCCCGCGAGAATGGCTGACGCCTCAGCACACAATCCGGGGCCCGAGAAGATGCCGCGCACGTGCCCGGCGCTCACCCATCCTGTGGGCTCGGTGGCAGGAATGACCGGGCGGGCACCGGCGAGGCGCGCAGCGCCAAGCGCAGCGCCATCAATTGCCGGGTGTACCTCCACGCCATCAGGGGATGCCACGCCGTCGGCGCCCATCAGGCACACCGACGCAGGCTTGCCGGTGGCTACGAGAGCGGGAAGCAGACGGCGCGCAACCTCGGGCGACCAGGCATCAGCCACCAGCAGGATGACCTCGGTGGCCGCATCGGTGGCCAGGCGCGCCAGCGAGTCGAGTGCCGTCGCGGCGCCCACCTTGTCGGTGAGGTCGCGTCGACCGGTCACGAGGCAGGTGCTCACACCCACGCCGAACCGGTCGAGCAGCACCGTGGCCTCCTGTGCAGACGTGCCCGATGTGGCGATGACCCCCACCCGGCCGGCACTCACTGCGTTGACAAACCCGATGCCGATGCCATCGATGATTGCGGTCTCACACCCGGGGCCCATGAGGAGGTGGCCGGCGTCGTGTGCCCGGCGCTTCAGCACCACTTCGTCGTCAATCGACACGCCGTCGCTCACCAGCATCACATCGGCACCTGCCCCAATGGCCCGATGGGCCTCGAGCGCGGCGTATCCGCTTGGCACACCGATGACCACCAGACCGGCTGTGGCCTCGGCCACCGGTGCGGCAACGACCAACGTCTCGATGGGCGTGTCGGTGGGGTCGTGCTCTGGGAACTGGATGACGTCACTCACGGCGTCCCCACGCTACCGGGCAGCGGGGACGGCGGCGTCACCGGTGGCCGTCAGGCGGTCTCGGCCACCATCTCGGGCTGGGTACCGGTGGCAAGGGCGGCGAGACGCGTGCGCAGCACCCGGGACTCGTCGCGGGCACGCCTGAGCGCGGCTTCGGTTGACACCAGCGCGGCGCGGAGATCGGTCAGATCGTCGTCGGCCTCAGCCACGCGCCGCGCCAGCACCGCGAGAGGACGGTCCATCGGGGCGGATGGACGGGGCACCGATACCTGCGCATCCGATGCCAGCAGGCCCACGCGCAGCAGCTCGGCCACATCCACAACCCGTACCCCACCCCGACGGCCCACGGTCAGCGTGCCGCGCTCGGCGCGTCGCTCGAGCGCCTTCTTGGTGGTGCCACACACCTCGGCGGCGTCGGCGAGGGTGAGTGATCGCGCAGTCGTCATGCCCGCCGTTTCGCCGCGCACGCCGCCCTCCCTGCACGCCGACGCTGTGACGCCGGTCCGTATTCGATTGCGTGCAACTACTCGGCAGCCCCGCCGGACCGGAATGAAAAGCGTCCCGACGCGCGTGCGATACGCGTGCGATAGTTGCCGCCGAATGCATGACCTCGGCACCCTCGCTCTCCTCTTCGCGTTCCTCGGCGGTATCGGCGGGGGATTCGTCAATTCGGTTGCCGGCGGCGGCACGCTCGTGACCTTCCCGGTGCTCACGGCCATCGGCATCCCGTCGCTCGATGCCAACATCACCAACGCCGTTGCGCTGTCCCCAGGGTATGCGGGTGGAGTCCTCGCGCAGCGCGATGACTTCGGAGGCCGCCGTGACCTCGCGCGCGCGCTTGCCATCACCGCCATCGGCGGAGGCATCACGGGTGGGGTGCTGCTGCTGGTCAGTGGCGAGCATCTGTTCACCATCCTGGTGCCCTGGCTCATCCTTTTCGCCACGGCCCTGCTGGCATTCCAGAGACCGCTGCGCAGGCTCACCGCGAGTGCGCGTGGTGTGAGCGGCGAGGCGCGTACCGCAATCATTCTCATCCCGATCTTTGCCGCCACCGTGTACGGCGGCTACTTCGGGGCCGGCCTTGGCATCGTCACCATCGCCATCCTCAACCTTCTGCTGAGCGACACACTCAACCGGCTGAATGCCCTGAAGTTGCTCATGTCGCTTGCGGCAAATGGCGCGGCGGCGCTGCTCTTTGCATTCAGCGGTCATGTGTACTGGGCAGCGGGCGTATTGATGGGCGTGGGTGCATGGGGCGGAGGCTGGATTGGCGGCAAGAGCGTGCAGCACATCCCCGAGCGCCCGTTCCGCTGGGGGATCATCACTCTCGGGCTCGCTATGACCATCGTGTTCTTCTTCCGGATATAGCCCGGCCGCGGCGACCTCCGGGGCGGCGCCTACGATCCACACATGCCCGCGCTCGTCATCGCCACCATCGGGGCGCCCCGCGAGGACGCTGCGCTCCGCGCCCAGGGGTTTGAACCGCTCACCGTGGACTGGGACCCGCCGGCACGGGGCGATCTGGGCGTCGTCTCCCTGCTCACACGGGCATATGCAGATGACGAGATGGAAGACGCCAACCGCGAGGCGCTTGGCCGCCTCGACGCCGCCCGCCCGCATCTTGTGGGCGCCGGGCTGGCTGGCGAATTGGTGCCGGGGCTGGAGGACCGGACCATTTTGCATCCCGGGCCGCCGGTGGAGTGGGAGCACGTGGGGCCACCCCTTCGCCGCGCACTCATCGCCGCGGTGTTGCTGGAGGGTTGGGCACCCGACGCCGACGAGGCCACGGCGATCCTGGAGCGAGGTGCCATCGCGCTCTCGCCGGCCCATGCATTTGGCGTGGCCATTCCCATGTGCGCGGTGCTCTCGCCGTCGATGGCCGCATGGGCTGTGACCGATGAGGAAACGGGCATCGATGCCTGGGCTCCGTTCATGGACCCACCCACCGACGCGCTGTGGACCGGCAACCACTCGCTGGCAGCGATCCGCCGACAGCGCCTGATGGCCGACCGGGTGGCACCGGGTATCGCCGCCGCGCTCGGGCAAACGGGTCCGATTGATCTTGCGGCGCTTGCCGACGAAGCCGAGGCCATGGGCGACGACGGGGTGGTGGAGCATCGCGCCGCCACCATGCTGCTCATGCGGGCGCTCCTTGACGGACTCGCAACCCGGGCGCTCGATGCAGTCCCACCAATTACGGCGCTCGTGTCGGGCAACGACCGTTTCGCGCTGCCGCTGATGGCCGCCGGCGCGCACGCGGCGCTGCAGTCCACCCTCGGCGTTCCGCGATCCAGCCTTGTGGCGGCCATCACCAGCAACGGCACCGACATCGGTGTGATGCTGTCCGGGCTTCCGGGCGCGTGGTTTACCGCCCCGGCACCCATCCCCGACCAGGCCGAATTCGTTGAGGGCGCATCCCCGGTGGATGCAGCACCTTGGGTGGGCGATCAGGGGCTGCTGGAATTGGTGGGCATTGATGCCCGCCTGTGCCTTGACCTGGACGAGGCCCCGTCGGTGGCCACTGCCATCGTAAGCCGCACCCATGCCGGATGGATTGGCGAAGGCGCAGCACGCACGCCGATGGCACCCATCCGCGATGCCCTCATGACGCTTCTCCCCATGCCGGGCACCTCGGGCTGACACAATCTCTGGTCGTGACGACGACCAACCCTGCATCCGAACCCAACCGCCGTGTGCGCCCTGCAGCTCTGGTAGCGGTGCTGGTGGTGGGACTCGCGCTCGCCGCCATTGTCATCGGCTTCGGTGGCGCACTCGGAGATACCACGGTCGACGGAGCGGCAATTGACAAGGCCCAGCCCATCGTGGCTGGCGTGGTCGCGGCCCCGGGGGAGGAACTGACCGGCGGCGCGTCGTCGCTCCCGCCGCTCGCACTGGTGCTTGAGGAGCCCGCACCCGCTCCCATTGCCAAGCTCACCCCCGATCAGCAGGCCGCCCGGTACGCGGCCACCGCCGGGATCGGGGACGCCGCCATGCAGGTGAAGTTGGGCGCAGCCCAACAGCGGGCGGGCAATCAGGACGCTGCGGAGCAGGCATTTCGACGAGCGCTGGCGGCGGAGCCAACGTCGCTTGAGGCACAGATCGGGCTCGCGCTGGTCGCCGGGGCACGGAGTGACGCTGGCCTGAAGAAGGCTGGAGTGGCGCTCGCCGGCCTTGCGGCCAGCAACCCGGGGAGCCAGCTTGTGTGGTTCAACCGCGGCTGGGTGGATGCATACCTGCGCAATGGGGCTGGTGCAATTGCCGCATGGCGCCGTGTCGTTCAAATTGGCGCCACTACGCCGCTCGGCCGTACGGCTGCGACATTGCTGGCTGGAATCGCAAAGGCGAAGAAGGCCTCCGGAAACGGCTGACAGGTCACGATCCGGTAAGAAATGTCCGTTGTCCGCTGACTTTGGCGAGCAGGATGTTTACAGTAACTCACGAACGCTTTAACCGGTCCATAAGGGGCGGTTGAGACAGTGCCGATCAGTTATGGGTCCGGCATCGACCGGACAGCGTTGGATCCCCCGCCTTCACGGCGGGGTGAGCACGGATCGGCAACGGAAGTACGCACATCGGCGATCACGCCACCGCGTGGGACGTCGGGACGATGGGCCCGCGAAATGCGGGCCGAGGGGAGACGGGACGAGAATGACGCTCAAGGAGATCGTGGCCAACGAGGAGATGCAGGTAATCCTCGCCCGGGGGCAGGAGCAGGGCTTCCTCGGAATCGAGGAGGTTGCGGCTGCGCTTGAGGGCATCGACCTGGTGCAGGAAGACGCAGAGGGTCTATACGCACACATTGACGAGCTCGGCATCGAGTTGCTCGAGGAGCCCGAGGCTCAGGAGCGTCGCGCCCAGCTGGCCGAAGAGGCCGAGCGCCCACGCCGGGTTGCCGCCAAGGCCGAGTCAACGACCGACCTCCTGCAGCTCTTCCTCCGCGACATCGGTCGCATCCCGCTGCTCAACGCCAAGCAGGAAGTGGAGCTCGCCAAGCTCATCGAGATGGGCGATCTTCAGGCCAAGCAGAAGATGGTGGAGAGCAACCTCCGCCTTGTGGTCTCCATTGCCAAAAACTACCGCAACCAGGGCCTGGCGTTCCTCGACCTGATCCAGGAGGGAACCCTCGGCCTGGTACGTGCCGCCGAGAAGTTCGACTACCGCAAGGGCTACAAGTTCTCGACCTACGCCACCTGGTGGATCCGTCAGGCCGTGGCCCGCGCAATCGCCGACAAGGGCCGCACCATCCGCATGCCCGTGCACGTTGTGGAGAAGCTCAACAAGATCAACCGCACGGAGCGCAAGCTGCTGGCCGAGCTGGGCCGCGACCCGGGCAACGCCGAGATCGGTGCCTCCATCGGCCTCACCGAGGCCGAGGTCGAGTCGATCCGCCGCAGCGCCCAGACCCCGGTCTCGCTTGAAAAGCCGGTGGGCGACGAGGAGGAGTCTGAGTTCGGCCAGTTCATCGCCGACGAAAAGGCCATCTCGCCCGAGGCGGCTGCCAACGAGACGCTGCGCAACGAAGCACTGCAGGACGTGCTCAACTCGCTGTCGTACCGCGAGCGCCGTGTTCTTGAGCTGCGCTACGGGCTCGGCGGCGAGCAGCCCCGCACGCTCGACGAGGTGGGCCGCACGTTCAACGTCACGCGCGAGCGCATCCGTCAGATCGAGAACCAGGCGCTGCAGAAGCTCGCAGGCATGGTGGACATCAGGGGCCTCGCCGAGGTCGCATAGCAAGACACCGAAGCAAGCAGAGAACGAACCGAAGGGCCCGCAACAAGCGGGCCCTTCGCGTTTGAGGCAACACCCACGGCCCCAGCCCCCGGGGTCAGTCCCCGGGTGGGGTCAGTCCCCGGGTGGGGTCAGTCGCTGTGCCGGAAGTGTCACGGGGCCCGGGGACAGTCCCCGCACGGGGAAAGTCCCTTTAGGCGGTCAGTCTCTGTGTCGAAAGCGTCATCACCCGCGAGGGGGTCAGACCCCGGAGGGGGTCAGTCACCGTGGCGGAAGTGCCATGGGTGGTGCGGTCGGCGTGCTGGAAGTGTCACGCCGGTAAACTGATTCGCCATGGGATGGGATGACGAAGACGAAGACGACTGGCCGGAGCGGGACACCAACCCGGACGTCATCGCGAAGAAGCGTGAGAACGCCAAGGTTGTGGCCACCGGAGCGAACCGGGCGGTGCGCATTGTCTACGCGTTTCTGGCGCTTCTGCTGATTCTCGTCATCGTCCTGGCCATTGTCCTCACCTAATGGGCGCACGGTCGGGATCGTGTCCGACCTGTGGCGGTATCCGGTCAAGTCATTTCAGGGGCAGCGGGACCGACGGGCGTTTCTAAGCCCCTTCGGCTTTCTCGGCGACCGCAGGTGCGTTGTGATGGACACCGACGACGGGCAGCCCCTGCGAGCGATGCAGGTTCCCTTGCTGCTGACCTACCGCGCCACCTTCAGCGACCCCGAGCACGGCGAGGAGGTTGTCGTCGTCACTCCCGAGGGGCGGCATGTGCGCTGGGACGACCCAACTCTGGCCCGGGAGATCGGCGATCACCTTGATCTGGACGTACGCGTGGTGCGGGCGCCGATGGGCATGCACGACATCCTCCCCATGCAGATCGTGACCGAGGCGTCTCTCCGACAGGTCGCCGAATGGGTCGATGGCGATCTTGACCGACGCCGTTTTCGCCCTGGCCTCGTGGTGGAGACCGATGACGGCGTGGCATTCGCCGAGGCACAGTGGCCGGGCCATCGGCTCGCTCTCGGAGATGACGCGGTCATTGAGGTGGTGGTGGCCACCAAGCAGACCCGCGTGGTGTCCTACGACCCCGACACGATGGAGCGCACGCACGAGGTGCATCAGGTCATCGCGCAGCGCCGTGAGAACCTGTTCGGCGTGTACTGCCGTGTGGTGCGCGGCGGGTGGGTGTCCGTGGGGGATCGGGTCGCCATCGACCCGATCCCCGCGCAGCCCCTTACCTGACGCCTACTCCCACGTTCACGATCTCCCGCTCCGGCGGGGCGAGGTCGCCAGGGCTCAGCGCCGGCTCGTACCCCTCACCCAGCAGTGGGCTGGTGAGGAGGAAGTCGGCGGTGGCCCGATTGCACGCGATGGGCGAGTTGCACACCACGGCGATGCGCAGCAGCGCCTTCACGTCCACATCGTGGGGCTGAGGCTCAAGCGGGTCCCAGAAGAAGATGACGATGTCGAGCCGACCCTCTGCCAGCGCGGCACCCACCTGCTGATCACCGCCCAGTGGCCCTGAGAGAAACCGGTGCACGTTCAGACCAAGGTCATCAGCGATGAGGCCCCCGGTCGTTCCGGTTGCGTGCAATTCGTGGTGGCGCAGCACCGAGTAATTGGCGCGCGCCCAGTCGAGCATGTCGTGCTTCCGGTTGTCGTGAGCGATCATCACGATTCGCTTGCGTTCAGTCATAGCCATTCGGGTGTCTCCTCCCGTCGCAGGTGCGGTGGGGCGGCGCTCATTCGCCGCGGGGCCACCCTAGGTCGGCTGCAGCGGGTGTCCAGTGGGTGTGTCACCCATGCCCCGGGCATCACGAAACCAGTACATGTCCGCCAGCCAGCCACCTGCCACAAACGACGCCGGGTCGGGCCGGTGCTACATTGCCGAAACCGTCGCGGGGTGGAGCAGTCTGGTAGCTCGTCGGGCTCATAACCCGAAGGTCGCAGGTTCGAATCCTGCCCCCGCTATTTCCGAAGGGTCCGTGCACAGGTGTGCCGGGCCCTTCGTCGTTTCGCAGTTCCTCCGGGCCCGGGGAGGTTGCCAAAACCGCAACGCAGTGACTACCGTTGGTCCTCCAACCTCCCCATGAAAGTTGCACATGACGCCCTCCATCCGCCTGATCGCCGCTCTTTCCGTTCCCGTACTTGCGGGCTCAGGGCTCGCGCTGACCGCCTCGGCCAGCGGGCAGGAAATGACCGCCAGCCGCTCCACCCTCAACAGCGGGGCATCGGCCGTCGATGTGCCCATCACGTGGCATCAGGGGTTGCTGGTGCGCCCGGGCAACAATGACAACCTGCACGTGCGAGTGACCGGGACCACCACCGCAGGCAAGCGCGTTCGCTTTACCCACGCGCACCTTCGCCACGGTGCCCGTGATGGCGGCAGCATCCGGCTGACCGTCCCCAAAGGCAAGAGGCGCGACTTCGCCCGGGCAACGCACATCGTGGTGTCCACCACCCAGCACTACGACTCACCGTCGGATGCCAATCGCACGCCCGACCACGCCGTGGTAACCCTGCTTCAGAACCTGCGCGGCGGGTCCACGACCAACGGCTTAAGCGGCGCGCATCTTCGTGGCTGCACCAATCTGGTCATCACCCGTGGGACCAACGCCACCAACTGCGACCTGAGCGGGGCGCACCTCAACGGTATGGACCTGCGCCGCGTGCGTATGGGTGGCGCCAGCCTCCAGGGTACTGACCTCTCGCGCACCAATATCGCCACCACCACTCTCGCCGGTGCCGACCTGCGCGGGGCGGTCCTCACCGGCACGGCATATGCACCGACAGAACAGAACTCGATCGCACTGCCCACGGGCGGAAGCCAGATCATCGCCGCGATCGACAGCGCCACCACGAGCGTTGACGTTGTGATGTACGACTTCGGCGGCCCCAACGTGGTTGGCCAGATCGGCAAGGAGGGTGCGCTGCTCCGCGCTGCCGAGCGCGGCGTCAACGTGAGGGTCATCCTCAACTCCGCCGGCACCAACTCGCTGTGTGCCAAGCTGCCCGACCCCACCGGCCAGTGTGCCTGGCAGACGTCGAAGGACTTCGCATACGCCATGGAGTATCAGCTGCAGCAGGCAGCGGCCATCGCCCATGCAAATGGCAAGACAAACACCGTGCGGGTGCAGTTCTCGTCTGAGAACTTCAACATCACCCACCAGAAGACGGTGCTGATTGACGCTTTTGACGCGAGCGGCAATCTGCTGCCGGCGCCGACCAAGACCGTCCCGTGGCCTGCCACGACCCAGGCAATCGTGAGCAGCGGCAACCTGCAGGCGTTCCCATCCTTCTGGGGACAGCGCATCGTGTCCTGGTGCCCGGCAGGCAAGATGGTGCCCAACACCGAGCAGTGTGGAAGCTGGACTGCTGCGCCTGCCTCCGTCGGGGCGACGGCAAAGAGCTATCCCTACTTGCAGTCGGCAGTGATCAACGATGGCTACCTGACCAATCCGCTGGGCTCGTGTGTCGCTGCCGCCAAGATCATTCCCGGCGCCGAGGCAGACTGCGGTAGCGAGTGGAGCCCACGCGATTTCGCCATCCAGGTGACCACACCGGACATCATCGGGCGCATCGCCGCTGTGTACGCGTCCGACGCGCGCTGCGACGGCCCCACCGTTGACAACGTGTTCCCCGCCGCGTCCACCACCGGCGCAGGGGTCATCGCGCCTCCCGGAATGATGGGATCGGGACAGTCGTCCGGTGCGTACCTGTGGCCCGAGACATGGTCGAACGGTTCGCTGATGCAGACCACCAACGCAACAACCGGTGCAACGTCGTGGGCATATCCCGACCCGACGGCCGGCGGCTACTTCCCGTCCGGTTGGCCCACCATGAACATCCGCGGCAATGTCCGTGACCGTCAGATGGCGCTCATCCAATCGGCCAAGAAAACGCTTCAGGTCTACAACGAAGAGATGGGCGACACGGGCATCGTCCAGGGACTGATCAATGCAGCCAACTCCGGCGTGCAAGTGCAGATCGTCATGGCCAACAGTTTCATGAAGACGGCACAGGGCCAGATCGTCCCGGACAGGTCCACGACGACGGGTCCGCTTAAGTGGGCGAGCCAATTTGACGCCCTGGCGAAGACGCCGAACGTGACGATCCATCTGCTTGATGAGACCGGCGCACTCAGGCCCAACGACCTGTACATCCACGCCAAGGCATTCGTCGCCGATGGCACAGATGGCTGGGTCGGGTCGATCAACGCCAGCGGTCCGTCCATGAACGACAACCGTGAGCTCGGCCTCGGATTCAGCGTGCGGCAAGACATCTCCGACGCCGCGATCCCGTCGGTGCTCAGCACCTCCACGATGGCCAACGTCGTCACGGCATTCGCGACCGACTTCGCGAGCGGCGTCGACTGGAAGCTGGCCCAAGCCAGCAAGATCACACCGGACACGCTGAATCCCGCACCGCCCGCCCCCACGGTGAGCGCCTTCGGTACGCAGGAGGCATGCATCCCGGCGAGCGCCGTGGCGGCCTCAGGGCTCCCTGAGCGCACGGGCCCGGCACCGGCACCCATGCAGTCGCCCGTCACGGCCGGCTAAACCCGAGCGGTATGCAGTACCCGAGGGCCCGCTCCGGCGGGCCCTCGTCGTTCCGGGCATCATCCGGCGGTGATGATGCCCTCGGTCCTCCCCCGGTCCGTCGATCTTCGCTCAGGCCGCTGGTGGACCCTCGTCACCCTGCTCGCCGTGGCGACATTCTTCGCGGCGATCGGGTCGTATGCGATCACCCTCACCGACCTGATGATCAGTCCGATGCTGCTGACCCCGGGCATCGGTACCGCACTGATCATGCGATGGAGCTATTCGATCTGCCCAGGGTTCCTCGCGGGTGATCTGATCGGCCAACTCATGGTGCGCGCCCGCGCGTGGACGCACATTTCGTTTTCGCCGTCGTTCGCGTAGTCATCGTCATGGCCACCGCTGTCACCACTCCCACGGCACCGGCTTCGCCCACCACGGCGGCGACGCCGATCGCTGCGAGCACGAGCTTTGGTCGGCGGGGTCGGGGGGCCGTTTACGTCAGTGCTGCCCGCCACGGCCCAACGGGCCTCACAACGTGAGCAGGCCGAGAATGAGGAGGTACAGGCCCACTACGGCGAGCACCGACACGATGATGGCGATGTGGTGCTTCGCCACGCCCGTGCGAAAGCGCGTGAGCACGCGCACGGCCCGGCTCTGGTCAAACATGAACCACACGATCGGTATCCATCCCCACGAATACGAGATGACGCTGAAGATCACCACCGTCGCCATCGTGAAGCCCATTGCATGCCCGCTGGTCTCTGCCAACGCGATCGCATACCCGGGGCCCGGGAACCCGAAGATCAGGCCCACTCCCAGCGCCACCCATGATGATTCCACCATGCGCTCCAACCGCTTGGAGTCGCTCGCCCGGTCCTTCTTCTTGCGGTGAGAACGCGCGCGCTCGTGCCACCACAACACGTAGCCGGCGAATAGCAGCAGCACGAGCCCCGCCGTGATGTACGCCCCGGGCATCCGGTGCCCGCTGGTGAGGCCGCTCAGGTGGATCCCCGTATCGGCCAGGCCCACTGCCACGATGGTGCCGGCCACCAGCGACGTGAACAGCGCTCCACCCACAAACAGCCACGAGTGCTTCAGCCCCTTCTTGCCGCCCAGCAGATACAGCACCACGGCGAGCGTCTGGGGGGAGATGCTCGAGAGGAAGGCGAGTTCGAAAAAGCGCATGGGCCGCTAGTGGAGGATGTTGATGGCCCGGGCGGCCACGATGAGGATGACACCCAGCGAGATGATCGACTGCACGCTCATCATCGCCTTGACACGGGTGGTCATGGGCAGGGAGTCAGCCGGGGCGAATGACGATGCGTTGGTCAAGGCGATGTAGAGGTAGTCGAGAAATGCCGGGCGCCAGGTCCAGGGCCCGGGCAGTTGGTACTGGGGGAACAGGAAGTCGGCATACCCCGGGGTCCGCTCGGCCCGCTCTTTCGGTCCCCCGCCATCAATCTCCCAATACCAGACCGCAAAGATGATGATGTTGGTGACCCACATGTCGATGGCCGCCCACGTGAGGTCACGTCCCTGCATCCCATTTTCCTGGGTGATGCCGATGACGAGCGTGACGAGCGAACTGGCGTTGGCCACCGTGATGAGCGCGGCCAGGGTGATCCCAGCGTTGCGCAGACGGTTGCTCTCGGAGCGCGGGGGGGCCGATGCCGCCACGATCACCAGCACCACCTCGAGAGACGGGATGATCCAGCCAAACCACCGGTCCGCCATGACGTAGTTACTGGGCAGCAGGGCGTAGAGGCCCCCGGCCACGAGGATCGCGATCAGCGGAGGCCAGCGCGATTCCTGCCAGCTGTCGTTATGGAGGGACACCTCGGGGCTCACGGGCCTGATCATTGCATCCCTCCGCGGTGAACCGCGCAACATGCACTAGTGTCCCGCGCCGTGCCTATCCGAGAAGATCTCCGAAATGTCGCAATCGTGGCCCACGTGGACCACGGTAAGACGACCCTTGTCGACGCCATGCTCTGGCAGAGCGGTGCGTTTCGCGACAACCAGTCCGTGCAGACCCGGGTGATGGACTCGGGCGACCTGGAGCGTGAGAAGGGCATCACGATCCTCGCTAAGAACACGGCTGTGCGTCGTGGCGACATGACCATCAACATCATCGATACCCCGGGCCACGCCGACTTCGGTGGCGAGGTGGAGCGCGGCCTGTTCATGGTGGACGGCGTGCTGCTGCTGGTGGATGCCTCCGAGGGCCCACTCCCCCAGACCCGCTTCGTGCTGCGCAAGGCGCTGGCCGCCAAGCTGCCCGTGGTGCTGGTCATCAACAAGATCGACCGCCCCGACGCGCGCGCGGCCGAAGTGGTGGACGAGGTCTACGAGCTGTTCCTCGACGTGGGTGCCGAAGAGGACCAGATCGACTTCCCCATCATCTACGCCAACGCCAAGGCCGGCACCGCATCGCTCAACCCGGAGACGCAGACTGAGGATCTCGGGGTGCTGTTTGACGTGCTGAAGGACCACATCCCCGCACCGTCCTACACCGAGGGTGCCCCCCTTCAGGCGCTGGTCACCAACCTCGCGGCCGACGCCTACCTGGGCCGTCTGGCGATCTGCCGCGTGCACGAGGGCACCATCCGCCAGGGCCAGCAGGTGGCGTGGTGCAAGGCCGATGGCACCATTGAGCAGGCCAAGGTCGTGGAGCTCTTCGTCACAAAGGAACTCGACCGTGTGTCGGTGGAGGAGGCCGGGCCGGGCGAGATCATCGCCGTGGCCGGGATGGCCGAGATCACCATCGGTGAGACCCTGGCCGACGTGGACGACCCGAGGCCGCTTCCCGTCATCACCGTTGACGAGCCCAGCCTGGGTCTGACCATCGGCATGAACACCTCGCCGCTTGCCGGCCGCGAGGGCAGCAAGCTGACCGCCCGCATGCTGAAGGACCGTCTCGACGCAGAACTGGTCGGCAACGTGTCGCTTCGCGTGGTGGACACCGAGCGCCCGGACGCCTGGGAGGTTCAGGGCCGCGGTGAGTTGCAGCTTGCCGTGCTGGTGGAGACCATGCGCCGCGAGGGCTTCGAGCTCACCGTCGGCAAGCCCGAGGTGCTCATCCGCGAGATCAATGGCGTCAAGCACGAGCCCGTGGAGCGCGTCACCATTGACGCCCCCGAGGAGATGATGGGCGTTATCACCCAGCTTCTCGCACTCCGCAAGGGCCGCATGGAGCAGGTGGTCAACCACGGCACCGGCTGGACCCGCATGGACTACCTGGTGCCCGCCCGTGGCCTGGTGGGTTTCCGCACCGAGTTCCTCACCGAGACCCGCGGAACGGGCCTGCTGCACCACGTGTTTGAGAAGTGGGACCCGTGGATGGGAGAGATCCGTACCCGTCAGCGTGGCAGCATGGTTGCCGATCGTCTGGGTCCGGTCACGTCGTTCGCCATGACCAGCCTGCAGGAGCGCGGCACGCTGTTCGTGGCGCCGGGCGAGCAGGTGTACGAGGGCATGATCGTTGGGGAGAACGCCCGCACCGAGGACATGGACGTCAACCCCACGAAGGAGAAGAAGCTCACCAACATGCGTGCGGCGAGCTCCGACGACTTCGAGCGGCTCATCCCGCCGCGCAAGTTGTCGCTCGAGCAGGCGCTCGAGTGGGTGCGCGAGGACGAGTGCGTGGAGGTGACGCCTGACACCGTGCGCATGCGCAAGGTCGAGCTCACAGGCAACGTGCGTGCGAAGTCATCCAAGCGGAAGAACGCCGCGCCGTCCTAGCGGTACCTGCGTACGATCGGGTGGTGCCCGACGTACGCATTGATGAGAGCGTGACCCCCGCCGCCCTGCGGGCGGGACTCATCGCTGCGCTTGAGGTGCGTCGGGTGGACAACCGTTTCCACTACATCGGTGATCTGGCCGCGAGCCGCTGGCGCTCCCTGGCCACGGGTCACTCCCCCGCCCACGATGTCAATGACGGCGTGCGGGCCTACGACGACGCGGCGCGAGTGGCGATCGCCGCGCTGGGGGACGCACCTGTGCATGTCGTGGGTGTGGCATGCGGGGATGGCGTGAAGGAGCGGCGGCTCCTGGGTGCGCTGCGTTCGGCCGGGCGCGAGCACCTGTCGGCCACACCGGTCGACGTGAGCGTGTCGCTTGTGGTGGCTGCGGCCGAGGCCATGGCGGCAGTGCCAGGCGTTGATGCGACCGATGCCGTGGCCGTCGACATCATGGCGGTGCGCGATCTCTCACCCCTTCTGGCCCCGCGCCGGGCGGGCACACGCGTGGTCACGCTCTTTGGTGTCCTCTCCACGCTCGGGCCATCGTCACTCGAAGCCGGCATCTCCCTGCTCGACCCCGACGACGTGCTGCTGGTCAGTGCCAACCTGCTGCCCGATCAGCCGGGGTCCCGCGCTGCGGTCATCGCCCAGTACGACAACCCGCCCACGCGCATGTGGCTCGCCACGGTGCTCGAGCAGATCGGCATCCACGATGCCGGCGAGATCACATTCCGCTGGCACCAGACCCCGGATGGCCCCATGGTGGTGGGCGAGGTCATGCCGAGTGGCGGTGTGGTGGCCGAGGTAGAGGGCGTGACCGTCGGCATGCCAGCGGGCGAGCCAATTCGCGTGCTCGAGTCATTTCGTCATACCCCGAAGACGCTTGAGGCGCTTCTCGAGCAGGCGGGCCTCACGGTGCTTCACGTATCCGTCTCGCCGAGCGGCGAAGAGGGTGTTGCCGTGGCCCGCCGGGCCTAGCCCGGGTTGATATCGCCGGGGCGCAGCGCGCCCAGCGTGTCCAGCACCCCGCGCACCCTGGGCACTTCGTGCGTGCGGAACAGTCCGGTGCGCCCCAGCGACGCAAGCACTGCAAAGAATGGCTCCGCCGACCTCACCTCGTCACCGAAGAAGTCGAACGCGTGCGGGAGGGCGTGACATACCGGCCAGCCGAGCGCACGCAGACGAAACGTATTGAGGAACACCTTCACCTGATGGCGCACACGCGTGGGGCCATCCAACAGATTGCCGTAATAGAAGCCGAGACCGGGATCGATAAAGATGCGCTCCACGCCCAGCGCCACGGCGCGGTCGAGACGCGGTCCGAAGTGGTTGATGAGCGCCGGGATGGGGTCATCCCCCAGCACCAGATCGTTCACCTCCCGCACATTGGCGCCCTGCACGAAGCACATGATGATGGCCGCCTGGTGCTCGGCCGCCGCCGCATACACCTCGTCCTCGCGCTCCACCCCCGTGAGATTGAGCACGTTGGCACCGGCGCGAAGCACGACCCGCGCAACCTCTGGCGAATACGTCTCAACGGATGTGAGGATGCCCTGCTCCCCCAGCGCGCGCACGACGGGCAGCACGGTCGCCATCTGGTCGTCGGGGGATACCCGTGCAGCGTGCGCAAGCGTGCTCTCGGCACCAATGTCGACAATGGCCGCGCCCTCTGCCGCCAGCACCACACCGCGGGCGATCGCCGCGTCGGCGTCAGGCACCACCGACTCGCGGTACCAGGAATCTTGCGACAGGTTCACCACGCCCATCATCTCGGGGCGCGCGTCGCAGTCGAACGTGCGCCCGCCGATATCGAATGCGCGGACCGGCGCATCAAGCGCCACCGCGTGGGCATCGGCCAGTGCCGCCATCTCGGCGAGAAGTCGTGCGGGGTGGCTCACAAGGGGAACCGTAGCGGGGGCGTCGAATGACACGGGCGTATGGCAACCCATGCGCTCGGACCCGGTATCGACAAGCGGAGCATCCCGCGACGCTTCCTGCTGCCCGGACTATTCCTGCTGGGGACCATCATCTACGGGACCATCGGGTACACGCTCATCATCCCGCGGGCCGACGTCGTTGACGGTCTGTACTGGACGGTGCTCACTCTGGGCGGTGTGGGATACCGCGACACCACCGCCCTCGGGACGGCCCACGAGGCCTTCTCGATCTCGCTCGTGGTGCTGCTGTTCGTAAGCGTGGCCCTGTTCATCATGGTTGGCACGCAATTGGCCGCATCGGGGGATCTCGCCCGACGAACGAGGAGGAGACGGTTGTCTAAGGAACTGGACGCCCTTCATGGGCACGTGATCGTGTGCGGATATGGGCGCGTTGGGCGCGCCTCGGTCATGCGACTGCTCGACGAAGGACGGGAGTTCGCCGTGATCGACAACGACTCCCGCCACGAGGAGGAACTCGTGGAGCTCGGGGTACCGCACATCATCTCGGCACCCGAGCATGAGTCGGTACTTCGAAGGGTGGGGATCGAGCGCGCCAGTGCGCTCATCTGCGCGGTCGACTCCGATGCGATCAACGTGTACATCACGCTCGCGGGACGGTCGATGTGCCCCGGGCTCACCATCGTGGCCCGGGCCGCCGACTCCGAAACGATCGACGTCCTCAAGCGCGCGGGCGCAGACTCTGTGGTGTCTCCCTACATCGTCTCGGGCGGTCAGATGGCTGAGCTCGCCGACCAGGCACACACCGCGGCCTAGATGCGGCGCCCACGAGAATCGGCGGACATCACGCCGGTTCTCTGTGCGGTGCGTCACCGGGCGGGGCACCGGCGCCCGTCACGATGACGGCGGCGGGTCGCATTCCCATCCCATCCTGCGCCATATAGGGGTCGGGCACCACCAGGGCACGGTGAACCGGCGACCACAGCGCCACCGCGCCCTCCGCCACCGGCACCGAGTAGATGCCAGCGGGGGCCTGCCCCATGCCGGGGTGCCACCGCACCGCTCCCGTCATCTCCTGGAGTGCATCGGAGTCGCGCGGGTGGCCGTGGCGGGTGAGCAACACGTATACGGGGCCGCCCAGCCGCTTGAGGTCACGGTCGATCGCGCGCGTGAAGCGATCAAGGTCATCGCCCACCGGGGGGAGCAGCGGATCGACCAGAATCATCTGATCCCCGTGCTCGATGTATGCCGACGAGCGGTCGCCGATGCTCCAGCGCCAGAGTCCGTCGGTGAGTTGCGTGACCTCCATTCCGCCACGCTACCCTCGATGACACGGCAAGCACGATCGAAAGGCAGATGATGGCGACTGCGATGCGGCACGCGGAGGTGGGCTGGGAGGGAGCACTGACCACCGGCCGTGGGGAACTGGTGCTGGCGTCGGGCGCATGCGGGCCGCTCCCCATCTCATGGCCGGCCCGAGTTGAGGACCCCGACGGGCAGACGAGCCCAGAGGAGTTGCTGGCGGCGGCGCAGGCAGCGTGCTTTGCGATGGCCTTCACGGCCATCCTCGGGCGTGAGGGACAGCACCCGGAGCGACTCGACGTGGGCGCCACCATCTCACTCAACCCCGCCGACGAGGGCGGGTTCCGCGTGACCGACTCGGCCATCACGGTCACCGGTCACGTGGGTGGCCTTGATCAGGAGACGTTCACGGCCCTGGCAGAGGAGGCGCGTGACGGGTGCCCGGTATCGGCGGCCTTTCACGGCAATGTCTCCATCACGGTTAAGGCCACGCTCATTCCCCGCTAGAGGGGGCACCCGTGGCGGGGCGAACTGGGGTCCATGCGCGCACTCGTAGGATGGATCGGCACAGAGCTCGCCACCTGGCTCATCGCCGGGGCGGTGCTGGTGGTGCTGTTCTCGCTCGCCATGCCCTGGCCGGCGGCCACCGCCGTGGGTGGGGGCATCACTGTGGCCGTTGCCATTGCCTCGTGGGTGCGCCGAAGCCGACAGCGCATGGCCCGGCACCGCACCCTCGATGCCATCGACGACATGACGGGCGAGGAATTTGAGGACTGGCTCGCCGTGCTGTTTCGCCGCGCGGGCTGGCACGTGCGCCATACCGCGACCACTGGGGACTTCGGTGCCGATCTGGTCATCTCACGTGACGGCGGGGACATGGTGGTGCAGGCCAAGCGCCAGGCCCGGCCGGTGGGCGTGGCGGCCGTGCAGCAGGCGGCGGCGGCGCGGCCGCACTACGACACCGACGGCGCCATGGTGGTGACCAATGCCGGGTTCACCGCCCAGGCGATCACCCTTGCCGGGAGCGCCGACGTGGAACTGTGGGACCGCGACGACATCGCCCGGGAGCTCCTTGACCCCCGTCGGGGAACCTCGCGAAACGTATAGCGACGACGGCGATGGCCAAGGAATGGTCAACCCACGACAGTTCAACTTGCATCGCTGTCCGTGTTCTGCCTTACTCACTCAACCTTCCGCACGAGGACAGGAGACGAGATGGCCGCAATGACTGCAGAGACCCCGACGCACCCCGGTTCGCTTGACCAGATGCGTGATCGCGCGATCTCCGACTACCTCGCTGTATCGCGAAACGCGGGCGTGTACTCGAGCACCGCCGACTACATGGCCGCCGAAGAGCGCGCCTGGGAGCGCGTTGAGGCCGCAATGAAGCGCAGCAAGCGCGTCGCCGACTCCGCCCTCGCCTAGCAACGACATCATCAGCTGAGGTGAAACGGCCCCGCCC
>CAJAPZ010000073.1 GCA_903943955.1 uncultured Actinomycetes bacterium
CCGAGATCCGCCACGGCCAACCGGACGTCCTTGCTGATGGTGCCGGTCGGGCGCGATACCCTAGGTCCCATGAGCACCGGCCCACTCAGACCGCCCGGAGTCGGCGAGTCGGGTGAGGCACTGGCCCCGATCGCCCCGCTTCGTCTTGCATGGCCGGGGAAGTTCGATCGCACGGACGATGTGGAGGAGGCCTGGGGACTGGCGCTCTCGGCACGACCGACAGCCGATCGAAGGACCCTCGAGCGCGCCGACGCGTTCGGTCGCGCCCGGCACGCAGACCAGACCCGACGTGGAAGCGATACGCCGTACTGGGTGCATCCGGTGCGAGTGGCGATGACCCTCATGCAGTGGGGCGTGACTGACTGCGACATTCTCGTCGCGGCGCTGCTTCACGACACCGTGGAGGACACGCTCACGACACCCGCCGACATCGGGGCGCGGTTCGGACTGCGCCCCGCAGACCTTGTCACCTGGCTCACCGCGCCCGAAGGGAGAATGCGGGAGGCAACCCGGGACTACTACCGGCGACTCCTCGAGCAAGGCCCATCCGATTCTCACCTCCTCAAGATCGCAGATCGCTCGGACAACCTCCGCAGCATTCAGGCGCTCGTGATGCGCACCGGCAATGCGCATCGCGGCTGGGCAGGCCGGTACCTCGAACGCACGCGGTGGCAGGTACTGCCGCTGACCGCCGCCGCACCCTCAGCGGCGCGCGTGGGTCTGGTAACCGCAATGGCCGATCTGGCGCCGCTGGTTGAGCCATTCGCCGGCCCCCCGGAGGCCGATCGGGGCTTCACCGAGCCATAACGTGACGGACACGGGGTCGCCACCCGCGGGGCGTTTGATGCACCGCAGATGAGGTGGGTCAGGCACTGCGAACTCAAGGAGGAGACCATGGGCACCGTCATCGAGTTGAGGAGTGGGGAGGTCGTCGATCCAGACCGGATCAACGAACTTCTCAGCCGGATGGAGTGGAGGCTCGACGAGCCCTGCACCGTGCCGGGGTGCTCCCACGGTGGGGTGTGCTGCGGAGATCACGGCGAGATTGTCGTCGCGATGGCCGCGTAGGCCTCCCAGAGGCGCGATTGCGTTACGGACCGGGGCAGGGCTCCGCCCGAGACACGTAACGCAGTCGTGATAAGTCGGGCCCGGTGGTTGGGGAACCACTGGGCCCGACGTCGTTTTCAGTCGTCGACGCGGA
Organism: uncultured Actinomycetes bacterium; assembly: GCA_903943955.1. Taxonomy (GTDB): domain Bacteria; phylum Actinomycetota; class Thermoleophilia; order Miltoncostaeales; family Miltoncostaeaceae; genus SYFI01. Next base: position 1,202 of record CAJAPZ010000073.1, read on the forward strand.
TCTCTCGCAGATACGGTGATTCGGCCAAGGGAGCGATACCCAGACGGCCGGATGCGAGATCCACCAGCGCATCGCCGGCGACCTCGCGTCGCCATCCGTGACCGAGCGCTTCGTCGGCGCCATCGCCACCAGTAAGGACTGCGACGAGGAACGATTCGACCTCGTCGCGTGTGGCGACCAGCGTGGGGGCAAGGTCAACCGCCGCCGCGCGTGCCCCGAGAAGCACTTGGGCGAGCGGCACGAGCGTGTCGAGGCGCGCTTGCACCGCGGCAGGCGGCGGCGGGCCGAGCGTAATGGGGGCGTCGTCGGCTGACATCTCCATCGCCTCGATCAGCCCGGCTGCCTCGCGTTCCTTGAGCGCCGCCGGCACCCCGCGCTCGGCGAGCAGCTTCGCGGGAGTTGTCGGGCGCCGCCGGGCCACCTCAATAAGGGTGCGGTCCGGAATGAGCCACCCCACTGGGCGGTCGCGCCGCCGGGCCTCCTCTTCGCGCCATGCCGCAGCCCGCCGGAGCGCGGCACGCTCTGGAGGCGTGAGGCGTCCCTGACCCTTCACCTTGCGCCAGGCGAGCCACGGGTCCTGAGCGATGCGGGCATCGGGTCCGAAGCGGCGCTCGTGCTCCTCGCGCACCCATTCGGCGCGTCCCATTTCGGAGGCGCGCTTCATGAGCTCGTCAACCATTGCGAACAGATGGGCAACGTCTGCGGCCGCGTATTCGAGCTGGGCATCAGTAAGTGGCCGTCGCGACCAGTCGGAGTAGCCCTCCGTCTTCGCCACCTTCACGCCGAGAACACGGCTGAGAAGCGCACCGAGGCTCTGACCTGACCCGAGCCCAACGAAGCCGCCGATGAGCTGGGAGTCGAGGAGGTTGGTGGGGCGGGCATTGAACCCCAGCGCAAACAGGATGAGGTCGGCGCTCGGCGCGTGCATGATGATCTCAACGGACGGATCCTCGAGCACGTCGGCAATGGGCTGTAGGGATGCACCCTCGATTGGATCGATGAGCGCGATCTCATCGCCAACCGCGACTTGCGCGAGACAGGGGATGGGCGCATACGTGCGTTCCCACAGGAATTCGACGTCAAGGGCCATACGACCGGTCGCGCGCGCGCGATCGACGAGGGCCGAAACGTCATCAGTTGCTGTGTACGTGTGTGTCGTGGTCGTCATCAGGGCTAAGGTTAGAGGTCGTGCAAGTTTCCGGGCTCACGAAGGCATTTGGCCCCCGCACGCTGTTTTCCGGTGCCTCCTTCAGGATTGGCCCCGGCGATCGTCTGGCGATCGTTGGACGGAACGGCGCGGGGAAAACGACCCTGCTCCGCATTCTCGCGGGGTTGGAGGTGGCCGACAGCGGATCGGTGTCGATTCCGCGGGGTGAGCGGGTCGCGCTGCATGATCAGCGGCCCGATGCCACATCGGCAGGCAC
>CAJAPZ010000074.1 GCA_903943955.1 uncultured Actinomycetes bacterium
CCCGAAGGCCGCCCTCGCAGTGCGCCAGTTCATATACCCAGCAGGTGCCCGGTTCCGTGTTAGGGAGCGGCAGTCAGGTGACCGGCGCACGTGTCGGAGTGGGTGGACGCGCTGGTTCCATCCGGGCAGATGGCAGCAGCGCCGAATTTGATCCAAAGAACGCCAGTGAGCGTTGCGCCGGTGAAGTCCGCGCCGGTGAGATCGGCATTGGAAAAACTCGCGTTCGTCAGATTTGCGCCGGTGAAATTCGCGCCCTCCGTCAAATCAGCACCCCAGAATGCGGTGCCCACGAGTTGCGCGTTGCTGAAGTCGACCCCGCGCAGATTGAGGATGGGATCCGCGTAGACGCCATCTCCAAAAGCCATGCCCGACGCATCCGAACCGGAGAAGTCGCCGTACCGTGCGGCGCTGCCGAGGGAGAGGACATACAGAGCGGCGTCCCTGCACACCGTATGAGATGTAGGCGTCGCGTTCACGTTAAGGACGAAGGTGCAGGCTCCAATTCCATTGCCCCCGCCCGAACCGCCTGAGCCACCCGCACCAGCAGGCCCCGCAGGTCCAGCCGGTCCGGCAGGCCCGGCAGGCCCCTGCGCGCCGTCCTTGCCGTCCTTGCCGTCGAGTCCCTTCAGTGCAGCATTGCTCAGGTCGCTCACCTGAACAGCGCCGGACTTGATGTCGGCACCGCTGATGCTGCCGTCCTTCAGATCGTTACCGGTCAGGCTGCCGTTCTTGACGTCGGCACCCGTGATACTGCCGTCCTGGATCTGCGATCCGGTGATCAGTGCGCCGGCACCAACGCCGATGCCGCCTGCGGCGATTGCAAGGGCAATGGCCGACACCACAAGGGGTGCGGAGCGGCGAAGGCGGCTGTGGCCGTCGCGCTCGGGCGTGGGCTCAGACATGGAGGGTCTCCTCAATCGGGGTTTCTGACCGCCACGGTCAGGGCGCCCGAGAGCCATGTGAATGGGACCGGGACGCACTGTCGTGCTACCCGTACCCCGCCCGGTGCATGTGTCGTACTACCCGTACCTGCGGCCGACCTAGACTCACCCCACGATGATCAAGGTCCTGCTGCTTGAAGACGAGGCACTGCTTCGCACGACGCTCGCCTCAACGCTCCCCGACGACACCATGAGCATTGTGGGGCACTTCGGCGAGGCGGCCGGGGCGGTGGCCGCCGCGGACGACACCGCGTTCGATGTGCTGGTGACCGATCTGGACCTGTCGCAAGGGCCCGGACCCAACGGCATTGTGGTGGCCAACGTGCTGCGCCGGGCAAACCCCCGCCTCGGCGTGGTGCTGCTCACCTCGTACGCCGACCCGCGCCTGGTGGGTGCCAAGCTGAGCCAGGTGCCCCCGGGCACTGAGTACGTGCGCAAGCAGGACGTGCGCGACATCGAGACGCTACGCACGGCCATCCGCCACGCGGCCAACGGCACGGGCGACACCACCCCAGCCCAGCTGACGGTGGCGCTCACCGATACCCAGATCGAGACCATGCGCCTGGTGGCCCAGGGGCTCACAAATGCCGAGATCGCCCGGCAGCGGGTGGTCACGGAGCGAGCGGTTGAGAAGGCGCTCGCCCGTATCGCGCAGGCGCTCGGGCACGAGGGCGATGCCACCAAGAACCCGCGCGCGCTGATCGTGCGCGCGTACTACGAGATGGCCGGCGCCGGCAGTGCCAGCGACACATCCTCGCCCACGCCCGGCTGAGCTTCTTGGTGGCCGGTGGGCCACCTCGGTTCGCGTCTGGTTCATCTGCTCACTCTTCGCGCCACTCACCGCGCCTGCACTGAAGGCCCTGACCGGGGCGGACACCGACGTGATCGTGAAGACGATCGCGCTGCAATGGCTGCTCGGGAGCGTCGTGTATGTGGGGGCGCACTTCACCCTCTTCCGCAACAGCCGCACGAACCCGGTGGCACTCCCGTGGGTCATCGCCTTCTGGCTTCTTCTGGGCGTCACCCGGGTCGTCACAATTCTCATCAGCGCCCAAGGCGACTCAGGTCCGCTGCACACCGTGAGCGGGGTGATCACCGCGGCAGCGAGCTTGATTCCCAGCACGCTCATCGTGTTCCTGCTCGTCACCTACCTGGTCGCCGCGAACGAGTGGTACGCGGGCGAACGCGCACGGCTCCTGCGCATCGAGGTGAACGCCGAGGCCACGCGACTGCGCGCTTCCGGCGCGCTGAGCGCGGCCCGGGCGGTGACCACGCAGCGAATACGCACCGACCTCGAGCAACGGCTTGAGGCGCTCGATAGGGCAGCATCGCCTGGCACCGACCCGGAACTGTCGGATGCGCTGCTCGATGCCGCCAGCACGTCGGTACGCCCCGCGAGCCATGCCCTGTGGGCGCAGGCAAACGCGCCATCCACGCCGCGCCTGCAGTTCCGCGCTCTCGAGCGCGCGAGTCTTGCCACCCCGCTCCCTGTGCTGCTGCCGTTCGTCCTGTGGTCCGTCATCGCGGTCCCCAGCACCATCCTGCTGCTGGGCACCTGGGCAGGCGTCGCTGCAGGCGCGCTCGTCGCCCTTGCCGGCATGGCGCTCTTCTATCGCCTCGGCAGCGCCGCCATCCGGCGCCTCGCCCCACCGCCCCACTTCGCCCGCGCCCGCATCATCGGCATCGCGTGCATCGTGGCGGCAACACTGCCCGTGCTCATCGTGTGGTCGCTCAACGACCCCGCCGGGTACGGCTTTCTCGGCCCAAGGCCGTGGCTTCGCCTCGCCGTCCTCACCCCAATCATCTGGTTCACGCTGCTGGTGACATGGGTGCAGACCGCCCTGCGCATGCAGGAGGACGACATCCGCGCGCTGCGCACACAGGTTGAGCGCACCGAACTGGAGCGTCTTGCGCTGGAAGAGGCCACCGAGCGCATGCAGCACGACCTGGCGCGGCACCTGCACAGCACCGTGCAGGCGGGGCTGGTGGCATCGGCGTACGCCATTCAGGACGCCGTGAACCGCGGCGACCAGGTGGCGCTCGAGCACGCCATCGCAGAGGCCCGCATGGCGGTGGCCCGCGTGGATGCCGACGAGGCACCACCGACCGCTCACGACCTGAGTGCCCTCCGCGAGTCGATTGATGCGACGTGGCAGGGCATGCTCAGCATCAGTTGGCAGCTGCCCTCGTCGCCGCCCTCTGACGAGGTGGTACAGCGCATCGGCAACGTGGTGCAGGAGTGCCTGGCCAATGCGTCCATCCACGGGGCGGCCAGCGAGGTGACCGTGCGGGTGTCGGCCGACGGCGCCTCGGGTGACATTGTGGTGGAGGTTGCCGACAACGGCACCGGCCTGGGCGAGGGTGCGCCGGGCCTCGGCAGTGCGGTGCTCACCGAGGCGACCGGGGGCGACTGGACCATCGCGCCCGCGCGCACCGGTGGCGCCGAGGTGAGGGCCCGAATCACCGCCTGACACAACGCGCGAGGGCGGCCCGAAGGCCGCCCTCGCACTGCATCAACTCGTGTACCCGGCGGCTACGTGGCGCCCGTCCTAGGCGGCGGGGGTCAGGTGACCGATGCACGTGTCGTCGTGGGCTGACGCGAGAGTTCCATCCGGACAGGTGGAGACATTATTTGAGTCCAACATCCACCTGACGCCAGTGAGATCCGCACCGGTGAATGTTGCTCCAGTCAGGTTGGCCCTCTCGAAGACCGCGCCCGTGAGGTTCGCGCCGGAGAAGTCTCCATTCGTCAAATTGGCACTGTTACCCCAAATTGTGTTCGAAAGATTCGCTTGCACAAACGTTGAGTCGGCAAAAGAACTTGGTCCGCCACCATAGAAAACGGCACCGACGAGTGTTGCGTTGTTGAAATTGGCGTTGTAGGCGTTGGTGCCATTGGCGAACATGCCTGTGAGATCCGACCCCGAGAAATTGGCGTACAGACTCACCGCATCGACGTTTCGGCCTACGAGGTCGCTGTCCGTACACACGGTATGAACGGAAGACGTCGCAACGGATCGGTGCACCCACGTGCAGGATGCCGAGCTACCGCCGCCTGATCCGTCCGCGCCCGCAGGACCCGCAGGACCAGCCGGACCCGCAGGACCAGCCGGACCCTGCGCGCCGTCCTTACCGTCCTTGCCATCGAGACCCTTCAGGGCCCCCTTGCTCAGGTCGCTCACCTGGATGGCGCCCGACTTGATGTCGTCGCCAGCGATGCTGCCACTCTTGATGTCGGCACCGGTGATGCTGCCGTTCTTGATGTCGGCACCGGTGATGAGTGCGCCGGCACCAACGCCGATACCGCCTGCGGCAAGTGCCAAGGCAATGGCTGACACCACAAGGGGCGCGGACTGGCGAAGGCGACTCGGGCCGCCGCGTTCGGGGTTCGGCTCAGACATGGAGGGTCTCCTGGTTCGGGGTGATGTGCTGCGAATGTGAGGTCACCTTCGCCTCCCCAATCGCCCCCCGCAAGCACGCGCGTGGGGCTACCCCCCTCTTGGCCCTTCACGCAAGGGGCTACCCCCCGCTGATCAGCGCGTGGGGGCTACCCGGTGACCGCCGTGCGCTTCGTCGCCTTCACCCGCGCGCGCGTCGCCACCTGGGCCACCACCGTCGACCCGGCCCGGGCCTGAGTGGTGAGTGCCCACATGCCGGCACCCAGGCGGGCCTTGCATGTGTAGGAGCGCGCGACACCCTTGCTGGTGATCGGGCACTTGGTGGCGACCCGCACTGTGGCGCGAGGCCTCAGGGCCATCTGGGACAGGGATATCTGCGCGCTGACACCACTGGCGATCTGCACCACGCTCGTCGCGCCGTCGGGCGCCACGCCTGTGGTGATGAGCATGTCGCCCTGCTGCCGGGGTGCACGCTGCGCGAGGATGGCCACGCTGTTGCCCGGAACGGAATTCGTGCCGGCCGACGAATCCGGTGCCGAAGGGCTCGGCGCGAGAGGCGTGGGCGGTGCGACGGGCGTGATCGGTGCGATAGGCATGGGCGGTGCGACAGGCGTCACGCTGACTCCACTCGAGTCAGC
>CAJAPZ010000075.1 GCA_903943955.1 uncultured Actinomycetes bacterium
ATCGTGACCTCATAATCAGTGCCGTGGGGCAGCCCGTTGATGGTGCAGGTGGTGGCGCCATCGGTGCTGCACTGGGCGCCGCCCGGCGACGCAGTGGCGGTGTAGCCGGAAATCGCCGTGCCGCCGTCGAAGTCCGGGGCGACCCAGCCCACCTCGATGCTGCCCGGGGATGCCTGGGCCAGCGGCGTACGCGGCGGGGCGGGAACCAGCAGGGGCGTGGTTCGTGTAAGCCGTTCGGATGGCAGCCCTGTACCCACCGCATTCGTGGCCGTGACGGTCACGAAATACTCAGTGCCGGGCGAGAGGCCATCGATGGTGCACGCCAGCGTTCCGGTGGTGGTACACGTGGCACCACCGGGCGAAGCCGTTGCGGTGTACCCGGCGATCGGGCTGTCGCCGTCGAACGCGGGCACCCGCCACTTCACCGCGATGCGCCCCTCCGATGGCTCGGCGGCCTCGAGATCCGGAGCGCCCGGACGGACCGGGACCCCGAGGGGCGCAACGGCCGCCGACGGCGGGGAGGTGTCGTCCCTTCCGCACGGCATCTTGGCGTAGCAGTTGTACTCGCTCACGAGAACGACCGTCACGGTGTACGCGGTGCCGGGCGTGAGGCCGGTGATCGTGCAGGTCGTTGTGCTGAATCCCGCCGCCTTGCATGTGCGACCGCCCGGAGATGCCATGGCCGTGTAGTTGTGAGGGATGGAGACGCCCGCACTGGAGTGCCACTCCTTCCATCGCGGGGTGGTCCAGCGAACCTCGAGGGCCTCCTTGAGCGCACGGAGGGCCGGACGGCCGGGGCCGGAGATGAACCTGACAGCCACGGCTCCTTGAGCCCGCCCGAGCGCGTTCGTCGCCCACACACGGAACTCCCACTCCTCCGACAGATCCAGATTGCGAAACGTGCACTGCAGCACGGAAGCGGAGGACGTGGTGCAACTGCGGGTCGAACGCGGGAAGTTGCCCACCGTGGTTCCGGACACTTCGTACCGCCTGATGGCCAGCCCGCCGCTCGATACCGGGGGCCGCCACTCGACGCGCAGGGAGGTCGTATCACCCGTGCAGTCCTCAGCACAGAGGGAGAGGTCACGAACCGCATCGGGCACACGCGCACCCGCCACCCTCGGCGGGGCATCTGCCGCCGGCCCGCCGGGCGACGTGCCAGGCACGTAGGCGCCCACCGCGCGGCTGGAATAGAGGGGGCCGACGACGTAATCGCCAGCGACCTGATTGTTGTAGGTCCAGTTCGCGGCCTGATACCCCGGAACCCCCGTCTGCTGCGTGGACTGCCAGCCCTTGACCGAGTTGTACGTGGTCAGAGCCCGTATCTGGCGCTGCAGCGGCCAGAGCAAAGGGAAGTCGAACGCAGTGTCCGGGGACCGGTAGTCCCTGCTCCCCACGCACGGGCTGTCCGAATGCTCCCTGAGGATGTCAACCCAAGTGGGGTCCTCACGGTTAGTAAGCGGGTTAAACCTCCATGTAAGACGTGTGCCGAGCTTCTCCACGGACTTCCTGCTGTAGGTCGCAAGGGGCGGAGAACAGATGATCTTCTCGCCAGTGAAATAGGCCACATTCGCTGAGCCGGAGGGGGCAGGGATTCCGCCGAGATTCGGGCAGTACCCGCCCATGACGCGTGTGTTGAGCTCCCGGAGTGACGACGTCACGGGAACGGTGACCGTTGCCCCGCGATAGCCCTGATACAAGATCTTTCCTGCGGGGTTCGCCGATACGCAGTTCGAGCCATAGCGGTCTGCAGCAGCCGGCGTGAGGTCCACCACCCGGCACTGCATACCCGTTGCGGAGGCCGGCAGCGATTCCGACGTGGGCTCCGTGATTCCCAGGTTTTCACCCTTGGGGCTGGTCCGGTGCCCGTTGACCCATCGCGCATGAGTGGTGAACCCGATCGTCCACGGGACGCAGCCCGTATCCTTGAGCGACAGTTGGAGGTTGGGCATCACCCCGTGGCCAGCCGGCTCCTTCAGCACCTGAGATCCCTTCCATGCAAGGACGGGCTCGTCGGGGATGGGTGCGGGGTAGGAATCGCAGAGCCCACCCGCGGAGGTTCCTTCCTCCGGGCGGAACGTGACCCCGGGGTTGACGCGATCCTTCATGTGGCAGAGGGCCGCCCGGCGAAGCGCCGCGAGGACACCCGGGAGGTTCTCCGCGGGGAGTGCATCAGGGGACTCCCACGCATTGGGCGGAGCGCCGGGGATGTCCGGCGGGGTGGACACGAACTGGCCGGGGCTGCACGCGGCAGGAGTACCCGCCACCGGTTCACTCGCCGTCGCGGCGCCGGCCGGCGTTGCTGATGGGGCGTACTCGAAAGGCCCTGGTCTGAACGCTCCCGGCAAACGGCTCCAATTCATTTGCCACGGGGTATTGCCGCGGCACTGAACCCGTTTGTCAAGGCCCCACGGCCCCGTACCGGGATCCATCTGGTAGTTCCCGATGCCGTAGAGGGTGCCACTGGCCGGGCCCATCACAAGAACCTGGTCATTGAGGATGCGGGCACCGAAGTACGCACCGGTGGCGTCAATCTCAATCATCCCAAGCGCATCGTTGAACAGCTGTGTGGTCGCGTCGACCACCTCGGCCGTGCGCGTGGAATTGCCGCCGGGCCGCAACGCATACTCCGACGCCATGCTCGACGACACGACATTCTTCGCGAACTCGCCAAGCCAGAACTCGCCCGCCAGGTCGACCTTGGCCTGAGTGGGCCCCGCAGTGACGATGGTGGACGCCGCGGCCACCTTCCGCTGGGCAAACTGCATGAGACCGTTGCTGATCCCGATGCCCTGGGCAAGGCTCGCGCACG
>CAJAPZ010000076.1 GCA_903943955.1 uncultured Actinomycetes bacterium
CCCCCCACCCCGGGTCGGGGCATCAGCCGGTGGAGGCGTCCTCAGGCAGGCGGTTGCGGCGGCGGGCCGAGAAGTACGTGGCCTGCGGGTGATGCATGATGATGGCCGCGGTGCTCTGCTCCGGGGTCAGCTGGAATGCGCTGGTGAGGTCCATGCCCATCTCGTGGGGGAATGGCGCGAGCAGGCGCAGCACGTCGGCGTGCTGCTCGACGTCGGGACAGGCCGGGTAGCCCCACGAATAGCGGCGCCCCTGATCGGAGCCCAGGCCCAATTCACGCTTGATACGCGCGTGCACCAGATCCGCCATGCCCTCGGCGGCCTCAACAGCAAGGCCGTGGGCGAAGTAGGCCTCGGTGTACTCCTCCTCCGCCTGAAGGCGGTCGAGGTACTCGGTGGCTTCCTGCCCAACGGTGACCGCCTGCAGGGCGATGACGTCACGCACGCCGCTCTCGATGGGTCGCAGGTAGTCGGCCAGACACAGCAGGCGGCCCTCGTCCTGGCGGGGGAAGTCAAAGCGTGCGGTCTCCTCGCCCGTGTCGGGATCAAACACCACCACGTCGTTGCCGTCGCGGTTGGCCGGGAAGTAGCCATAGGTGCCGCGCGGCACGATCCAGCCGTCGGCGATGGACGACTTCTCCATGGCCGTTCGGCGAGGTAGGAACTCGTCGCGCACGATGCGCTCGTACTCGGCGTCGTCCTGCCCCCGGCCACCCCACGACATCTTGTAGAGCGAGCGCTCGTCCATGCGGGCGAACATCTCGTCGAGGTCGAAGTCCTCCACGCGCCGGGGACCCCAGAACGGGGGCTCGGGTACCGGTGCCTCGTCAATGACGACCGGCTCGGCAGTGGGGCGCGGGCGCGATGCCACCTCAGTGGCCTTTACCGCCGCGTCACGGGCCTGATCCAGGCGCTCCTGCACAAACACCGGGCGGTCATCCGGGTTTTGCAGGCGGTCAACCGCGTCCAGCCCGTCGAAGGCGTCCTTGCAATAGAACACGCCCGGGCCGTAGGGGTCGCCATTCTCAAGCATGAGCGTGCGCCAGCCAAACTGCTTGTTGATTGCTGCGCCACCGATGAGCACCGGGTAGTCGCGGCCGCGTGCCGCCAGCTCCTGCACCAAGAGCGGCATCTGCTTGCTGGTGCTTACCAGCAGGGCGGACACGCCGATCACGTCGGCGTTGTGCTCCTCGGCGGCGTCGATGATGGCCGTGACCGGCACCTGGCGGCCCAGGTCGTGCACGGTGTAGCCGTTGTTCTTGAGGATGGTGCCAACCAGGTTCTTGCCGATGTCGTGTACGTCGCCGTACACGGTGGCCAGCACCACGGTGCCCTTGGTGTAGCCCTCCACCTGGTCGAGGAACTGCTCCAGGTAGGCCACGCTCTTCTTCATCACCTCGGCGCTCTGCAGCACGTACGGCAGGATGAGCTCGCCGCGGCCAAAGCGGTCGCCAACTTCCTTCATGGCCGGCAGCAGCACCGTGTTGAGCAACTCAATCGCCGGGTCGTTGGTGCGCCCGCCGCGCTGGTCGAGGGATGCGTCGATGTCGGTCTGAACGCCTTCGGGCACCCGGTGAAGGATTCGCTCAAAGATCACCTCGTCGGGCGGCATGTCCTTAAAGCGGGCGGTGGGGTCGGGGGCCTCCTGGGCTTCCACACCCTCGTACCGCTCGATGAGCCGGGCCAGGGCATCCTCGCGGCGCCCAAAGATGAGGTCGTCGGCCATCTCCACTTCGTCGGCCGGGATCTCGCCCATGGGCCGGATGTGGGTGGGGTTGATCATGGCCAGGTCGAGGCCGGCGGCAACGGCACGGTTAAGAAACACGCTGTTGAGCGTGGCGCGCGCGGCGGACCCCAGGCCAAACGACACGTTGCTCACGCCCAGGCTGGTGAACACGCCCGGAAGGTGCTGCTTGATGAGGCGGATGCCCTCAATGGTGGCGGCGCCCGAGAAGCGGTACTCCTCCTCGCCGGTGGCCAGCGTAAAGGTGAGGGCGTCAAAGATGAGACTCCCCGGGTCGAGGCCGTACTCGCCGCACACGATGTCGTGGATCTTGGTGGCGATGCCCAGCTTCTCTTCGCCCGTCTTGGCCATGCCGATCACGTCGTCAATGGTCAGGGCGACGACGGCGGCACCGTGCTTCTTGATGATGGGCACCACCTGGTCGATCTTCACCCGACCGTTCTCCATGTTGATGGAGTTGACGATGGCGCGGCCGGGGTAGGCGGCAAGGGCGGCCTCAACGGCGTCGGCCTCGGTGCTGTCGATCATGAGCGGGGCCTCAACGCCCATCGCCAGCTTCTTGGTGAGGATGGCGATCTGATCGGCCTCGTCAACGCGCTCGGTGAGGGCCACGCATACATCCAGCACGTGGGCGCCAAACTCCACCTGCTCGCGGGCGACCGAAAGCGCGCCGGTGTAGTCGTCGGCGAGGATCATCTCTTTAATCTTGCGGCTGCCCTGCGTGTTGACCCGCTCGCCCACGATGGTGGGGCGGGGCTCCTGCCCAAGATCGACGGTGCGCATGGCGCTGGCGATGCGCGGCGTGTTGGGCACGACCGGGCGCTTGTGCGGGGTCACATCCTTCAGCGCATCGACGATGGCGCGGATGTGGTCGGGCGTGCTGCCGCAGCAGCCACCCACCACGTTTGGGCCGAAGTCGGCAACCATCGCGGCGATCTGCTTGGCCATGCCGTCGGGGTCGAGGTCGTAGTGCGCCACGCCACCCACGTTGCGGGGCAGGCCGGCGTTTGGCACCACCGAGATGGGCTTGGTGGAGTGCGTGCACATGTACGACACCGGCTCGCGCAGGTGCTCGGGGCCCACGGAGCAGTTGGTGCCGATCACATCGACGCCCATCCCCTCAAGGATGGTGACCACGGCGCCCACGTCGGTGCCGAGCAGCATGCGGCCGGTCTGGTCGAGGGCGACCTGGGCCTGAATGGGAACTGAGGTGCCCATGTCCTCAAACGCCAAGCGGATGCCGTAGATGGCAGCGCGGGTCTCCAGGATGTCCTGCTGGGTCTCGATGAGCAGCACGTCGGCGCCGCCGGTCATCAGGCCCTTGGCCTGGGTGCGGATCTGCTCGGCCAATTCGTCGAAGGTAATGCCCGACAGCTTTGGGTCGTCGGTGCCCGGCAGCATGCCGGTGGGGCCGATGGAGCCGATGACAAAGCGGGGAATGCCGTCGGCGGCCTCGTAATCGTCGCAGGCACGGCGGGCGTTGGCGGCTGCGGCCACGTTGATGTCGGTGACGAACTCGGCCAGGTTGCCGCCATCGGGTCGCCGCCACTCCTCAAGCCGCATGGCGGTGGCCTGGAATGAGTTGGTCTCAACCGCCTGCGCACCGGCGTCGAGGTACGAGCGGTGGATCTCCTCGATTACATCCGGGCGGGTGAGGGAGAGGTAATCAACGGCGCCCTCAAGCGCCCCCCCGCCGTAGTCCTCGGCGGTGAGGTCGCGTGCTTGGATCTGCGTGCCCATCCCGCCGTCGAATACGACGACGCCCTGCTGGAGGGCCGGGAGATAGAAACCGGCGTTCTTCACAAGGCAGAAGCCTAGTGGTGTAGGCGCCTACTAGGTGCGGGCAGCGATGGCGTTGGTGACGACCTTCCCTGGGCCCATGGCGGCCTGCCCACGGGCGACCACGGGGTTGGCGCCCGCCTCGCGTGCCGCGTCGATCAGATCCTCACGCGTGTGGCCGGCGAATGCGGCAAGCGGGATGTCGCGGGTGGAGTCGTCGGTGCAGAGGCGCTCAATGAGTGCGATGGCGTCGTCACCGGCCTCGAGGTCGATGAGCAGGCAGGCAGGCGTCTCCTCCGCCAGCGCCTCGGCCAGGCGCACGGGCCCGCCAACCACTCGTAGACGGTACCCGGCGATGTCGAGCCCGCTCTCGATGCGCGACCGCATCATCAGGTCGGGGCAGAGGGCGATGACAAGGGGCTGATCGGGCACGGGTTGACGGTAGCAACGGCGTCCCGCTCACAGCCCCCGTTGCAGACGTACCCCCGGAACCACCACGGGGTCAGACCCCGCCCGGGGTCAGTCCCCGTGTCATACGCTCTGCAAATGGTCACACGGGTGCGCGCATTCATCGCAACGTCACAGGACGGCTTCATCGCCGGCCCCGATGACGACCTCTCATGGCTCCCAGATGGCCACGCGGGTGAGGACTACGG
>CAJAPZ010000077.1 GCA_903943955.1 uncultured Actinomycetes bacterium
ACAAGACCGTCGTCGCTGATCTCGCCGCCGCTGGCAACTTCACCGTGCTGACAAGGCTGTTGAAGGCTGTAGGGCTCGTGAAAACGCTGTCGGGTCCTGGTCCGTTCACCGTGTTCGCTCCCACAGATCAGGCCTTTGAGGCCGTAGCTGCCGACTTGGGCATTCCTCTGGAAGACTTGCTGCAGACATTGATCGCCAATCGCGCTCTGCTGACCGACATACTCCTCTACCACGTGGTGCCAGGCAATCTCTCCGCGGCTGACGTGGTGGCCCTCGACGGCCAGAAGGTTGAGACCCTGGCGGGTGAGAAATGGACCGTCCTCGTTGATGGCGAGAACGTCAGCGTCAAGGATGGCTACGGCCAAGTCGTCAACGTCATCGATGTTGATGTCGCTGCCTCCAATGGTGTGATCCACGTTGTCGACAGGCCCTTCAACGGGGCGATGCCCGAGTCCAAGTAACAGCGTCGGGTTCGCCCTCGGATGATCTGACACTGGTGGTGCAGGAAGGGGGGCTTCGGCCCCCCTTCCTCGTGCCCCGTGTAGGTCGTACTGGGCTAACCGGTCACCTGAGTGCGCTCTCATCGTCGTACGGCCCACCGTGACGAGGTGAGAGGAAATCACTCATGAAACGGCTTCACGGAACTTGACGCCGACAGTGCGTGCCACACAGGCAGCGGTCGTCACCATCCCTCTGAACCCAGGATTGTGTCCAAAGGACCACGTCGCCGATCGTTCGGCTTATGACCTGACCATCTGACGGTTGACGACGACGCTCTCGATCCTCGGCCCGATCCTCGACAGGGATATCGGGATCCTCGGGTGGAGTACCCCCAGCGGGATTCGAACCCGCTGGGCGCCCCGAAGGGGGGGAACCCGAGCGACGTTTCACCCTGCCGCCCCCTGGCGGCATGTGCCTGCGGCGGGAGGGCGCCAATTGGGCAACGGTTTCGCGGGGACGGCGCCACACCCAACCGGGCGGGCGAGAGAAGTACCCCCAGCGGGATTCGAACCCGCGCTACCGCCGTGAAAGGGCAGCGTCCTAGACCGCTAGACGATGGGGGCCTGAGGCCTGCTCAGGCTAGCGATCCGCCAGCCTGGTTAGGCGGCCTGCTGCCCCTGTTCCTGCTCGACATCGGCAGGAGGGCTACAGGCAGGGCATGGAGCCCAGTGGGCGGCGAGGTACTTCCACGGCCCATGAATGGTGTCGCGAACGCCCGGATCGCCGCGATGCGGTGCTTCCGGGCAGTTGAGACGGTGGTACTGGCCGAAGCCGCCGGTGCTGTAGTGGCCGACAACGCCTTCGAATTCCACTCGATTGAGTGGCTCATGCAGAACGCTCATATGCGTCCCTCCTTGTGAGGAACCGGGCACCCTGTGCCCGTTCGGATCATCTGTTTCGCGAGTGACGGTATCACCGGTGGCTCATTCGCCACCGCGGGCGGGGACCCTCGCGACACTGTCGTAACGGCACCCATTGGTGGTGCGCCGTCTGACCTGGTCGCGCCAGCGGCACGTAGGGCCAGAGGGATTGCCGCGCGGTGGCCACGAATGGCGTGCCGGCAACTTCGTCGGCGTGGATCACCCTGCCGCGCCAGTATTCACCGGCGGGCAGGGAGATCGGAGCCGCTACTTCACTGTGATGTTGCCCTTCATGCCCATCTTGTCGTGGCCAGCCACTGTGCAGATGTAGGCGGTCGTTCCCTTCTTGAGGGTAACGGTGATCGTCTTTGAGCCCTTGTCGAAGTTGGGGGTGCTCACGCTGCCCACCTTCAGGTTGTGGTCAATCCCGGAGTCGTTCTTGTACACAAACTTGTAAGTGCCGGGCTTGAGCTTTGCCGGCATGCCCTTGAAGGCGAACATGTCGGTCTTGGGCGTCGACACGTTGATCGTCGTGGTGGCGGCCATGGCCGGCGACGCGGCGACAACCGCGGATCCAGCGACGATGAGTGCGGCGATGCGGTAACGGGTCTTCATATATCCCCTTCGATTGGATTCGGGGGATACCGCTGAGGATACGACCTCCAGGCCCACTGGCGAACGTGAGCGGGTCCCAAAGTGTCCCGGAATCGTGGTGACGACCGACAGAGAACCACCGGTGAGCGGGCTCGCGCATGAGGCATTGGCCCATCTGGTCTGCTGCAATGGGACATCTCAGTTGGCCATCCTGAAAGTGATGACATGGCGAACGATCTTCCTGATATTCCGCCGATGCCGAAGTTCCTCACCACCGCCATCATCGCGACGGTGTTTGTGGCGCTTGCGGTCATCGTGCTGATCATCGTCATCAACAGCGCCGCCTAAGCCCAGCACCTCCGCGCTCAGGCGAGCGCGGATCCCGCGGCGAATCCCACCGCCACGAGGGCCAGACCACTCAGCACCGGAACCACGATGTTCATGAGTGCGGTGTTCCACCTGCCGGCCATTGCGACTCGGTCGGTCTCCACCATCCAGGTGGAGAATGTGGTGAACGATCCGAGGAACCCTGTTCCAAGGGCAATCACCGCCACGCCGGACGGGCTGGCACCCACCAGCAGCCCAAGAAGAAACGCCCCGACGAGGTTGATGGCCAGCACCCCCCACGGAGCGTGCACGCCAAAGCGCGTTCCCATCAGGCGCCCGGCTTCATATCGTGCAAACGCCCCGGCCGCCCCGGCGGGGATGGTGAGTGCCCATGTGAGCGGGGTCATCGGTGCACCAGATCCACAGCACGTCGGCCGGCCACGGCGGCCAGCAGGCCGAGGGCGATGCTGACCCCGAGATAGAACACCGCAGGCCCCGACCTGCCGTCGCGCATCATCAGGAACCCCTCGAGCTCGAGCCCCGCGAATGTTGTGAGCGATCCGCAGAAGCCCACGGCGACGAGGGGGTGGAGCCAATGGGGAAGGTGCGGCCGCCACGCGATGAGGGCTGCGAGCACTGCGAGGAGCACCGTGCCCGCCATGTTTGCCGTGAAGGTGGCCCATGGCCAGTCCCCACGGGGTACGAGATCGCCCAACCCCGCGCGCACGGCGGCGCCGATGGCGCCACCGATCACGATCGCCACCACGATGGCCCGCCGCCCGTTCACGTGGCAAGGGTACCGGTGCGTAGCATTGGTGGGTCATCTGAAACCCCTCGGAGGCTCCATGCGCCGCACCCTCATTGCCCTCACGCTCACCGTTCCCCTCGTGGCGAGCACCATCGCTCCTGCCGGTGCAGCGACCATCACGACGCCCGTGGTGGTTGCCGGGTCGCTGGCCTCAATTACCGGATCGGCTTCCCAGTACGGCATCTCCCAGGCCCGCGGCGCATCGCTG
>CAJAPZ010000078.1 GCA_903943955.1 uncultured Actinomycetes bacterium
TCACGTCCCCAGTCTTACGCGGCCGGTGCCCCGGTTGCATGCTGTACGGGGTGCGGACAATCCGCAACAAGATCGGGGAACGCCCCGATGGAGAGGGAGCCGGTCATCCATAGATTTCTCAGTGCAGCGCCGGACCCTGACAACCGAGATGATCGCCGGACGCGAACCGGCAGGTGTTATGCCCTCCCCACGCGCTGATTCGGGGGAACGGCCGCAAGTGGGACTTCGGTCCCGCGGTGGAGACGTACAACACCCGCATGGCACGCGTTCAGGAATTGGGTCACTCGGTGTCAGGCCGGTCTGCAACGACCCGCGCAAGTAATGCGCGAGCCCGGTCACTCAATAAGGACCCCCGGCGCGACGAGCAGGCTTCGACCCTGCCGAGGGTCCTTATTCGTTTTCCTCGCCGTCATCGGTCCCGGTCCAGCCATCCGCTTCGGGATCAACCATGCGCACCGTCATCTCCACCAGCCGGGCATCGGGAATACGGGCCGACAGCAGAATCTCTTTGGCAAGACGCCCGCCATCCCGGGCGGCCTCGGCCATTGCCTGCTCAACGGGGATGGCGAACCGCACATCCAGGCGGCGGGTCTCTGCATCAACCATCACCTCTCCGACGAGGCGTATCCCCGGCATGGTCGTTGCTGCCTCAACGAGTCGCGCGTACGCGGCATCGTCGAGATCGTCGACATTCACCGCGATGAACCTGATGATGTATTCGCTCACCCGACGAGCGTAGACACGGCCTCACCGCCATGTGCGGCCCACCGATGCACGGCGTCGCGGTCCGTGCATGCGTCAAGTGCATCAAGAACGGCCACCCTGCCCGCCTCGGCCACCTCCACCCGCCCAATCCAGCGATACACATGGCCGTCCCGCTCTACGGCACCCACTCCGCACAGCGGGCTCGGAACCCCCATGGCCACCCAGGCCCCCGGCACATGTGAGTGCTCGCCCACCACCAGCACCAGCGCCCCCGAGACATCCAGCAGGTGTGGCCCGGCGCCATCGCTCAACACCACGCCGAGCTCAATGGGAATGAGTGCGGCCGTTCGGGCGGATGCATCAAACCCCTCGAGCCACTGGGCCACGGCCTCGGACTCCGGGCGGGTGAGGCCGGCAAACATCACCTCGCCGTCCGCACCGATACCGAAGCGGCGTGTGGGATCGCCACCCGCCAATGGGGATGCGGGAACAGGGATGGAGATGAGACTGGCCACCCCGGCATGATGACGCACGCCCGTGGCGGCGGTTGCCGCTACCGTGACGGCATGCTCGCAATGGTCCTGACGGCGACATCACCCATCGGCACCAAGCCGCTGCGATTCGCCACATTTCCCGATCCATCACCCGGTCCGGGTGAGGTGCTCATACGAGTGGGGGCATGCGCCGCGTGCCGCACCGACCTGCAGATCGCCGAGGGCGACCTGCGCGCCCGCACCATGCCCATCGTCCTTGGGCATCAGGTTGCCGGTCGCATCGAGGGGCTCGGCGAAGGGGTCACCGATTGGGCCGAGGGCGACCGGGCCGGCCTCACGTGGCTCGCCGGATCGTGTGGCGACTGCGCCCACTGCCAGGCGGGCCGGGAGAACCTGTGCGTACAGGCAACCTTCACAGGATGGGACCGGCACGGTGGATTCGCCGAGATGGTGACGGCCCGCGCCGACGTGGTGGTGCCCCTACCCGATGGCCCCGACGATCGCCATCTGGCCCCGCTGCTGTGCGGGGGCGTCATCGGATTCCGCGCCCTCAGGGTGGCCGGAGTCACCCCCGGGTCCCGAGTGGGGCTCTACGGATTTGGTGCATCTGCGCTGCAGGCGATTCAAGTGGCACGCCACTGGGGTTGCCGCGTCGCCGTTGCCACGCGATCAGCTGAGGAGCGCTCGCGGGCGCTCGAGATGGGTGCCGAGTGGGTGGGTGGATACGACGACGCACCCCCCTTTCCCCTCGATGCCGCCGTCACCTTTGCGCCATCCGGCGACGTGGTGGTCGCTGCGCTCAAGGCGGTCGACCGTGGCGGCACGGTGGCCGTCAACGCCATTCACCTCGATCGCATCCCACAGTTCAACTACGGCGACCTGTGGTGGGAGCGATCGATACGCAGCGTCGCCAACGTCACCCGCGCCGATGCCCGCGATTACTTGGCGATCGCCGCGCAGATCCCGGTGCGCACCCAGGTGGAGGAGCATGCGCTTCCCGATGCAAACCGGGCACTGCAGCGCATCGCGTCGGGCGAGGTACAGGGTGCCGCGGTGATCATTCCCTGATCGCCGTGCCCCGGGGGCCGGCCGTGCGCCCCCGGGGCCGTGCGGTCATCCGAATCCGTCAGTGAGATGCGTGATCGCCCCCGTGAGGGCCTTCTTCAACGCCTCGCCGACATCCGGGGCCCACCCCTTGGCGGCGACCGCAACTGCCGCAACAAGCAGGGTCACCATCACCACCATTCCCACGTACTCCACCGTTCCCTGACCGCGCTCATCGCGCAGGCGCCACCAGGTGGAGAGCGCCGCGGTATGCAATCGAGCCGTCATGCGAGCTGTCACCAGACCTCCCTCATCGTCGTCACCGGTCACCGTGATGGTGGCTGGACCGGTAGTCACGCATCCAGACCGCCGCGTGCCATCGCGCGCGTGTGTCTGCGCCACCTCAGCGCCGTCTCACGGCCTCGATGACCCGACTGCGCAGAAACCGGGCACCCCGCAAAATGAGCCAGTCGGCGGCCATCGCCCCGGCAGCGCGGGAGATCTTGAGAAAGCTCTCACGAAGCGGGCGGTCTCCGATACCCAGCGCGTCGCGGGAAATGTCACCGCTGCTGCTCACCACCTGCCGTGCGGGAGTCATACGCCCCTGCCCAAATATTCCCGCTGCGGTCTCGAGCGGGTGGCGGATGAGCCCCTCAGCCTGCGACAGCACCTCATCGGTGAATCCCCCAAGGGCCTCGAGCTCGCCGTCAACATTGAGGGCACCCCACGACAGGAATCCATCCCATAGCCGGTGGAGCAGCCCCGGCTGACCGCGCCTGGCCGCCATATCGGTGGCCGATTGCCGCGACAGGCCCTGGGCCACCGGATACCCCCGAGCGACAACCGCCCCCAGCGGTGCGGTTACTCGCGCGATGATCGCGGGCGGGTGATCGGGCACTCGCACCACTCCCGATGCCCACAGCGCCATCGCCGCCATCAGCAGCGCCACCACGAGCGTGATCCCCACGTGCTCGACCGTGGCCTGCCCCCGCTGATTCCACCGACCCCATGCGTTGTCCATGCATCGACCGTATGATCGCGAGGCACACGCATGGGTGGCGCAACGTGCGCATTGCGCCACGCCTTCGCACCGATGCGGCCGGAGCGGCGCTCGCCTTTCCGGTGTCCACATGAGGAGCACCTGTGTCGATCATCAACTCGATGAGCAGCCGTGCCGGTCGCGTTGCCCGCGACATAAAGGGTTCCGTGCAGAGGGCGCGTCTCGAAGGCGAGCGGCGCCTGCTTGAGCGTCGTCATCGAAGCGCGCTCGAGGCACTCGGGTCGCGGGCCTACGCCCTCATTCGCGACGGTGCAATTTCAGGCGACGCACTCGCCCCGGAAGTCGCCGACGTGGAGAACCGGCTGGCCGCGATTGACGCTGCAATGGCTGCGATGGAACACGACGGATCCGATGGCCACGAGGCTGCCCACGATGAGCGCCAGTCCGTGGATATTGCATTCCCCATGGTCTCCGATGAGCCCACGGAGCCCGGCCCAACGGCATAAATTCGTTGCAGTGGTGCCGTTTCCTGCCGGCCCATATGCAATCTCCCTTGCGAGATTGCTCGTCGGCGATATGATTCCGGCCCCGGTCGTCCGGCCGGAATCATGCAAGGAGCAACCAGTGCGCACGGAGTCGGACCTCCAGGGACACCATCACGCCGACGCCCCGGGCTGTCACCGCTGCGGGCTTCCGCTGCTGGCATCAACCGACTTCTGCCCCTACTGCGAGCGCTCCATCCATGAGGGCGCGATCAGCCGCATCGCTCACTGGCGCCCGGCACAGATGGGCGATATCCGTCGGCCCATGATCACCGAGACGCGCCTCCTAGCTGCTGGCTTCGTCATATTTGCCCTCATTGCGGCGGCCAGCCTGGTCGCCGCGCTGGCCACCTGAACCCACCCCGAAGGGACCCCGAGTGCCGCGTACCATCGACGATGGAACCGAGCTGTTCGAAGTCGGCGATGAAGTCGTGGGTGAGTTCCGCTGCTCCGAGTGCGACCTGCTTGTGACGTCACCTGAAGAGGCCGACGGCATTCTCGTGCTTCCCGCATGCCCGCTGTGCAAGTCGCCGGAGTGGCGCCGAGCGGGCTGACCAGCTACTCCGCCGGGTCGAGCCCGGTGAACACGTCGGATGTCTCCACGACGGTGAGGGTTTCGAAGGTGGCACTGCCCCGGGCGGAGAGCTCGGCGGTCATGTGTGCCACGGCGGCGTCGCCCGGTGCCTCAATGACACTGAGGAAGTCGTAGAGCCCCAACACGGCCCACTGGTCGATGACGCGGCCACCCAGGTCCTCGATTTCGCGATTCACCTCAAACAGGCGCTCAGGCGTGACGCGAAGCGTCTGAAGGCCCTGAGGGCTGATCGTGGCAAGGAGGATGTAGGTGGTCATGGCGCTGCCGGTCAGTCTACCCGCGCGACGTGCCACGGCGCGAACGCCATGCCGGAATTATCACGCTGAGCAATCCTACGAGAGCCAGAAGCAGGCCGGTGATCAGCGCAAGCCAGGTGCCGGGGCCCACTGAGCTCTCGATAAGCGGCACGCGGTAGCCCTTGAGGGGAATGGCCGCAGCGCCTGCGCGCACAACGGCGGCGATGTCGGCCGGGCGCGTCACCAGATGGACGACCTCGGCGATGGCCATGGCCGCAATGACCAGGCCGGACACCAGAGCCCCCACGGCCGCAACGGCCGGGCGACCGAGCGCCATGGCAAACCCGATCACCAGCAGGCCTGCAACGGCCGCGACGAGGGCAGCCACACCCTGCCACTCGCCCATTCCAGGCTCCGACACCACCAGCTGGGAGTGCACCGAAAGGCTCCCCCATTCGAGCCCGGTGGCGATAATCGCCACCGCCCCCAACAGCACTGCGAGAACGAGGAACGCGAGCCGTCCCCCTGCACCATCGCCCCTGTTCACCCCTTCAATCGTCGCCACAGGGCTATCCTGCCCTTCGATTCCCAACAAGGCCCTGGAAGGACCAGACAATGCAGCGTGACTCAGACCCCACACCCAATGCGCTCCAGCGTGCACTGCTCGAGTACGAGCCAACAGACCTCGAAGAGCTCCTTATCGCGTGGACCCGTGATCATTGGAACATGGCCGCGCGCTCGATGGTCTACAACAAGCCAGAGGGCGACAAGATGGTAAGCGGGGTGTCCGGTGTACGCACCGACGAGGGGCAGTTGGTGATGCAGGTTGCCGCCCGTGTGGCTGTCTCGGAGCGCGAACTCATGTGCCGCGCCGTCGCCGCAGTGCTACCCGCCTGGCTCGAGACCACATACGGCCTCACCCCAGATGGGAAGAAAACAGGCAAGAAGAAGAGCAAGTAGGCACCGCAGGAACGGCGGGCTACTCCTTGGGCTCCATCGGGTAGCCCGCCTCTTCCCACGCCTGAAAACCCCCCACCAGCACGCCCACGCGAGAGCGGCCGCCATCGAAGGCCACCAGGGCGATCGTCATGCTCGTGGCCTCGCCGGGGCGATCACAGTAGAAGACGATCTCCTTGCCCTCCGGAAGGGATGGGATCCCGTTCTCGAAACCCACGGGGTCAAGGCGCAGCGCGCCCTTGATCTTCTGCTCAGCATCCCGGTACGTCAGGTCACGGACGTCGACCGGCAGCACGTTGTCGCCCATGCGAAAAGATGCGTACAGGTCGCCCGGCTGCCACTGCGTGATGTCATCCCAAGCCACTTGGCCATTCCTCTCGGTTCAATCGACTTTACCAGCGGGCGCTATGCCCGCGTGCTGCCCCACTGCTCGTCGTGCACCAGCGATCTCCATCCGCGGAAGCCCTTTTTCAACGCGGGTGGCAGGCCATCGGGGAAGGACTCCGGATAGCCGAGCGGGCTCACCAGCACCGGGTCCACCTCGCCCGGCAGCCCGAGAATGGCGCGCAGCCGATCCTTCTCAAAGCGCTGGAACGCCGACGTGGGCACCGTGCCGAGCCCCTCTGCCCGCGCTGCCACCATCAGGTTCTCCATCGCGAATGCCACCGAGAGCAGGTCATCCACGTACCCACCTTCAGCCATGGAATCGGGGTAGTTCCCACGGGGCACCAGCAGCGCAACGATCCACACCGGCGCGATGCGGTACGTGCTGAGGATCTTCTCGGCGTACTCCCCACACTGCCGACGGTGCTCGTCGGCATCGAGGTCACGCTGGGGGCGCATATTGGCGAAGTACTGGGCACCGCCGGCGATGATCAGGTCGGCCATCTCGCGACGCCGCTCTGGATCCCGCACGACGAGCAGGCTCCAGGCCTGCGAGCCGCTGCCGGTGGGTGCTGCGAGCGCGGCACGGAGCAGCCCATCCACCACGTCATCGGCAATGGGTCGGTCGGTATACGTGCGCACGGCCTTGCGCTTGCGGATTGCCTCAATCGCGTCCATCGAAATGCCCTTCCTTCGGTCGGCCCGCCGGGATGCGGGAAGGATACGGCGCGGCTACGGCAGCAGGGCCAGCGCGCGCTCGGCGTCGCCGGTCGACTTCACCTTGTAATCGGCGTGAACGATCTTGCCCTTGGCATCAATCACAAAGGTGCTGCGCTCCACGCCCATGTACTTCTTGCCGTACATCGACTTCTCCACCCACACGCCGTACGCCTCGAGACTCGCGTGCGACTCGTCGGAGAGCAGGGGGAACGTGAGCCCCTCCTTGTCGCGGAACTTCGCAAGTCGCGACACCGGGTCGGGACTGATTCCGAGGATGACCACACCACTCTTCGCGAAGGCCTTCACGTGATCGCGGTAATCGCACGCCTGGGTGGTGCATCCCGAGGTCATGGCCTTCGGATAGAAGTAGACGATCACGGGCGAGCCCCTGAGCGACGACAACGTGACCTCCGTACCGTCATCGCACGCGAGGGTGAAGTCGGGGGCCATCTGGCCGGGTTCAAGGCGCGCCACGGGTTTCTCCTTTTCGGTTCGCGCTGGACGCGGCGACGCTACCCGTTTGCACAAGCAGCAGGGAGTGAGTGTGGCCCCCGGGCGAATGACCGTCGCACCGCGCGCGCATACCGTCCGGGCATGCCGATGACGAGTTTCACCCACGTGCACGAGGTGGCTGCGGCGCTTGAGCGTGCAGACGCATCTGCCCGCGTGCTGGGCGCGCGGGCCCGTGCCGCGCGAGACGGTGTCGACCCCGCCGCCGCATTCTCGGCACTGGCATCGGCGGGGCCGGAGGGCCTGGTCCCTGCCGTGGGTACCGGCGGCGCCCTGGCCGCACGGCATCTGGAGCAGGCTGCCCTCGCAGCCGCAGCCACCGGAGGGGCATTGCCCACTGACGTCGTGGAGGCGCTCGCCCATGCCGCCGGTGCATCACGTGCGCAGGCGGGCGGCGCCAATGCCCTCGATCCCGCCGGCGCGGCGCAGGTGGTGCGACGTGAGGTGGCAGCCGTGCGAGGGCTGGCAGCCCACTCCATGCGACGCGATGAGACCTGGGAGGTCATGCGACTGGGCACATTCCTGCCACGTGCGGCGTGGATGAGCGCCCTTCTATTGTCGTGCGCCCGCGTGGCCGCATCATCTCCAGAGAGCGCCGACGCCGTATGGCTCGCCGCCGCCCGCGTGGTCGGCGCGCAGGGCGACGATCTGCCCGTGCCCGGAGATGTCCCGTTACTGCTGGTCACCGATAGCCGAGCGCCCATCAGCGTCGCCTATTCGGTTGAGGAGGTCACCTCAGCGCTGTTCGCCCTCTCGCGGCAGGATGCAGGCGACTCGGCACTGCTGGCACTGTCCCGTGCCACCGCAGCGCGGCTCTCCAACCCCTCGCTTCGCGATCTCCTGACCACTGATGCGGTATTGGCGATGAGCGAGGTGCTCAATGCCATCGGTGCACTTGCGATGGTCGGAGTGCCCGGCGCCGGAAGCGGGCCCGTCCACGGGCGACGGCGACCTGACACCGTGGCAGGAGTCCTCCACCATCCCCCGTCATGAAGACCATCTTCAACCGCATCGCCAGAGGGGAGGGCGGGGCCATTCTGACCACCGTCGCGGTGTCGGCCCTTGTCGCGTTTGCCTGGCCCGTCGTGGCGATGACCTAGAGTTCGCGTATGTGGCCGCTCGCTCCATCACGCGTTGACATCCTGGCCTGGACCACGGCGATTGTGCTCGCGGCAGCCGGCACCTCTATCGCCTCGGCCTCAGGGGCACGGCTCGGGGTGGCACTGACCGTCGGCGAGATCATCCTCATCGCAGTCGTCGTCACTTTTCTGATTGTGGACGGCACCCGACACCGCGGCGCATCCATCCCAGGGACCGGAGACGACTGATGGCCGACGGCGCTTTCGGGCCATCCGCACGACGGTGGCTCGGGGTGCGCGAACGCATGCTCGACCCAGGCAGGCGCTCACTCACCACCGGTGAGGCAGCAGCGATGATCGGCGTGAGCATCCCCACGATCCGGCTGTGGGCGGATTCCGGACGCGTTCCGTGCCATCGCACCGCTGGTGGGCACCGCAGGTTTGAGGTGGAGGAGATCCGCGACTGGCTGCGCAGCACCGGAGCGCCTCCACCGCGCGCAGTTCGTGCTGCGCCATCACAGGTGGACTTTCTCCCATGCCCCCGGATGGCAGGCGCGCTCGTTAATCTCATCGGGGCCATCGCCGTGCGCGCAGCGCGCCACGAGACAGGTGGTCCCGACCGCCCGGTTCCCATGCCGAGCAGCAACCGATCCCTCGAGGATGCCTCCCGTTATGTGCGCCCGCTTGCCCGCACGCTCGAGCTCGGGCGCCTCGGACAGATGGAGGACCGGGCCGAGGCAGCTGGTCTGCGCGGGACCGTTCGCGGACAGGAGGTAGAGGTTCTCATCCAGGACCGCCGCCTCTCCGCCGCCACGATCGCCGAGGCCGAGGACGCCATCGCTGGTGGTGCCGATGTGGAGGAGTTCGGGCTGGCCACTCTGCACTCGGTGGCCGAGCACCTCACGGCCGCGCTCGTACGAGGCCTCGCCGGGCTGCAGTCGGAGATTCCCGAGATGCCAGCCGCACCGCTCGAGTAGCCGGGAATACCAGAGGCCCGCCGAAGCGGGCCTCTGGGTTAGCGAGCCGTAAGCCGGATTCTGTCGTGGACAGTCATCCATCTGGGACCCCCGTTGCCGGGTGCCTCATGCGGCCTACCTGGGACTGGGCGAGCAACCCGTAACGCCCCGATTTGGCCTTGCACCGAGTGGGGTTTACCCAGCCGACCTGTCACCAGGCCGCTGGTGCGCTCTTACCGCACCTTTTCACCCTTACCTCCGAAGAGGCGGTTTCGTTTCTGTGGCACTTTCCCTCGGGTTTCCCCGGCTGGCCGTTAACCAGCACCCTGCTCTGCGGTGTCCGGACTTTCCTCGAGGCCGAAGCCCCGCGACTGTCTGGCTCGCAAACGAAACCGTAGCGCCCCGGGGCCATGCGCCCATAGGCCCCGGAGCACTACGCCGCTCTTAGATGTCGCGCATCACTCCAACCACGCGACCAATCACCTTGATGTCCGCGCCGCGGATTGGCTCATAGGCGTCATTCTCAGCCTCCAGGCGTACACCGCCCGGCTCGCGGTACACACGCTTGACCGTGGCCTCGTCTTCAAGCAGCGCCACCACGATCTGGCCATCGCGCGCGGTCTGCTGCTGCTTGACCGCGACCAGGTCACCATCGAGGATGCCTGCGTTGATCATCGAGTCGCCCTTGATGCGCAACAGGTAATCGGCAGCGAATGGGGCGGCCACCCAGTCCTCAACATGCTCGTCAGCCAGAATCGGTGCGCCGGCCGCCACGGAACCAACCAGGGGCAGCGAGGCCTCCGGGCGGTTGCCCGAGGACGACGTGCGCCCACCTGGCAGCCCTACCAGCATGGCCCTCGGCTTGGAGGGGTCGCGCCGCAGATGTCCACCGGCTTCGAGCTTCTCCAGATGGCGGTGCACGGTCGATGGCGATGCCAAGCCCACACCGGCGCCGATCTCGCGCACGGTAGGTGGATAGCCGTGGCGCTGCACGTGATCCTCGATGAAGGTGAGGATCTCGGCCTGTCTTCCCGTCGGTGCCTCAGCCATTCGGAACAACTCCACGGTCGGTGACGTCGAACTGGTGTTCGCCACCATACCATTCCCTCCTGCTGCTACATTGCCCGCCGCTGCCCGATCAGGAATCGGGCTGTCCGTGCGGCCGTGGCGGAATTGGTAGACGCGCAAGGTTGAGGGCCTTGTGACCCCTAGGGTCGTGGAGGTTCAAGTCCTCTCGGCCGCACCTGAAGAGAGCCCCGCATCGCGGGGCTCTCGTCATTTTTCGCCCCCCACGACGACCCCCGAAAATGGATCGAGCCCGCCGGATTCCCCACGGCGGGCGGGGTACGAAAATGATGATGCGGGGTCTCAGCGCGACCCGGCGGGGTACCTATCCGAAGATCCACTCGATGAACTGCACGACCCAGGCGATGGCGTACATCGAGAAGACCCCCATCAGGTACAACGCGATGCCGGCGCCGATGAGGGCGATGAGGGCACCGACAAACTTGACGGGCAGGGATCGAACGACAGAAGTATTCACGCCCGGAACTCTACCTCCATCTGCGGGGACCGGTCGCCCCAAAGCGGGGGGCCAAAAGTCACCGACGCAAATCGCTAGAGCGCGCGACCGAGGACGTAGGTCGAGAGGAAAAACAAGACGCAGATCACCACGGTGATGCGCGTGAGGTTCTTCTCGACGATCGCCGATGATCCACCGTATGCAGACCCGGAGCCGCCCACGCCAAAGGCGCCGGAGAGACCGGCGTCCTTCCCGCTGTGCATGAGCACCAGAACGATGAGCAGCACGCAGAGGATGCAGTGAATGGTGACGAGTACGGCGATCACGGCGCGGGAGACTAGCAGCGGCCCGCTATCCGGTGATGCGATCGCCACAGACGGCCATCAGCCTGACCCCAAGCACCGAGCCGCGGCATTCGGCACACTTGACCGCGTGACCGGCGAACTGCTGAACCCATCGTCCTGCCCCGGGTGCTTCGTATGCGGATCCGAGAACCCCTCGGGACTCGGCCTGCACGTGCATCGCGACGGCACTGACGCCGTGGCTATCTGGGTCCCCAGCGCCACGTATCAGGGTTACCCCGACCGCCTGCACGGCGGCATCATCGGGCTGCTGGTGGACGAGATGCTGGTGTATGCAGGCGCGCCCCACGACCTATGGGGCATGACCGCGAAGGTGCGCTACTGGCTGCGGAAGCCCATCGCGCTCGAGGGCGTCGAACTGACCCTGCGCGGTCGCCTCATCCAGCAGAGCGGCCGCGGCTTTCGCGCAGTGGTGAGCGTGCATTCGGGTGAGACCCTCGTGGCCGAGGGCGAGGGCATGTGTGTACTGCGCGCTGATTCCGGTGGCGCTGAGTAGCATCGGCCACCATTCCGACCGCTCCAACCGGAGGCACCACCACATGACGCTGATCCGCCTGGGTCACAGCCCGGACCCCGACGACGCGTTCATGTTCTACGCGCTCGCCAAGGACCTGATCCCCACCCACGGGTTTGAGTTCGAGCACGTGCTGCGCGATATCGAAACGCTCAACCGCTGGGCGATGGAGGGGCGCCTCGAGGTCACCGCGATCTCGGTGCACGCCTATGCGAGCGTAGCCGACAAGTACCGCCTGCTCCCGCACGGGGCATCGATGGGCGAGCAGTACGGCCCCATGGTGGTGGCGCGTGAGGCCATCGACCCCGCCACACTCCCCAGTCTGAAAGTGGCCGTACCGGGTCTTCTCACCAGCGCATTTCTTGAGTTGCAGCTGGCTGTGGGGCGCATTGCCGAGCCGCTCGTGGTGCCATTTGACGAGGTTCTGGACGTGGTGGAGCGTGGCGATGCCGATGCCGGGCTGGTCATCCACGAAGGGCAGCTCACCTACGAGAGTCAGGGCCTGATCAACATTCTTGATCTCGGCACGTGGTGGCATGACCTCACCGGAGGCCTGCCGCTTCCCCTCGGCGCCAATGCCGTGCGTCGCGACATCGAGGGCGATGAGATGGTGCGGCTATCGCACGTGCTGCGCGACAGCATTCAGTACAGCCTCGACAACCGGGACGGCGCGCTGGCCTACGCAGCCGAGTACGGCCGCGGCCTGGACGACGCCCTTAATGACCAGTTCGTTGGCATGTACGTCAACGACCGCACGCTCGACTACGGCGAAGATGGCCGTGAAGCCGTTCGCGAATTGCTGCGCCGCGGCGTCGAGGCCGGACTCATCGACCATGCCGTGTCCGTCGACTTCGTGGAGGACTGACCGGGTGGCGGATCGCGACTGGGAAGCCGAGATCGACATCTGGACCGAGCGGTTCAGGCACATCCCCGATCCCCCGGCCGCATTCGTGAACGCGATCCGTGATGGATGGAACCCGGAGGATCGCCGGGCCCTTGCCGCCGAAGCGGCCACCTACGCCGTGCGCCATGAGGGGTGGGTGGCGCAGATCATCGGTGGCGATTGGGATCTGGTGCGGCTCGATCTGCGCGACCCGTGCGGCGCATGTGCCCGGTATGGGGGATCGCCCTACTCGCTCACAGGTGCCACTCCCGATCTGCCCCCGTCCCCGCCGCTGCCCATCTGCCCATCGTGCCGGCACACGCTCAACCTTCTCACGCCATTCTTTATGCAGAGCGTGGGGACCCACCCCGAGGACCTCGCCGCCGAGGCGGTCCCATACGAGCCGATCGAGGATTGACCCCGTGAGTACCGATGCCCGCCAGCCCGGACCCATCACGTTCGGCGAACTGCTCTCGCGCGCATGGCGCATGTACCGGGCAGAGCCGTGGCTATTCCTCATTCTCACTGCGGTGACTGTGATCCCCGTGGGAATCCTGTCGGGCATCGCCAGCGCGGCCGCCACCGACGCAGCCAGCACGCAGCGCGCGGCAGCGGTCATCTTCATCGCCGTCATCCCCGCGCTGTTGCTGCTCCCCGTCAGCGGGGCAGCCGTGGCGATGGCCACCGTACGCCGCCTCACCGGCGACCGCATCAGTGCCGGTGCCGCCCTCGAGCGTGTGGGAGTGCGGTTCTGGATCCTCTTCGGCGCCTTGGTGCTGGTGACGCTCGGTGTGATCGTGGGCCTCTTCGCTCTCGTCATCCCCGGCATCTTCCTTGCGGTGCTGTGGCTGTTTGCCGGACAGGCGGCCGTCATTGAGGGCAAGGGCGTGACCGACTCCCTGCGCCGCAGTCAGGACCTGATCCGCGGGTCATGGTGGACGGTCTTTCTCGCGTGGCTCCTCATTCAGGTGGTGACGGGCGTGGCGCAGGTGCTCATCGGGGTGATAGGGGTGCTCATCTTCGTCTCCCTCGACGGCACGGCTCTCACTGCCGCCAACACCATCTGGAGCACGCTCACCCAGTTGGTGGTGCAGCCCTTCGCTCTCATCGCAATCGCGCTGCTGTACGCGGACCGCGTCATCAGGGTGGACGGCCACCTGCCCGAATAAGTGCCGGGGGAACGTCGCGGTCGCGGGGCGACCGGCGGGGCCCACACCACCCCGGTCGGGTGCAATCCTCTCCTGACGTGAAGAAGTGATGATCGCGGCGAAATCCCCACCAGACCTGACGATTCGGGTGGGTGTTTACAAATCGCCCGCATTGGGGCGGCTATACCTCAACACGCGGGTCACCAAGTGTTACCGGTGACCCCACAGGTCTCTTACAACCTGCTGCGAGGTTGTCCGCATGGCCACTCTCACACCGCTCCCCACGATCCCGTCCGCCGCCATCGGGGACACACTGCGGCCGGCGCTCTCGCGCCAGGACCTGTTCGACGGGATTCCACGAAGGGACCTTGACCTCCTCGACGCCCGCCTGCCTTTGGTGCGCTGGGCCCGAGATGCCGAAAGTCCTGCCGCGCTCATGCGCGGTGACCACGTGTACCTGGTTCGCCAGGGACGCATCGCCCTCTACGACTCACCCGAGCAGGGTCCTGACGTCATGACCGCCATCGTCGAGCCAGGCGCCGTCTACTCGTCGCTCGGTCTCGAACGCATGCCCCGTGCAACGGCGCTTGAAATGAGCGCAGTCGCACCACTTCCGATCCACGCCGTTGAGGCACTTGTCACCCGCTACCCGCGGTTTGGCGTAAACCTCGCCGTGGCGCTCTCGAGCAGGCTCATCAACCTGCGCGAGACCGTCGGCATCGTGTCGGAGATGCGAGTGGAGGACCGTCTGCGACGTCGGCTGCACCAGATCGCCGAGCAGATCGGCACGGCCGCCCCTGAGGGCGTCCGGATTGGGCTCGACCTCACACATGCACAGTGGGCATCGCTCATCGGCGCATCGCGTGAGGCAGTGACCACCGCCTTCGGCAAGCTCCGCATCGCCGGAGAGGTGGAGATGGACGGACGCGCGATCACGATCCCGTGGGGCGCCATGCGCGCCGCAGGGGAGCCCGCCGTCCTGGCGAGCTAGCGCACACGTGGGATGGTGGTGGTGCCCAGGGCTCTGGGTGCCACCGCCGGAACCGCCCCGCGGTCATGACGCCGGTGGGCAGGGCATTATTCAAGCGTGGCACCCGAGCGCAGAACATCGTCGCAGTCGCGACCACCCCGCAGACGTCCGCCCCCGCGGCGGCGCCGCGCGAACACCCTCCTTATCGGGCTGGTCGCCGTGGTGGTGATCATCGCCGCCATCGGGCTGGCGACGCGTGGCGGTGATGCCCCGACATCACGGGCCACAGCCGACCCCGTCATCCCCTCCGTCACCACCCCGAGCGCATCAGCCGATCAGCTGGGGCCGCTCGATCAGGAACTGGTGAGTATCGGGCAGAAGGGCGTGAGCATCCATCGCGCCGGGGGACGCCGCAAGGTGGTGGCGCTCACGTTTGACGATGGCCCCAGCAAGGACACCCCTTCCATCCTGTCGATTCTCAAGCAGAACAACGTGCCGGCCACATTCTTCGTGGTGGGCAGGGAGATCCAGGCCCACCCAGAGGTACTCGGGCAGGAGATCGCTCAGGGACATCAGATCGGCATCCACACCTGGGACCACCCGGACATGACCAAGTTGTCATCGGCCAAGCAGCAGACGCAGATCGTGGATACCCAGAACGCGATCATCAATGCGACCGGCACGCCCAGTCGCTTGTTCCGGGCGCCCTATGGCGCGGTGAGCCCGTCGGTGATCGCAACGGCCGAGAAGAACAAGCTGCTGTCAGTGCTCTGGGAGACCGACACCAACGACTGGCAGCGGCCGGATGCGGCCACGATCGTGCAGCGTGTGATGTCGCAGGTGAGCCCCGGCACGATCATCCTGCTGCACGATGGTGGCGGCGACCGCGCCAGCACGGTCGCTGCGCTGCCCACCATCATCAAGGAACTCAAGAAGCAGGGCTACGGGTTCGCCACCGTCGGGGACCTTGTGGTCTCCGACCCGCCCACCGCCAGCGACATGTCGGTGGACGGCAAGGGCGTCACCGAGTAGCGCGCGCCGGGGCCGCGAGGAAGCGGTCCACCTCCATACACCACGTGTCGTCATCGCCCGCAGCGACGGCCGTGATGCCAAGCGACCGGGCCGCCTCAAGGTTGCGAGTCTGGTCGTCGACGATAAGCACATTCTCGGCGGCGGTGCCATCGGCCAGGAGCACTGCCCATGCCGCGGGATCGGGCTTCACGTGCCCCCCGATACTCGAGATGACCACGTGGTCGACCACATCTGCGAGACCGGTCTGCGCCAGCACGGGCTGAAGCCACTCATGGCGATGGTTGGAGATGATCCAGATGTCGGCGACCTCGCGCCATGCGGCCACGCGCGCCGGGTCGATACGCGGACGCAGGTTGAGGATTGCCATACGGTCCGGCGCATCGGGCACTGGCACCCCGAGGGCGTGCCAGAAGGCTGATTCGGGAACACGACCACCCCAGTAGTCGCCACGAAAGGAGCCCCGGAAGAGATCGCGCACTGCGCTGGGGTCCACGCCCAGACGATCGGCGGCCCGTGCCGGAAAGGTGGGCATGAGCGAATCGATGAGGACGCCGCCGGCGTCGAGCCCGAGCCGGCGGGTCAGGCGGCGGGCCCCGTAGCCACGTGGATGGCAGCGGCGGCACGTGCCGCCTGTACAACGGCCACGTCGAGGGCCGTCACATCGCCCCCCTCCGCGGCATCCGCGGCGGCGCGGAGCGCCGACGCCAGCGTGACGTCAAGCGGCGTGACGCGCTTGCGCTGCGACTCCAGGCGCTGGTCGTCCAGCCGCGCCGCCGACAACTGCTCTGCCGCCCGCTCGGCGCGTGCTGCAGCGGCAGCGAGGCCAGCTGCTGCTGCCTGTGCCTGGGCCGCGGTGAGACCATCGGGCAGGGCGTCGAGGCGGATGCTGGCAGCGCGGGCGGCGGCCACCGCCTCACGGACGAGCGCCAGATAATGCGACGGGGTCACTGTTGTGCCGGGCGCGACCTGCGCGGTGGGCACCGGATCGGGAGCACCGCCACAACCGGCGAGCCCGGCCGTGCCCAGCACGGCAGTGGCGATCAGGACGAGGGCTGCGCGGCGGATGGGATCCCCCTCAATGCGATGAGCAGTTGTGAAGTGGCTGACTTTAGGCCCACCTTGCCAGACGCCTTGAGTGCACCCCGCATCTGGCGCATGGTGGCCACGATCGGAACGATGGCCGCCAGCAGGCGCCGCTGCTCGGCCGTGAGTGCCGGGTCGCCCAGGTGCAGGGCACCGAACTCGCGCACCTCGCGTGTGATGTCGTCAACCACGCCATCCACCTCGATATTCGACGCCTGGGCGCCCTCACCCGACAGTGCGGTCGTGGCAATTACCCCCATACGCTCGGCCGGCTGCACCAACTGGCGCACCGACTCGACGAACGCTGCAGGGGATGTGGTCTGCACCTGCACGGGCTGCTCGCCCGACCCGCATCCGGCGAATGCCAGTGCGATGAGGGCGAACACCCCAGCGGTGGATGCCACGCGACCGATCATGGCTGAAGCCTACGGGCATCCTTCGGCGACACACCGCCGATGGTCACGGGGGCGGCGGCATACGTGGTCGGTAGGCTGCGGCCGCCCTTCGAACCGGAGCAACACGTGACTCAGCCGGCATCGTCCGACCTCTGCATCGCCACCGTACGAACCCTCGCTATTGACGCCGTCCAGAAGGCGAACTCCGGGCATCCCGGAGCACCGATGGGCCTCGCGCCCGTCGCCTGGCGCATCTTCGAAGGACAGCTCAGGCACGCGCCCGGCGACCCTGCATGGCCGAACCGCGACCGCTTCGTGCTGTCTGCCGGCCACGCATCGGCCCTGCTTTACGCGCTGCTGCACCTCACCGGCTACGACCTGCCGCTTGAGGCCCTCAAGCAGTTCCGGCAGTGGGGCAGCATCACCCCAGGACACCCCGAAATGGGTGTGACCGCCGGGGTTGAGGTGACGACCGGCCCGCTGGGACAGGGCCTCGCCGACGCGGTAGGCATGGCACTGGCCGAGCGCATGCTCGCCGCCGAGTTCAACCGTCCCGGCCACGAGGTAATCGACCACCACACGTGGGTTATCTGCTCCGACGGCGACCTGATGGAGGGCATCTCGCACGAAGCCGGTTCGCTGGCCGGCTTCTTGGCGCTTGAGCGCCTCGTGGTGGTGTACGACGACAACAACATCAGCCTCGACGGGCCGACGTCGATGTCGTTCGGCGACGATGCCACCGGCCGGTTCACCGCCTACGGGTGGCGGGTGCTGGAGATCCACGACGGCAACGACCTCGACGAGATCAACCGCGTGCTCGACGACGCACGCGCATCTGATGGCCGGCCGACCATGGTGCGCTGCCACACGCACATCGGCTTCGGTGCCCCGGGGGTGCAGGACACCAACAAGGCGCACGGTGCCCCGCTGGGGGAGGAGCAGGTACGCCTTGCCAAGAAGGCGTACGGATGGCCCGAGGACGCCCAGTTCCTGGTGCCCGACGAGGTGGCAGCGTGGGCGGGTGAACTGCGTACGCGCGGTGCCGGATACGTGGCCGAGTGGGAGACCGCGATGGATGGCTACGCCGCCGACTTCCCGGCACAGGCCACGGAGCTTCGTCGCCGTCTTGCTGGCGACCTGCCCGCCGGGTGGGATCAGCACCTGCCCGAGTTCCCGGCAGGCGAGTCGCTGGCCACGCGTGTGTCGTCAGGACAATCGCTCAACGGCCTGGCTGCAGGAATCCCGGAGTTGGTTGGCGGGGCGGCCGATCTGGCGTCGTCAACCAACACCACCATCAAGGATGGCGGCGACGTGACTCCCGGGTCGTACTCGGGGCGCAACCTGCACTTCGGCGTGCGTGAGTTCGGCATGGCCGCGGCGCTCAACGGGATGGCCGCGCACGGTGGCTTCCGGGTGTTCGGCGCTACTTTCATGACCTTCTCTGACTACATGAAAAATGCCATTCGCATGGCATCCCTCATGCATCTGCCCGTCATCTTCGTGTTCACACACGATTCAGTGGCCGTGGGCGAAGACGGCCCCACCCACGAGCCGGTCGAACA
>CAJAPZ010000079.1 GCA_903943955.1 uncultured Actinomycetes bacterium
GCCGTCATAGAGGTCTTCGCGGGCGTGCTCCACGCCTGCGCGCTCGCCACCAGCCACCGGGTGGCCGCCGCAGAACCGCGCGCGCTCCTCGGGCGTCAGCGCGCTCAGCACATCGCTCTTTGCAGACCCAACATCAGTGACCACGGCATCGGGATCGGCAAGGGCCAGCACGCGGCGCACTACCTCCGGGATCTCCCCCACCGGCGCGCACACCACGATGATCGACGCACCCCTGACCGCCTCGGCCAGGTCATCGCCACCGGCCGAGATGGCACCGCACTCGGTGGCACGGCCAATGACCCCGTCGCCGGGGTCAATACCGCGCACATCCGTTGCGCCGGCGCGGCCCATCAGGGCGAGCCCGAGGGATCCCCCAATGAGACCGACGCCGACGAGGGCGACCGGGCCTGGAAGCCCGGTCGTCGCCATCAGACCGCGGCGGGGACGGGCTCGCCGCCCGCCATCACCAGGCCCATAAGGTCGACCACGCGCTTCACGTCGGCAACCCAGGCCGCGAATACCTCCGCACGGATCTGCTGCGGGCCGTCGCACAGGGCGTGCTCGGGCTCGGGGTGCACCTCGACGATCAGCCCATCGGCACCCGCGGCAACTGCCGCGCGGGCCATGGGCAGGATGAAGTCGCGGCGGCCCATCGCGTGCGACGGGTCAACGATCACCGGAAGCGCTGACAGGTTCTTTGCCACCGGAATGGCTGAGAGATCGAGTGTGGAGCGCGTTGCGGTCTCGAACGTGCGGATGCCGCGCTCGCACAGAATGATGCGCTCGTTGCCCTCCTTGGCGATGTACTCGGCCGAGAGGAGCCACTCCTCAATGGTGTTTGCCAGACCGCGCTTGAGGAGGATGGCCTTGTCGGTGCGGCCGACCTCCTTCATCAGGTCGAAGTTCTGCATGTTGCGGGCACCGACCTGAATGACGTCGGCCACCTCCAGAACGTCCTCGAGTTGGCGCACGTCCATGAGCTCGGTGACGATGGGCAGGCCGGTCTCCGCGCGGGCCTCCGCGAGGATCTCAAGCGCCGGCTTGCCGAGGCCCTGAAAGGTGTACGGCGAGGTGCGCGGCTTGTAGGCGCCACCGCGCAGCATGCAGGCACCGGCTGCCTTCACGACGCGTGCGGTCTCAAGGGTCTGCTCGCGGGTCTCAACGGTGCACGGCCCGGCGATGAGGCCGAATGAGCCCCCGCCCACCTGGCGGCCGTCAACCACCACAGGCAGGTCGCCGTGACGGAACTCCCGCGACACCAGCTTGTACGGCTTGAGGATGGGCACCACGCGCTCCACACCCTCCTCGCCTTCGAGGTCGAGCTGCGCGACGATCTCGCGGTCGTCACCGATCGCACCGATGACGGTGACGAACTCCCCGCGCGACACGTGGGCCTGGGCCCCGGCGGCGACAACGCGATCGACCACGGACTGAATCTGTCCGTCGCTCGCGCTTTGCTTCATCACGATCATCATGGCTGCGGGTTGTTCCTCGTTCGGTGTCTAGACAGGGACCACGGCGCCGAGTGCGGAGAGAAATGCATCGTTCTCCGCGGGCGCGCCGATGGTGACGCGAAGCGTGCCGGGGCACCCCAGTGCGGAGCCGTTACGCACGATGATCCCACGCCTGAGCAGATCCTCGTGCAGGGCGTCGGCGTCCATACCGTTGCCCGGCGGCTCCATGAGGATAAAGTTGCCGTGGCTCGGGGTAAAGGGCACGGCCAGTTTCGTGAGTGCATCTGCAACACGACAACGCTCCGCAATGGCCTCGTCAACCCGCTGTTGAATGGCCGCGGGGTGCCTGAGGCTCTCAAGCGCGGCAACCTGGGCAAGCTCATTGGTGTTGAACGGCTGGCGCACCGCGTCGAGGGCACGAACCCACGACTGCGAGCCAACTCCGTACCCGATGCGCAGACCACACAGGCCGTACGCCTTGCTGAAGGTTCGCGTTACCAGCAGGTTGGGGCGGGTGCGTGCCAGCACCGAGACGCGCCCGCGATCGGGCTCGTCCACAAAGTCGTAGTAGGCCTCATCCACCAACACGGCAAGGTCGTCGGGAACCGCGTCGAGGAATGCCTCAATCTGGTCGGCCGACCGGTACACGCCGGTGGGATTGTTGGGATTGCAGATGATGGCGAGCCGCGTGCGCTCGTCCACGGCAGCGGCCATTGCTGGCAGGTCGTGGCCACCATCGGCGGCAAGCGGCACGGCAAGGGCATCGGCCCCCGCCGCCGCAGCCAGGTGCGGGTACATGGCAAATGACGGTTCGGCGTAGATGATTGTGGTGCCGGGCTCCAGCAAGGCCTCACCGGCGTGCACGATGAGCTCGCATGAGCCATTGCCCACAGCCACCTGATCCACGTCCACCGCGTGGCGATCGGCAATGGCGGCCCGCAGGTCGCGCGCAGCGCCATCTGGGTACCGGTTGAGGTGGGCCGACGCGTTGGCGATGACCGCCTCAACCTCTGGCAACGGCGGGAACGGGCTCTCATTCGACGCCAGTTTCACCACCGAATCGAGGCTGTACGCGGCCATGACCTCGGCCATCGTGAGCCCCGGCTCGTAGTGCGGAATACCCGCGATTCTGTTGGACGTGCGAATCGTCATCGGGCGGCATGATCGCACGGTTTCGGGGCATGGCGCGGGTGCCACGGCCGGGGGCACCGGTAACCTGCGCCGCGTGCCCGCACTCGATTCCAGCGCGGCCCTCACCCAGCAGGTCGAGATCGACCTCTTCCAGGGCCCGTTCGACCTGCTGCTCACCCTGCTGCTGCGGGATGAGGTCGACCTTCTTGAGTTGCCGCTGGCCGATCTGGTGGAGGAGTCAGTCACCACCGGCACCGACGAGCGGTGGGATCTTGACGCCTCCAGCCAGCTTGTACTGCTGCTGGCCGCGATGGCCGACCTCAAGGGCCGGCGCATGCTGGGCGAAGAGGTGGAGGACGAGCCCGACCCCGACGCCATCGCCATGCGCGAGGCGCTCTCCGCCCGCTTGGTGGCCTACGCCCCATTTCAGCGTGCCGCACACTGGCTTGCTGAGCGCCTGCGCGCAGCGCAGGGGCCCCGCTACAGGCGCGTGCCACCCGGTACCGCCACCCCGGTGCCCGTGCGCGACGACCCGGCGCGCCTTCGTGCCGCCATGGACAAGATGGTGGAGGCACCGCCCGTCCCGTCGCTCGACCATATGGGCGTGGCCCGACGCCCCCTGCCCGAACTTCTTGGACGGCTTCGTGAATCGATCGCCCGCCTGCGCGAGGTGTCGTTCGAATCCATGGTGGTCGACTGCGATCGTCTGGAGGAGGCCCTCACGCTGCTCGCTGCGCTTGAGCTCGTGCGCCGCGGCGAGGCCGAGCTGCGCCAGGACGTGCCATTTGGCGACATCCTCATTACGGGCGTGAGATGACCGAGCTCGCCCGCGCAATTGAGGCCCTGCTGTTCATCGCGCCCGAGCCACTCGATCAGCCAACTCTCATCGAGATCACCGACGAGTCGCCCGCCGAGGTCAATCGCGCCCTCGACGAACTTCGTGAGCGCCACGCCGAGGGCACTGGGCTGGAGCTTGCCGAGGTGGCCGGGGGCTGGGCGCTTCGCACCCGTGCCGATCTGGCGCCCATCTGCGACCGTCTGCGTGCCCGGCCGCGCGAGGATCGCCTGTCGCCCGCCGCGCTCGAGACCCTGGCGGTCGTCGCATATCTGGAGCCCGTGACCCGGCGCGAAATCGGCCGCCTGCGCGGTGTGGATGTCGATTCCACCGTCACCAGCCTTCTTGACCGTGGATTGATTGAGGAGGGCGACCGCGCCCAGCCCAACGGGCCCGCGCGCTACCAGACCACCACCCATTTTCTTGAACGATTCGGGCTCGCGCGGCGCGGCGACCTGCCCACGCTTGAGCGGTTTGAGCTCACCGGGCCCGAGGCGCAGGCAATACGTGCCCGCCTGCAGCAGGCCGAGCTCATCGCGGAGGCTGAGACCGGTGA
>CAJAPZ010000080.1 GCA_903943955.1 uncultured Actinomycetes bacterium
AGATCCACCACGACCGCCACCACAAGGCATACGTCGACAACGCCAACGCGGCGCTTGCCGGTACCTCGTGGGAGAACTCTTCCGTGGAGGAGGTTGTCACCAGCCTCGACCAGATTCCCGAGGACATCCGCGGCGCGGTGCGCAACAACGCTGGTGGTCACTACAACCACACGCTCTTCTGGGAGATCATGGGCCCGGACGGCGGCGGTGCACCCGGTGGTGCACTGGGCGCAGCGATCGACAGCACGTTCGGCTCGCTTGACGATCTGAAGGCCAAGGTCAACGAGGGCGGCATCAAGCGCTTCGGATCCGGCTGGTCGTGGCTTGTGGTGAATAACGGCGCGCTCGAGGTGATGAGCACCCCGAACCAGGACACGCCGCTGGCGGAGGAGAAGACCCCCATCCTCGGCATCGACGTGTGGGAGCACGCCTACTACCTCAACTACCAGAACAAGCGTCCGGTGTATCTCGACGCCTGGTGGAATGTGGTGAATTGGGACGCCGTTGCTGCCAAGTACGAGGCTGCGGGCTAGCAACGTGAGCATGCGGGCCCCGGGGCGTGACCCCGGGGCCCATCGTGACGTGCCGTTGCGCCAACCGGCACGAATGGCGCGCCACCCCTGAGCGTTTCGCCGCGATGCTCTTTGCATCGTTGCGCGAATCGTCAGCCCGGCCGTCATCGGCCTCGAGACCGCCACCGTCGAGGTGGAGGTCGACCTGCGCCCGGGGCTCCCCGGATTCAGCGTGGTGGGGCTTCCGGATACCGCGGTGCAGGAGGCCAGGGAGCGGGTGCGGTCGGGGGTGATCAATCAGGCCTTTGACCTGCCACCCGTTCGCATCGTGGCCAACCTCGCGCCGGCGGATCTGAGAAAGGCGGGGCCGCAGTACGACCTGCCCATTGCGCTCGCCCTGCTGAGCGCATCGGGGCAGATGCGGCCCGGCGCGTTGGCGTCGACGGGCGCCGTGGGCGAACTGGCCCTGGACGGCGCGCTGCGACCGGTGCCCGGGACATTGGTGATGGCCGAGCATGCGGCCCGGCGGGGATGGCGACGCCTTGTGGTTCCCGAGGCAAATGCGGCCGAGGCGTCGCTGGTGCTGGGCATCGAGATCCTGGGGGTGCGCACTCTGCGCCACGCGGTCGATGTGCTGGAGGACCGGGATGAGCCTGTGCAGGTACAGGGAGGCGCCGAGGTGCTCATCGCCCAGTCCGAACCGGCGGGCCTTGGGGATCTGCGTGACGTACATGGTCAGGCCGACGCCCGCCGGGCACTCGAGATCGCGGCCGCCGGCGCCCACTCCATTCTTATGATCGGCCCCCCAGGCGGTGGCAAGACCATGCTCGCCCGACGGCTGCCGGGCATCATGCCGCCGCTGGACGTGGCCGAGGCCATCGCGATCACTCGCATCCACTCGGTTGCGGGCCTCCTGCCCGCCGGGCGTGCGCTGGTGACCACCCGTCCATTTCGCGCA
The DNA here is from genome assembly GCA_903943955.1 of uncultured Actinomycetes bacterium. Classification (GTDB taxonomy): domain Bacteria; phylum Actinomycetota; class Thermoleophilia; order Miltoncostaeales; family Miltoncostaeaceae; genus SYFI01. Next base: position 1,471 of record CAJAPZ010000080.1, read on the forward strand.
CCGCACCACACAATCTCTGCACCCGGGTTGGTGGGAGGTGGCCGCGTGCCCCGGCCTGGGGAGGTGAGCCTCGCCCACCTAGGGGTGCTGTTTCTTGACGAGGTATGCGCATTTCCCGCTGCGGCGCTTGATGCGCTGCGCCAGCCCATGGAGGAGGGATGCATTGACATCTCGCGCAGCCTCGGCACGGCGCGCTTTCCGGCCGAGCCGCTACTGGTGTGCGCAGGAAATCCATGTCCATGTGGTCATGCAGGTGATTCTGTGCGGCGGTGCACCTGTGCTCCCGGACGCGCGGAGGAATATCGCGCACGGGTATCGGGCCCCATCGCCGACCGCATCGACCTGCGCGTGGATATGCCACGGCTTGACCGCGACGAGATGTTGGCCGAACGGGGGATGGGGGAGCCGAGCAGCGCGGTGCGGGCGCGGGTTGCGGCCGCCCGCGCGTGGCAGCGGGCCCGCGGGCAGTCGGTTCCCAACGCACGGCTCGGGGCTGCCACCGCCAGAGCGGCGAGCAATTTGGACCGGGAGGGACGCCTGCTGCTGGGGGCAGCGATCGATCGACTGGGGCTCACCGCACGCGGGTGTGACCGCGTAATCAGGGTGGCCCGCACCATTGCCGATCTGGCGGCGAGCGAGTGCGTGCTGCCTCCCCACCTTGCGGAGGCCATCCGCTATCGCAGTGCCGGCGGGTTCGAATGATGCCGGGCGCGGACTGGCCTCTGGGTCTGGCATGCATGGCGCATGCGCTGTCGCGCGACCTGCAGCGCGCGTCCCGCGCAGCCGGCGGACCCGCGGCGCTGTGGGGCGGCACCTCGGCGCAACTCGCGCACTGGCTGCGGGTCGATGGCGATGCGGTGGCGCGCGTGACGGCGAGCCGTGCGGCATTTCATGCCGGGTCAGCGCGCGAGGCGCTTGCCGCGGCTGGTGTGACCCATGTTGGGATGCACTCACAGGTGTATCCGGCGCGTCTTTCGAGCATCTTTGACCCTCCATTCGGGCTGTTTGGCATGGGCTGTGTGATTCCCACCCTTGCCTGCATGGAGGAGGGGCCAACGGTGGCCATTGTCGGAAGCCGCCGTCCGAGCGCAGCGGGCAGGCGGTTTGCACACGACTTGGCTGCAGGACTGGCCGAGCGCGGAGCCGTGATTGTGAGCGGCCTCGCCCGCGGGATTGACGGGGCTGCGCACGAGGGCGCCCTCGATGCGGGGGGCGTCACGGTGGCGGTGCTTGGATCGTCGGTTGACCACATCCACCCCCGGCGCCACCTGACGTTGGCCCAGCGCATCTGTGAGACCGGGGCGGTGCTCAGCGAGTACTGGCCGGGTACGTCTCCCGCAGCCTGGAGGTTTCCCGCCCGCAATCGGATCGTGGCCGGCCTCGCCGATGCCGTTGTGGTGGTTGAGGCGGCGGGGCGGTCGGGGGCACTGATTACGGCCGATTTTGCCATGGAACACGGAACCACCGTTCTGGCGGTGCCGGGCTGGCCGGGCGCCGAGATGTCGGCCGGGTGCAACTCGCTCATCCGGGCGGGCGCGGGGCTGTGCGAGGGGGTCGATGACGTGGTGAACGAGGTGGCACACGTGGGGTGGCGCGATGTGCAGTCGCCACTCGGCAGCGATGGGGCGGGCGGGGCGGTGCTCGCCCTGATCGCGCGCGAGCCGTGCGGGGTGGACCGCATCGTCACGCTCACAGACATGCCGCCCGAGGCAGTTGCGGCTGCGCTGGCGGCGTTGGAGATCTCAGGACGCGTTGTGCGCGAGCCCGGCGGGGTGTTCAGGGCGGTGGTCCGCCGCCAGGGAGGATGACGTGCGGCTAGCGGCGTGCGGGTGCTGCTGCGTAGCGCGCAAGAACGCGCTCCGCGTGTTCGACCACCGTGGCACGAAGGGCAACGGGCTCAAACAGCACGGCCTCACCACCGTGCTTGATGATCTCCTTCACCAGCCACTCCTCGCTGGCGTACGGGATCTGCACGAGAATAGAACCGTCGGCGAAACGGTCTGCCGACGGATGCTCCTCGGCGAGCCAGCGCGCAATGCTGGAGCCAAACCAGACCGATGCGCTCTGTGCGGTGGTCTCTCCATGCGAGGGCGATCCCCACGGCTGGTACGGAACGGCCTCGACCTCGGCGCGCCGCGCAAAATGCTCATCGAGCACGCTCGCCGCACGGATGCGGTCGAGTCGGAAGGTTCGCTGCTCGCCGGCACGGCGGCAGTGGGCAACCAGGTACCAGGCATCACGCGAGTTCATGAGCGTGTGGGGCTCGATGGTGCGCTCGGTGATCTTTCCGCGCGACTCGGTCCAGTACTCGATCTCGAGGAGGCGTTCCTCGCGCACGGCCTGCGTGATGGCGGCCCCAACGGCCTCACTGGCCGTCTGCACGTGCCCCAGTTCCACGCCCGTGGTGGACTCCTGACCAACGGCCGACTCGATTTTGCGGCGTGCGGAGGCGAGTTCTTTCGCGGCGACAAGCGGCAGGCGCCCGCCCACGAAGTCGAGCGCCCACAGCAGCGCCTTGGCCTCGAGCGGGGAGAGGCGTGCGGGGCGTGCGAACTGGTCGCCGTAGACCTCCTTCTGCACAACCACAACGTCGCCCTCCACCTGAGCGAACAGGGCGTAGCAGCCGCCACCGAAGTTGATGAGGTTCAGCAGGATGAGATCCTCTTCCAGGGCATCCTGGGTGAGGTTGAGTTCACTTCGCAGTTCGCCGCAGGCGACGTCGGCCTCATACGAGCGGCCACACGCGGCGAGCAGGCGGGTCATGAGGGCGAGCAGGCGCGAGATGCGCTCAACGGGAACCACACGCTCCGACGGATCATCCGGCAGCGAATCCGATTGCGACGTCTCGTCGGCAGTGCGGGGGAGCGGCTTTCTCTTGCGCCCGGGCTTGCCGGAATGGCGTGTGCGCACCGTCTCGAGGGCGTCGGTCGCGGCGGTCCGGAGCGACGCGGGCTCGATGACCTCGGCCTCGGCCCCAAGGCCGAGTACCCACGAGATGATCTCGCGCTCGCCGCCGTATCCGGTACGGAACACCGCAGTGCCGTCCGGTCGCTCCTCATATTCGCCATAGGCCCCAAACATCTGGTCAACCCACCACGAGATGGTGGACGAGATCTCGATGACGGCGGTTTGCGAGGTGTCGGCCAGTTGCCATGGCGCGCGGTCGCGGTACCGGGAGAGGTCGACTTCGCTGGGGGGCGGGAAGTCGTGCTCGGCGCGGGTCTTGAAGGTGATGCGGCCCTCGATGCGCGACAGCCTGAAGCAGCGCAGTTCCTCGCGGTCGTGCGCGAATCCCACCAGGTACCAGTTGCCGGCCATGTACAGCAGCGAATACGGGTCGACTTCGCGATCGGATCGCTCGTCGCGGCCAATCGAGTAGTAATGAAAGCGGATGGTCTTGCGACGGCTGATGGCCGACTCGATCTTGATGAGGTGGCTCGACACCTCTGCCGTGTGGCGGCTGCCAAGCAGATTGACGGCGACGGTGCGGGCGGCGTGGTCGTCGAGCGGGCTTGGCCGGCCGAGGGTGAGGTGCTGCAGCGCAAGCCGCAGGGGCTCCGCATACGCGAACTGCCCCTCCAGCAGATACAGGCTGGTGTGCAGTGCGCTGAGCTCGCCCTCGTCGAACTCGATGGGCGGCAGGTAGTAGTTCTCGGGCGGCATCGCATAGAGATCGCCCTGAAACGGGTCGTCGCTGGGGCGCTCGACGGCAAGGCGCAGGCCCACGCCTTCAAGCTCGGAGCGATCGGAGTAGAAGCGGCGCAAAAACGCCTGCTCGCTCATGCCGCCGTAGCCCTCAACCGCCTCGTGGATCTCCTCGGCGGTGACAGGGCGCGCTTGCGCCATCAGGAACGCGACCAGCGAAAGCTGCCGCACAAGTTTGTCGTCATCCCTCTGGGCCACTCGCCCGTTCCTTCCATCGCGGCGCTCGCTGGATGTTAGCCCAGCAGCGAGCCCGGCGGGGGGTCCATAGCGTGTGGATTGCCGCATGTAGAGCCATGATTCTGACACTTGTGGCATCTGGGTGCGGCACCGGGGATGAGGTGGGGGTGCTGTCTGGCCGGGTGGTGCGCGTGCTCGATGGCGACACCATCGTGGTGGCCGGCGTGGGCACCGTGCGCTATCTGGGTGTGGACACACCCGAACTGCATCATCCGCGAAAGCCGGTTGAGCGGTTCGCCGCTCGCGCGGCGGCATTCAACCGCCGCCTGGTGGCTGACATGGATGTGAGGCTGGAGACCGACCGGGAAGTGCACGATGCCTACGGCCGCACGCTGGCCTACGTGTATGTGGGGCGGGTCATGGTGAATGCCGAGTTGGTCCGGACGGGCATGGCCGAGTCGTTTGCATTCGCTCCCAACACCACTCATAAGGTCCTATTTGACGACCTTGAGGCGGATGCACGCACTGCCGGGCGCGGCCAGTGGGGCCCCCTGGAGGGTGGACCCCCGTACGGGGTGCCCTGAGAGATGGCAGGGCCTCGCGCCGCAGCCGGGGCCGGTGCGCCGGGCCCCGGTCTACGATCTGGCCCGATGACGATTCTTGAACTTGATTACGGCATTCCTTCTGAGGATGAGCTCGCACGGCTCGTGGGGGCAGCCACGCCGCACTTCGCGCTGCAGATACGTGACCGGGTTCGTGCATACGGGGCGGAGCTTCCGGATGGGCATCCGCGCATTCCTGAGATCGTCGCGCAGGTGGTTCGGCTGCAGGCCCTGGCCATTGATGGTCAGGGCGGCCCGGCGGGCGAGGCGGACCTTCCGGCCCGGCCCTCGCTCGAGGTCGAGCGCGTCACCGACTAGCGGTCGGCGCCCTGCACCACCTCAGAGAACGTGTGGAGGATGCGCGCCGTGAGTCCCCAGACGTCTTCGCCCATCAGCGGGTACCGCAACGTGGATGCATCAGGAATAGCGGGGATGTTGCGATGCGCCGCGAGCACGTCAGCAAGCGGCACCTCCATCACGCGTGCGATTTCGTCCTCCTGCACCACGACCTCCGGGCGCCCGTCCGCGTGATACGCGATCCATGGGCGCACCGTGAATCCCGACACCATCGTGCCGACATCGTCGAGACGTCCGAGCACCGTGAGCGACTGCGCGGAAACACCGATCTCCTCCTCGGTCTCCCTGAGCGCCGTGCCCAGAAGGTCGGCGTCGCCATCCTCAAAGCGGCCCCCCGGGAGCGCCACCTCGCCGGCATGGTGCACGAGGTGATCGGTGCGCTTGGTCAGGAGCAGGTGCGGAGCGCCGTCGTGGTCAAACAGCACCAACATGACGCTGGCTCGCATGGAGTCTCCGCCCTTGTCGGTGTGCCCGCGGGCGACGAGTACATCGGGGAGGACGACCGCGAGGTGGGCGGCACGGGGTGGGGAGGAGGCATTCACGGGTCGCGAGTGTACGCCGGGAGCGCCGGGGGGATGACATGAGCAGCGATCCCCTGCACCGGCTCTCCGCCGATCTGGAATCGGCCATCGCGGCGGCGATGGATGTGCACGATGACCCTCCCATCGGCCTGCGTCCGGTTGAACCGGGTACGGGCGGGCGGTCGTATCTGGTGGCCTTTGAGGGGCCGGCCTTCCTTTGCCTGCGTGACGACATGCAGCCCGAGACCTCGCGCGCCCGGGTTGATGAGATCGCCCGCGTCGCCCTGGTGGTGGAGAGCGCCGAGCACCTGATCGACCCGGATGCGCTCCGGGCACTCGCGCCGGCGGTTCTGGGGCTTGTGCCGTGGCAGGCCGACATCGCCGTGGCCATCGATGCCCTGCGGCGCGCCGGCGTGTGTGCGGGGGAGTTGGCCGACTGGCGCGAGGATCCGCTTCGGGTAATCGCATCGCTCGTTGCCCTCGACGACGCCATCGCCTGTCAGGACCGGGCGCGGGCTGCATACGCGTCGTTCGTGGGCGCCACCGAGCCGCTTGTGGCAAAGCAGGATGAACTCGCGCCCGACTTCGTGCGTGCGCTGGGCGCCGTGGAGTCGGCTGCGGCCGCGGCAGGGCTTGCTGACGCCCTGGGCGGCGTCGTCGCGGCCGGAATGGATGCGATCGAGGAGGGGGCGGACGAGATGACCGCCGCCCACATCACACCGCTGCGGTAACCGGCGCGTCGTGGGGCGTCGTGTCCCCTGGCTGGCTGGCATCGGGCGAGCCGGAATCAGCCGCCTGTTCGCCGGTCACCTGAGGCACCGCCACGAACCCGCTTCCGATGAGATCTTCGATGCGAGCGAGGTCCGTCGCGTCGAGCGGCGGCAGATCCGGCGTCTGCGTGAACTCGTCCAACTGATCCTCCGAGTGGATGACGGCCACGACTGACGCCACACCGGGACGGTCGAGGACCCATCGCAGCGACGCCTGGGCCAGCGTCCACGGGCGGCCGTCGGCCAGAAACGCGAGCGTGGCCACCTGTGCGAGGCCGCTCTCGAGCCACTCCCGGCTGAGGTGCGCACGCGGGTCGGTGGGTGGGAACGTGGTCTCGGTGGTGTACTTGCCCTCAAGGAGGCCCCACGCATGCGGGCTGCGCGCGATGACGCATGCACCGGACGCCTCGGCGAGCCCTGCCAGCTCGGCACCGGGGTCGTGATCGAGAATGCTTATCTCCACGTCCAGCACCGGTACCCGCTTTGCGCGGATGAGCCGGCGCCCATCACCGGGGCGGGATCCGGCGGGGATCGCTGCACCGAAGGCCCGAACCTTCCCCTCGTTCACGAGGGCGTCAAGCGTGTCGAGCACCGCTTCGTCGGCGAGCGCACGGCGCGGGGCATGGTGCAGCTCGCAGATGTCCAGGTAGTCGGCGTCCATCCGGCGCAGGCTGTCCTCAACCGCGTCGCGGATGCGCTCTGGCCGGAAGTCCTGGGGCATGGCCCGCTTGGCGCGGCCCATGGGCTCGGCATTTCGCCAGTCGTATCCCACCTTGGTGGAAAGCACCACGCGGGCGCGCCTGTCGGCGAACGCGCGGCCCACGATCGACTCCACGCGTCCATCCCCGTCCCGGTCGGCCGTGTCGAACAGCGTCACGCCCCGGTCAAGCGCGGCATGGAGCAGACGGATTGCCTCGTCGTCGCCGTGGTCACCCCACCACCCGGACGCGAGTGCATCGGCACCGAAGCCGATTTCGGACACGGTGATGCCGGTGCCCGGGATTTCACGTGCGCGCATGCAGCGAGGCTACCCATGACCCCTGACGCGCTCAGGTCCGATCGCTAGGGTCTCGCCCGTGCTGCGCCTCATCGGCAACATCCTGTGGGTCATCATCGCCGGCCTCGGCATGGCCGTCGCCTATCTCGTGGCGGGGCTGCTCTTGTGCATCACCATCATCGGCATCCCGTTCGGCATCGCGTCGTTCCGCATGGCCAACTACGCGCTGTGGCCATTCGGGCGCACCGCCGTGCGGGATCCGGGGCGTGTGCCCGGCGTGAGCATGATCGGCAACATTCTGTGGTTCATTCTTGCCGGGTGGTGGCTTGCACTCGGCCATCTCATCGCGGGCGTCGTGCTGTGCATCACGATCATCGGTATTCCATTCGGGATCGTGTCCTTCGGTCTCACGAAGGTGGCACTCGCGCCCCTGGGGCATCGCATCGTGCCCATCGACGGTGCCGGCCCATACGCCGCGGGACCGCGGGTGCGGGTGGACGCATCGGACTAGTCCTCGGCGTCGTCCTCGTCAGGTTCCATCAGGAACTCGAGGAGGTCGGTTACCGTAAACCGCCCCGCCTGCATTGATGCCACCAGGCCGTAGACGGTTGCAGTGTGCGGGCGCTCTAACACGTACTCGCGCATGGCCACGTTACCGTCGCCTTCGATCTGCTGGGCTAGCTGACGGCCCACTCCCGTGGCCACCATGTTGCTGCCCTCAACCGCGGTAATCCCCGCGGTGGTGAGGGATCCCGCTGCGCTGGCGATCTCGTCGGTGTCGGTCCCGAAGAGCTCGGCCAGCTGGGCGAGGCTCCGCCCGTCGGGATCGGCCGCAAGCTCACGCAGCAACAGGTAACTGCCAGACGACAGTCCGGCTTCGATCACCACTTGGTCGAGCACACCCGCCAGTTCGGTGAGCAGCTGCAGGTCATCCTCATCGCGGTACATCAGTGCCTACGGCCCGTAGCGGTGGGCAGGGGCGGGGCGAAGGTCGTCGTATGCCGCGCCGAGCCAGATGCGACCCGCGATTCCCAGGTCGTCAAGGGTGCGAAGGGCCGATCGCACGACGCCGGCACGCGCGCCACGGCCGTGATCGTGCGCCACGGTCACCTCGAAGTCGTGATCGCCCGAGGTGCGGATGGGTCGCCCATTCGCCCGTGCGAGCGCCACGCGCGCGTCCGACAGCCTCAGTGGGTCGTCCACCGTGATGTAGCACTCGAAAAAGGCCCAATCGCTGGCCAGTTGGGCCACAACCGCATCGAATTCATCCGTGTACGCCATGTCGGCAGGCTATCCGAGCGGCGCGGCGGCTGAGGTGCTGTGCGGCGCCGCCGATGCAAGCGCATCCGTGATGGCGGCGGCCTGTGCGTCGAATCGCGCGTCATCCAGCACCGGTGCGGCCTGGGGCCTTGGAACGCTGTTGGGCAGCGCGACCCACGACACACACCCGCCCATCTCCTCGGTCATCTCCAGATCGATGGTCGGGGTGACCCGGTGCACGCGCACCACCACGGCCATCAGCGGCTGCCGGGGGCGCCACTTGAGCCGCGACTGCGCGTAGTCGGCTCCCAGCACATGAAAGCCGTCGAGGGCATCCAATTCGGACTGCTCGCTGATGGGGTGCACCTCGTGCACCTCGCACCAGGCGGTGATGAGATTGCGGCCGGGCTCGTCCCGCACGGCCAGATCGGCCGCGTAGGTGTCGCGTGCGTCGGGGGTCAGCAGTTCGGGGCGTTGGTGCAGGTGGGTGGGAAGCAGGAAGAAGTGCTGATGGGGTACGTCAAAGCGCTTCTCGCCGATGCCGCCCTTGCGCAGCATCACCACCTGCTCACCGGCGAGCATTGCGGCGATGACTGATGCCCATTCCTTGAGTGCATGCTCTGCCATGGCTGCATCGTAGGTTGTCGGAGAGCGTCGAATGCCCGCCGTGCAGGGGGCGGATGGCCCTCTGGGGTACCGGCCGGCCGTGTTAGCGTCAGACGCATGATTGATGCGATCCTGACCCGCGCCGCCGAGGGCGAGCGCATCACCGCCGATGAGGCCGTCACGCTCTACGAGCAGGCCCCCCTTGAGGACCTCGGGGCCGCGGCCGATCAGGTGGCACGTCGCCTGCACGGCGACGCGGTGACGTACAACGTCAACGCGCATCTCAACCCCACCAACATCTGCGTGGTGGGGTGCGGGCTGTGCGCCTTCGCGGTGTGGACCGATCACGATCCACGGGCCTACGCATATTCGGTCGACCAACTGGTGGACCGCGCGCAGGAACTTTCGGATCTCGGGATCACCGAGCTGCACATCGTGGGTGGCATGACCAAGGAGTTCACCCTCGAGTACTACGAGGAGCTCTTCCGTGAGCTCAAGTCCACGCTGCCGCACGTGGCACTCACCGCGCTCACCGCCGTGGAGATCGACTTCTGCGCCAAGTTGGCCAAGGTGGATCACCGTGAGGCGCTTGAGCGCACCATGGCCGCTGGCCACGACACCATGCCCGGTGGCGGAGCAGAGGTGTTCAGCCCGCGGGTGCGCAAGATCATCGCCGATCGCAAGGTGGGGTCAGACACCTGGCTGGAGGTGCACCGCGACGCCCACCGCATGGGCATGCGTACCAACGCCACTCTGCTCTTTGGTCACTTTGAGACGCCAGCCGAGAAGGTGGACCACATGGTGCAGCTTCGCGAGGTGCAGGATGAGGCCCTTCGCGAGCAGCAGCCAGCCGCCTTTCAGGCATTCATCCCGCTGCCGTTCCTGCCCGGCAATACCGAGTTCGCCTATCTGCCCGGTCCCTCGCGCGAGGAGAAGTTGCGCACGATCGCCGTCTCGCGTCTGGTGCTCGACAACTTCCCGCACATCAAGGGGCACTGGGTCATGCTGGGCGAAGAGATCACGTCGGAGGCCCTGTCCTATGGGCTCGACGACCTCTCGGGCACCCTTACTGAGGAGCGCATCGCGCACGCCACCACCGTGCAGACCCCGCTCGGACTCACCCAGGATCGCATCTGTGATCTG
>CAJAPZ010000081.1 GCA_903943955.1 uncultured Actinomycetes bacterium
CACCGCAGCGCATGCCACCGACGGCAACCTCTACACCCAGGGGCAGGGCGGGTTCAGCACCGGCGCGCTGGCCACGGCGTCGCAGGTGAATGCGGCCACCGTGCAGGTGAACGCAGCGGCCTCGGCATCGGCAACTGCCGGCACGGCGTGGTCGATGAACTGGGGATGCCCGGTGCCCGGCAGCGAAATTGCCGCGGTGTCGTGGAATGCGCTGCGGTACGCAGCGGCCTCGAGCGCCGACCTTCAGCTGAAGGCCAACGGGGACACGGTGTGGGCCGAGGGCGACGTGGGCATGCCGCAGTCACCTGCCGATGGGCGCGCCTACGGCATTGGCCTACCGGGCGGGGTATGCGATCTCAAGCTCGAGATCGTGCAGACCGAGCAGCGCAAGCAGCACGCCCGGGTGTGGTGGATCGGCGGGCCCGGTGTGGTGGTGCGCGATGTCGCGCCGCCCAGCGCAGCCATAAACAGCGTGCCCGCCGCGTGGATCAGTGGTGGCCAGCAGGCCGCGCGCGTGGCGTGGCAGGCCTCTGACAACTTCGGAAGCGATGGCATCGGGTCACAGCGGGTGTCGGTTGACGGCGAGGTGCGATGGGCCGGTGCTCCCGGGCAGGGGCAGATGGCCACCGACGTACCCCTCGATGGCCTGGCCGATGGCGTGCACCGGGTGCACCTGGACGTCGATGGCGATGGCACCGCCGGGGCCGGTGGCGACGCCACCGTGCGCGTTGATCGAACCCCGCCCGAGATCGGCGAGATGAACACCACATTCGACAACGCCAGCGGCAGGGCCACGATCGCGTGGTCGGCCGCCGACGCCACCAGCGGCCTGGCCACTGCCACGGCCGAGGTGAACGCCGCAGGCGATGGATCGACCAGCGGAACCTGGGTTGGGTCGGGCACCGCCACCCGCACAAGCGCCGGGCAGCGCATCACCCGCGTTGCCGGCACCGGAATGGCCGATGGCGTTCACACGTGGCGGGTGAGCGCACGCGACGACGCCGGCAACACGCTGCAGGAGCCTGCGCAGGTACCCATCGTGGTGGATACCCAGACGCCGAAGATCGACATGGTGCCCATCCCCGCCGCGTGGACATCCATCCTTCCGCTCGACGTCACGCTGCACGACAACCTCGAGTCGGTGCTCGGCCTTGGTGATCTCGACATCGAGGTGAACATCGCGGCCGACGGAACCAGCCACGGCGACTGGGTACTGATGAGCCAGGAATCTCATGCGCCGGGCCGCGAGCAGATGCAGGTGCCGCTCACGGGGCTTGGCGATGGCACCCACCAGGTACGCCTGAAGCTGCGAAATGGCGGGCCATTCGGCCAGACCCTTGTTGCGCAGCGGCTGGGCCTGGTGCGCACCGACCTCACGCCTCCCGACCTGGCACGCGCAGCCCTCACGGTGCTGCCTGATGGCCGCGTGCGCATGATCTGGTCGGCCGACGACGTGCGATCGGGCGTGGAGCGGGTACGGCTGCAGTGGCTCGATGGCTGGACTTGGCGCACCGTGACCGAGCGGCCGGCGTCTGATGGCACCGGAATCGTCACGCTCGATCCGGCGCTCATCCCCGACCCGGAAGCACGCATGCGGGTACAGGTGGGCGATGTGGCCGGAAACATGCGGGCCATGGAGGTGGCCATGCCCGAGGTGGCCAGGCCGGCCACGCCGAGCCAGCCGGCGGCCCCCGGTGCGACCGCGCCACCCGGTTCGCCCAAGCACATGGCAGACGAGGCCCGTGAGGGCATCCTCACCCTGGGGCTCGAGCGGGGGTCGGTCGAGATGATCGAGGGCACCGAGTACCGCACCACCTCCATCACCTACGGACAGGCGATTGTGGTGACGGGCCGCTTGGTGGCCAAGGGTGGCGGCCCGCTGGCGGGCTTCGCCATGGTGGCCCGCCAGAGCGGCCGCGATGTGGGATCGGCCGTGACCGGGCCCGACGGGTCGTTCCGCCTGCGCGCGGTGCCCCGCCAGAGCGGGCCGGTTGACGTGGGCGTGCCCGATGGATCATCTGTGGTGCCCATCCCCAGCGGCCCCCGGGTGGGCGTGCACGTGCGGGCAACGGTCACCCTGATGGCCAGCAGCCACGAGGCCACCGCCAAGGGTGCCCCCATTGTGTTCAGGGGCAAGGTGGCCCCGGCGCCAGGGGCCGCCAAGGCCGTGGTGCTCGAGTGGCGCGACCCCTTCCGCAGGAAGTGGCGCCCGGTGGTGAACGCACGCACGAAGGCAGACGGATCATTCACCATGTCCTGGCGTTTTCAGGCGAGCGGCCTCACCGTGCCGTTCCGGGTGCGGGCGCCCAAGGAGATGGGATGGCCGCTGGGGGCAGGGATGTCGAAGAACGTGACAGTGCGGGTGCGATAGCATGATGACCACTTCAACTGGTCATTCAAAGGAGGCCACCGTGGCCATCCGCACCATGCCGATATCCGAGGTGAAGGCAACCCTTCTGGGCCTGGTCACCGAAGTTGCCGCGACGGGCGATGAGATCGTCATCACCCGCCGTGGCCGCCCCGTGGCGCGGCTTGTCCCGACAGCGGAGCGTCAAAGCCTGATCGGCAGCCTCATCCTGCCCGACAACCTTGATGACCTCCTCTCCGCTGATGGCGAATGGCCCGACCCGTGCGTGACCGACCCGGTGCTCGGGACCGAGGCCGGGAAGTACGCAAAGCCTGCGCGCACCTCGCGGTGAACGACCAGTACGTGCTCGACACCCACGCCTGGGTGAACTACGTCACCGGGCCCGACGCGCTGCCCCGACGTGCCCGGCGCCTTACGGACACGGCGACAGTGCTGCACGTTCCCACCATCTGCCTGCGTGAGGTCGCAGTACACGGCGCGCGGGATCGCCTGCGCACACGGGACCCGAAGATGACGTGGGACGAATGGATGATGACGGCGCTCGCCGACCCCTGTGCGGTCGCGCCGCTGACGCCGCGCATCGCAATCGAGTCTGCAGGCCTCGAGCGAGAGGGCTTTCACCGTGACCCCGCCGACCAGATGATCTACGCCACAGCGCGAGTGCTGGGCATCCCCGTCATCACCCGGGACCGGCGAATCCACGAGTTCGAGGCGCGCCTGCCGCGAAAGGCCACCCGGCTCGCTATCTGGAACTGACCGACCCGAGTCGCACGTTGCGACTGGTGGTGCTGGTGATTGCCTCGCCGCCAATGGGCGTGACCGCGACCACCGATCGCACGCGGGCCACCTGGCCGGTGGCAATACGCGATGCACCCGTGCCAAGCGGCACGCGCACCGTGATGTGCGTCGTTGGAGCGGCACCAAGCGTGACCATGCGCGTACCGCGCGACAGCATCGCCCTGCCCCGCGACACGGCCACCGCCACGCGTACGCGCGCTCCGGCGGCTGCGGTGCCGCTGAGCGCCACAACCACATCGGTGTGCACCCGCCCACTTGCCGCCCGTCGCAGGCGCACCGATGAGGCTCGCCCCTGCGGGCCCAAGGTGGCCGCCTGCTCCGGCGTCGCCCCGGGGTCCGTCACCTCACCTGAACCCGCATTGCCGCCCTGCGGGGCGGACACCGTAAAGCGGTCGCGCACCACGCCGTCAGTGGTCACGAACTCGTTCACCAACTCGGTGTCGGTCGCCGTTATCCGCATTGCCCCGAACGTACCGCTGTAGTGCGCCACGCTCTGCGACACACCCGGTGAGGGCCATGCCGACAGGCTCGCGCCGCCGATCCCGTTGACCACATACGTGAGGCCGCCAGATGACAGCCGTTCGTAGAAGTGGTCGTGCCCATTCAGCACCAGATCGGCGCCCCATTCCTTGTAATCCCAGCGGAGTGGCGAATACGGCCCGCGGGCACTTGAGGTGTAGGCGGGGTGGTGCAGCGCCACCACCTGAAACGGCGCGGTTGATGCGGCAAGGCCGGCCTTGAGCCATGCCTGCTCGGTGGCGAGCTCCGACGACGAGCGCAGCATCTCGTCACTGTCGAGCACAAACAGGTGCACCGGGCCGATTCGCTGGTCGTAGTAGCGCTCGGTATCCGGCAGCGAGAAGTAGGCGAGATAGTTGGCGATACCGCCGTCGGAGTAGTCATGGTTTCCAAGAATCGGCCACAGGCGATTGACACTTGACGTGCCACCGGCGCAATACGCCCCCGAAAACGCTCCCTTGAGGAAGGGGCAGTAGTAGCGCCCGACGCTGGTGTCGTACGCCGCCGGCCCGCTCGCCGGCCCAAGGCCAGCGGTGTAGTAGTTGTCGCCCATCAGCACCACAGCGTCGGGGTTCCAGCCCCCGACCATGGTGGCCACCGATGCCTCGCCCGCACCGCCGTAGCCCGGATCGCCCACGATGGCGAACGACGTGCTGCCAAGCGCGGGGGCTCCAGCCGCCAGCACAGCAGCGGCGACACAGATGCCAGCCGGCATGCCCAGGGTCACGGTGCGTACCTCACAAGCGACTGACCCAACCCCTCCGACAGGGTCGCGTAGCTCTCGCAGGCGGCATCAACGGCAATGGCCTCGCCCTGAGGCTCGCGTACGTATGGCCTCGCCGATCCCTCGTCCATCAGGGCAGCCACCAAACCCAGCGGCGACTGGTGCACGCGCACGGCGTCGTAGGTCTTGACCACAACGGTGGTTCCTCCGGCGCAGGCGTCCGCGCCCACCACCCCGCCGTAGGGCATCTCGCCAACCAGCCGCATCACGCCGGTACCCGCAGCAACCTGCGCGGCGGTAACGCGGTACACCCGTGATCGCGCCTCTCGCTTGGTGATCACATACAGATCACCCGTCGTTCGGTCAGCCACCAGCGCCTCGGCATCCCGTGCGCCATCGGGATATGAGAGGTGAATCACGTGTGGTGCGACGGCCCCGAGTGTGGTCCCGGCGGGAAGTCCCAACACGGACGGCTCGGCAACCCGATAAACGTCAATACTGGCCCTGACAGCGCTGTTGTCGCCGATGTCGGCCACAAACAGCGCCTCAGCGCCACCGGGGTCGGTACCAAGCGCGATGTCCTCGATGTCGCGCGCGACCACCCCTGCCAGTGGCAGCGTGGCGCGAATGATCCCGTCCCAGCCCACGGCGAACACCCGGGCGGAATCACCGCTGTCGTTATGGGTCCAGAACACGTCAGCCTCGGACTGGCTCCACGCAAGGCCCGACGCCTCAGTAACTGGAGCGCCAACGGCACCGGACACCGTGCGCGTGGTGCCCGGCAGGAGCAGCGCCGGGGCAGTGGGCCCGACCACAGGTGCGGGTGCGGGGATGGTGACAAGTTCGATTGATGGCGCCGAATTGCCCGGGACATCGGCCTGGACGTCATCCACCACCGACAGAGAAGGCCCATTAATCCGGCCAACGGCCGTGCGCCTGACAGGCAGTTGGCTGCCGCGCAGGGTCACACGAACCTCAAGCGCATCATCTGATTTCACGGTGCAACCAGTGAGTGCTGACGGTTTGATCGCAATGCGAATGCGCACTGTCGCCCCTCTGCCCGGGACGCGGTCAACGTACCCAACGACCCGCCCTGACGAGTGCTGGCGTACCGTTACCCGTACCCGTCGGGCGCCGACGGGCACTCCCGAGGCGGTCACAGATATGGCGGCGGTATTTGTCCGGCATGTCGGCTGACCCACCTGCACACGCAACGGCGCGGCGACCGCACCAGACACCAGCGACATCAGGCAGAGGCCAACCAACGTTGGCACGCGAATGCTCATGCCTCCATGCTTCGCCGGCCGGGGAGGGGAAGCAACGCCCGCTCACGCCCTTCATACGTAATCGCAACATTTCGCGATGCGTATTCCTCGGGCCAGCGGCCGGTAGCCTGCGGCGCATGCAATCTGCCGTTCTCTTCGATGCCACCCCGCTTGGGCGCGACCATGCCGCGCGTGGAATTGGCGCGGCCGTGCGGGGAATGGCCGAGGGGCTCGCCGGGCAGCCGCCGGCCGACCGCCCGGCGTTTCTTGTGAGTGGCGACGGCGAGCATGCCCCCCTCGTCCCCGAGCGCATCACCGTGAGGTGGCCTGACTGGCGCGTGCGGCGCGTGCCCGACCCCCGCCCGGCCGCCACCATCGCCCGCAAGATCCGCAAGATCAACCCGCGGCTCTTTCACTCCACACAGCCCGACCTCATGCCCTCGGGTGTGCGCAGCGTGGTGACCCTGTACGACCTCATTCCCGCCGCGTACCCCAAACTGTTTCTTCGCGGGGCGACCCACGCGGCCGAAACCGCTGCCTACCGGCGATGGATGGCGCGCCTGCCCGACGCTGAGCTGCTGCTGTGTATCTCGCAGGAGACCGCCGACGACGCCGTGCGTCTGGCCGGGGCCGACCCGGCCCGGGTGCGCGTTGTTCCCCTGGCCTGCCCGCCGCTTGCAAGCCCCGTGGGCGAGGTACCCGACGCGCCGTACATTCTCATGAGCGGTGGCCTGGAGCCGCACAAGAACCCGTGGCCGGTTATCAGCGCGCTGACCCTGCTGCCTGAGCCGCTTCGCCTTGTGATGACCGGTCCATGGGGTGGGCACCGGCTGCGCATCGTGCGCGAGTTCGCACACCGGGCCGGAGTGCTGCACCGCGTTGACCTACTGGGCCTGGTGTCGGCCAACGAGCTGGCGGCACTGCGCGAGAGCGCCCAGGCCGTGGTGGTGCCGAGCCTGAAGGAGGGCTTTGGCCTTCCGGTGCTCGAGGCCATGACCGCCGGTGTGCCGGTGATCGCCAGCGATACCCCCGCCCTTCGCGAGGTAGGTGGCGACGCCGCGCGCTACGAGAGCCCGTTCGACCCCGAGGGGTGGGCCGACGCCATCGCCGAGGCGTGGCAGGAGCCCGCGCTACGCCGCTCGGCGGCCATCGGCGGCCCCTCGCGTGCACAGACGTTCTCGTGGGATCGCACCGCCACGCAGATCGTGGCGGCCTACGACGAAGTGCTGAGCTCGTGAGCCTGAGGCCCGTGGTGCTGGTAGATGCCCGGCTTGCCCGGCGTCGGCGCACGGGCGTCGCACGTGTCATCAACGAGACCCGCACCGCACTCCTGATGGACCCGCCCGACGACATAGAGGTGGTGTTCGTCAACGGGCCCCCGGGGCTGCCGCGAAAGAATGCCCTCACGTCGGTGGGAAACCTGATCATCGACATGCTGTGGCTCACGGTGGGGCTGCCCGCGATGGCGCGACGGAAGAATGCCGCGCTCATCCACGCACCCATGAACTGGGGCCCGCTGCGGGGCCGCACGCCGATGACGGTGATGATCCAGGACCTGGCTTTTGAGCGCATGCCCCAGCAGTACCCGGCGGGGTTTCGCCGCTGGGCATCATTTGTGGGCAGGCGCACGGCAAAGCGCGCGCG
>CAJAPZ010000082.1 GCA_903943955.1 uncultured Actinomycetes bacterium
CAACAACTTCACCACCGGCCAGATCTACAAGAGCGTGCTCGAAAAAGAGCGCCGCGGCGACTACCTCGGCAAGACAGTGCAGGTGATCCCGCACGTCACCAACGAGATCCAGGATTTCGTCAAGCGCGGCGCCGGTGCGACGAGCGAAGGCGAGCCTGAGTTCGACGTGGCCATCGTCGAGATCGGCGGCACGGTGGGCGACATCGAGTCGCTGCCATTTCTCGAGGCAATCCGCCAGATGCGCAATGAGGAGGGCCGCGACCGTGTTGCCTTCGTGCACGTCACCCTCGTGCCATACCTCGGCGTTGCCGGCGAGTTGAAGACCAAGACGACCCAGCATTCGGTCAACGAGCTGCGACGCATCGGTATTGAGCCCGACGTGCTGGTGCTGCGATCGGATCGTCCGCTTGGCGGCGACGTTCGCGAGAAGATCGCGCTCTACGGGGGTATCCCAACCGAGGCCGTCATCTCGGCCGAGGATGCCGCCGACATCTACATGGTGCCGCTCATGATGGAGTCGGAGGGCCTCGACCGCGTTGTGGGCAACCGCCTGGGCCTCGACCTTTCCGGCCCGCTCGAGCTCGACGACTGGCGCGAACTTGTCGACCGCCTGCTGACCGCGAGTGGCTCGGTGAAGGTTGCTCTGGTGGGCAAGTACGTGCAGCTGCATGACGCATACATGTCGGTGTACGAGGCCCTCAAGCATGCGGGCCTTGCACATGGCGTGAACGTCGAGATCGACTGGGTGGATGCTGACGCCGAGGACCTGGCCGACCACGTGCGCGCTGCTGACGGCGTGCTGGTGCCCGGTGGGTTCGGAGGCCGCGGGATTGAGGGAAAGATCGAGGCCGCCCGCATTGCCCGCGAAGAGGGCGTGCCCTACCTCGGCATCTGCCTCGGCATGCAGGTTGCGGTCATCGAGTACGCCCGGAATGTGTGCGGCATGGACGGTGCCAACTCCACCGAGTTCGACCTCGAGACGCCGTTTCCAGTCATCGACCTGCTGCCCGAACAGCGCCAGATTGAGGAGCGCGGCGGCACCATGCGCCTGGGCGCCGATCCGGTCTCGTTGCTTGAGGGTTCCCTTGTGCGCGACCTGTACGGCGACGTGGACTCCATCCAGGAGCGCCATCGCCATCGCTACGAGGTCAATCCGGTGCTTCGTCCAAAGATCGAGGAGATGGGGCTCGTCAGCTGCGGCCGCTCCCCCGATGGGCGCCTCGTGGAGTGCATCGAGCTGCCCGGTCACCCCTTCTTCGTTGCCAGCCAGTACCACCCCGAGTTCAAGAGCAGGCCGACCCGTCCGCAGCCGCTGTTCCGGGCGTTCATCGGGGCGGCGGTGGCACGTGCCGACGCGGCCGGCCACGGCGGCGGTGACTCCGCCACCACGGCCACGGCGTGATCGCGGGGCTCAGCGAGGTCTGTGACCTGTTTGTGCGGCTGTGCGAGATCCCATCGCCAACCGGGCAGGAGCGCGCGATGGCCGACGCGGTCATCCGTGAGTTGGAGCGCATGGGCGCGAGCATTACCGAGGACGATGCGGCCACCATGGTGGGGCCAGCGGGCTGCAACAACATCGTGGCGGGATTTGCTCCCACGGCACCGGGCACCCCAATCATGTTCTGTGCGCATGTCGACACGGTGCCACTGCTCGCGCCAGTTGACGTGGTGCGGGATGGCGAGTGGCTCACCAACGCCAACGAGGCCATTCTGGGCGGTGACGACAAGGCCGCAGTTGCCGTGATGCTGCACGCGGTTGATCGCATCGTGCGCGACGGAACCCCGCACGCCGGCATCGAGCTGGTGTTCACCCCGTGCGAGGAGGTGGGACTTCAGGGCGCTGCCTACTTCGACCCCTCGGTGCTCAAGGCGGAGTTCGGATTTGTGTACGACCACACCGGGGATCTCGGCGGAATCGTCACCTCTGCACCCACGCACAAGGAGATCGGGGCCACCTTTCGCGGAGTGGCCGCACATGCGGGTATCCAGCCTGAGAAGGGGCGGAGCGCAATCGTTGCTGCGTGCCGCGCGGTGGCCGCGATGCCCCTCGGGCGCATCGACGACGCCACCACCGCGAACGTGGGAACCATCCGTGGGGGATCGGCCGACAACGTCGTTGCCGAGGAGTGCGTGGTGACGGGCGAGTGCCGGTCGCGCGATCTTGATGCCCTCGACAGGCAACTCACCGCAATGGTTGACGCGTGTACGTGGGCCGGCACTGAGTGCGAGTGCGACGTGGAGGTGCGCGTGAAGCATCACTTCACCGGCTACACGCTTGCCGAGGATGCTCCGCAGGTGGTGATGGCCCGTCAGGCGATTGAGGACTGCGGCATCGAGCCGGCGTTCGTGTCCACCGGGGGCGGTTCCGACGTCAACGCCTTCCTCGTCAACGGATTCGCGTCGGTGAACCTGTGTAACGCCATGGTTGGGGTGCATACCCCCGATGAGCGCATACGCATCGACGATATCGAGCGCATGGTGGAGATCACCCTGGCCATCGTGGCTCGCGCCACCACCTGACCCCGGCGTGAGCATCGAACGCATCGACGGGCTCGGCATCGAGTCATCTGAGTCCATGTACGAGGGTGAAGTCGTAGATCTGTCGGTGGTCCATTACCGACGCCCCAATGGTCTCGTGGTGCGCCGCGAGGTCATCGCACACCCCGGTGCGGTGGTGATGGTGCCGGTGGATGGTGCCCATGTGCTGATGGTGCGCCAGCCGCGGGAGGCGGTGGGGGAGTACCTGCTCGAACTACCGGCGGGAAAGCTCGATGTACCGGGAGAGCCGCCGCTGGAGTGCGCGAAGCGCGAGCTGGCCGAGGAAGTCGGGCGCGCGGCTGCCGCATGGGAGAGTCTTGGCGGCTTCTACACGGCCCCCGCGATCCTCGAGGAGTACATCCACTGCTTCTTGGCCACGGACCTCTCAGCGATCGCGCACGAGCCGATTCCCGAGGAGGAGATCACGGTTGTGGCGTGGCCGTTGGCAGATCTGGATTCCCTTGTGAATCGGGTGCGCGACGCGAAGTCGCTCATCGGCCTCATGCGCCTGGCATCCCGGCTGGATGACGGGTCGTTGCGCGCCTGACCCGCGACCACCGTCCGGTCGTGGGGTATCGATCTGGGGCTAGCGGTTCTCCAGATGGCGGAGCGGCGCCAGCGCGAAGATCCCGAGCAGGATGAGCAGGCCGAACCCCGCTATCAGGCCGGGCCACGTCTCGCTCCAGATGATTGACCCGGTGAGCTCGGCCGAGCGGGACGCGGTGAGGATGTACGTGACCGGATTGAATTTGGCCACATTGCCCAGCCATCCGTGGAGAGCACTCAGGGGCACATAGGCGACCGACATGAACACCGAGAGGAACACCACCAACTGCATGATGGGGGCGGCCTGGATTGTTCGCGCACGCAGGGCCACGCCGATCGCCCAGCAGGATGCAGAGGCGCCGAAGAGGAGCGCGAATCCATATATGAGGAGCAGCGGCAGGAGCCCCGGCAGCCAGACACCACCGATCAGTCCGGCGATGAACACAATGGTGGTGGTGAAGATGCTGCGCACCAGCGCGGCGAACATCGGCCCCATGATCAGCGCCACGCGCGGTGCGGGGCTCGACTGCAAGCGGTCAAAGAAACCGCCTTCCAGATCGCGCGCCACGGTCATGCCGGAGTTGATGCCAGCGAATCCCGCGCCCATGGTGGCCGCCATGGGAATGGTGAAGGCCAGGTATGAGGCCCCCGCGAACTGCGGGAGCGCCCCGATGCCGTGGAAGGCACCTGACGTCGCAATGAGGATGAACAGCGGCATGATGAGCGACGGGATGAACACCGACGGCACGCGTCGCACCAGCAGGAGATTGCGCCCGGCAAGCCCCAGGCTCACGGCGAGGCCCTTCATCATGCGGCCACCCGCAGTCGTCTGCGAAGCTCGAGTGCAGATGCGCCAACGGTGATGAGGGCGAGGCCGAGAGCGATTCCGATGCCGGCCAGTGCCGTCCAGATCGTGGCGCCCCCGATGATCTCAAGCCGCATCGACTCCACGAGGTAGGTGATCGGGTTCAGCGCGGCCACGTCGTGGTACCAGCCCACCATGGTGTCGAGGGGGAAGAAGGCCGACGAGAAGAAGAGGAGCGCGAAGAAGAGCGGGAACATGCCCTGCACGGCTTCGCCGGACCCGGTGCGAAGCGCGAGAAAGACCCCGAGGCCACCCACAGCAGCGGCGAAGAGCGAGGCGATGACCACCACCACGATGATGCCGATCAGCCCGCCATCGACCCGCGCCCCGAAGATTGCTGCGATCGCGATGAACAGCAGCGCCTGTCCCACGCCAAGGGCGATGGATGCACCCAGCCGGCCCGTGAGGATGGATGTGCGCGAGGTGGGGGAGGCCACCAGGCGGTCAAAGAAGCCACCCTCGATGTCGGTGGCGAATGCCGCACCGGCGGTCGTGCCACCGATCAGCACTCCCTGGATGATGGCGCCGGACACCGCAAAGTCGAGAAAGCTCCGCACAGGGGGAAAGCCCGGGATGGTCCCCGGCGCGCCCCCGAACGAGGCCGTGAAGATGGCCATGAGTACCAACGGAAAGAAGAGCGCGGGAAACCACGCCTGCGGCAGCCGCACGGTGGTGACGATTGAGCGCCAGGCCAGCGCAGCGGTCTGCCTGATGACGGGGACGGCCGCCGTCATGCGGTGGCGTCGTCCGATCCTGCAAGGTGACGACCCGTGCTGGCGAGGAATACGTCGTCAAGCGTGGGTTCGGCCAGATCGATCTCCGCGAAGCGCACACCGGCGTCGTCGAGGGCGCGCACGGCGTCGGCCATGGCGGTCGATCCTCCGGGAAGGCGCACCGCAGCACCACCCTCGCGGGCACCCGGCACCATCTCGCCGAATCCGGCGAGCACCCGTGCAACGTCGTCCGGGGTCGACCCCTCGGCAGCCACCACTGAGAGCAACGGGTGACCGATCCCAGCCTTGAGCGCCTTGGGCGTGCCATCGGCCACGATCTGCCCGCCGTCGATAATGGCGACGCGGTCGGCCAACTGGTCGGCCTCTTCGAGGTACTGGGTGGTGAGGAAGACGGTGGTGCCGTGCTCCACGTTGAGCCGGCGTACCTCATCCCACAGCGTCACGCGGGACACCGGGTCAAGGCCGGTGGTGGGTTCATCGAGAAACAGCACCACGGGCTCGTGCACCAGCGAGAGGGCGAGGTCGAGGCGGCGCCGCATTCCTCCCGAATAGGTGCCAACACGGCGGTCGGCGGCGTCTTCCAGATCGACCCTGCCAAGCAGCACGTCGGCACGGGCCCGGCACTCGGCACGCTTCATCCCGTGCAGCACACCCTGCAGCCTCAGGAGCTCGCGGCCGGTCATGTAGGGGTCGATAGCCGCATCCTGCAGCGCAACGCCGATGCGACGACGCACGACGCCGGGCTCCTTCATCACGTCATGCCCAGCCACAATCGCGGTACCCGACGTGGGCCGCAGCAGCGTGGTGAGCATGCGCACCATGGTGCTCTTGCCCGCGCCGTTGGGGCCGAGAAAGCCGAAGATGCCGCCGGATTCGACGGTGAGAGACACTCCGTCAACCGCTTTGACGCCGCCCTTGTACTCCCGGACGAGATCCTGTGTCTCAACTGCTTGATCGCTCACGTATGCGAGCGTAGCCGCACCGTCACACCCACGCCGTCCCCTTGCAGCCTCGCTATGGTTTTGACATGCCGAAAGAGGATCAGGCCGCCCGACTTGCCCGACTCGCCCGTGAGGCCCACGAACGGGTCGAGGCCCGTGATCTCGCTGCTGACGGCGCAGGTGCGAGTGATGCCCACCATCATCCGGCAGAGGCGGCGACCGATGCTGATGCCCGTGAGCGGCAGCTGCAGGCGGCGCTTCGTCTGAAAGTTGAGGAGGAGCGCCTGATCCGGGCAGCCGAGGCGGCGGAGCGGGGCGAATACGGCGCGTGTACCGACTGCGGCGAGCCGATTCCCGAGGCCCGACTCATGATCGTGCCCGGGGCCGAGCGGTGCGTCGCGTGTCAGGAGACGGCGACCGGGCGCCGTCGTTAGGTGTCGCGGCGCACGATGGGATGCGCAAGTCGCCAGGCGATGACGGTACCCAGCGTCCAGACGATGCCCGCGACGGCCACATGCATCCACACAGTGGCCCACGGCAGCTGCGTGTACCACTGCACCTCTCCGAGGATGACCTGTGCGACGAATGCCGGGATAAACAAGAGTGCAGGGACAATGAGTCCGCGATCATCCGTGCGTCCGCGCATCAGCCAGCCCACGAGGATCGCCACCAACAGAAGGGCGAATACGGCACGTACGTGTACGTATGCGGCGTCATTGAGCATCCCGAAGCGCTTGATGACCTTGGGGTCGCCCGAATGCGGCCCAGCTGATGTCACGAGCACGCCGGTGACGATGGCGGTGCTGAGCGCCGCCGACCACAGCACGGCCAGCAGCGTGGGACGTCGCGACCACGCACGTGCGATGCGGTGCACCACATCGTCGGCGCCCAGGAATGCGACCACGCCACCCGACAACGCGATGAGCGACAGCACGAAGTGTGAGGCCACCAGCAGCGGGTGGAGGTCGAAGATGACTGTGATGGCGCCCAGTGGGATCTGCCCCACGCTGCCCACGGCAGCGACGACGGCCCCGACCTTGGTCGCCCGGATTGATCCGATCGCCTTGAACGCCGCGATGGCTGCGACGATTGCGATGACAATGATGATGGCCGACGCGATGCGGTTGGAATATTCGATCCACGCGTGGTGGTTGCTGGCGGGGATGATTTGCCCATCTGTGCACAGCGGCCACTTCGTGCATCCCAGTCCGGATCCAGTCAGCCGGACGAATGCTCCGCTCGGGAGGATGAACCAGAGCAGCACCATGTTGACGGCGGTGAGCCGACGGAATCCGCGCGCGGTGGTAAGCGCAGCCCACAACCGACGAAAGGGCCCCCGTCGGGGCATGGAATTCGATCCCTCAGACACGCCCCGATGGTAAACCCGTTCCCACCCGCGGGGCATGGGCCAACCGTCAGTGATGCGGGCGAGGATCCACCCGGACGTGGGATGTGGTGGGGACTCGGGGTGATCGTGATCGCGATCGTCTTGGCAGTCGCCTTTGGGGTGGCCACGCACGGCTCCGACGATGTGGCCCGTGCCGTGGTGGCGGCGCAGGTGCGCGGGGCACAATCGGGCGCCCCCCCGGTGAGCCCATCCGGGGCGCCAGCGGTGACGGCCGCCGGGGTGGCGTTCCCCAACCTGATGGATCGCCTTGGTTGGCGCGCTGTGGGTCGCCGTGACGACACCGTGTCGGACCGCACGGTGACCACGCTCATGTACGAACGCGTCGGCCGGCGCATCGCATATTCGGTGGTCTCCGGGCAACCTCTCGGCGCACCACCCGGGAGTCGGGTGATCGTGGGACGTGCCCCCGTTGTGTTCGGCTTCGATGCGGACGGCCGTACGGCCGTCATGCTCACCCGGAGCGGGCGGTCAGTGATCATCTCGGGCCTTGACGCTTCGCCGTCGGCCTTGGTGCGCGTGGCGCGTACACCCTGACGTGATGGGGCACGCGGCTACCATTCACCCCGATGGCTGACGACCGGGCGATGCGGGCGCAGGCCGCCGGCACGCCGGCCGATGGCGCGGCTCCCGGCCCGGCTGACGCGCTCCCCGGCGACGCGCTGGTGCTCCGCGCGGCGGAGGAGTCCCTGGCGGGGCACCGTCGGGGTGTCCGACGTCTCACACCATTTCTCGGTCCTGCGTTCGTTGCCGCGGTCGCCTATGTGGATCCGGGGAACTTCGCCACCAACATGGCCGGTGGCGCCCGCTACGGATTCCTCTTGGTGTGGGTGGTGCTGCTGGCCACCATCATGTCCATGCTCATCCAGTCGCTCAGCGCCAAGTTGGGTATTGCGTCAGGGATGAACCTGGCGGAGGCCTGCCGGGCTCGCTACCGCCGCCCCGTGGTGATCGGTCTCTGGATCCAGGCGGAACTCGTGGCAATGGCCACCGACGTGGCCGAGTTCATCGGCGCCGCGCTCGGACTGCACCTCCTGTTCGGGCTGCCCCTGCTGCCATCGGCGTTGCTCACCGCCGTGGCGGCATTCGTCATCCTTGGCTTGCAGTCGCGTGGAGTGCGCAGGTTCGAGGCGGTCATCGCCGGGTTCGTGGGGGTCATCGTGCTGGCCTTCGGCGCCCAGGTGATTCTCGCGGCCCCTTCGGGTGCAGACGTGGCGTCCGGGCTTGTGCCGGACTTCGACGGCACGGGCAGCCTGCTGCTGGCGGTGGGAATCATCGGGGCCACGGTCATGCCCCACGTCATCTATCTGCACTCTGCCCTTACTCAGCGTCGGATCCCGGTGACTGATCCCGAATCGAAGCGCAGACTCTTCCGGTTCGAGATGGTGGATGTGATCATCGCCATGACCATCGCGGGGCTTGTGAACCTGTCCATGCTGGTCATCGCCGCAACCGTCTTCAACAAGTCCGGCATGACCGACGTGGGGGATGACCTCGGTGCGGTGTACACCGCGCTGGGCACAACGCTTGGCAGCCATGCCGAGATTCTCTTCGGTATTGCGCTGCTTGCCTCGGGCCTCTCGTCGTCGAGCGTCGGCACCCTGGCCGGGCAGGTGGTGATGGATGGCTTCTTGCGCCGTCGCATTCCCGTTGCGCTTCGCCGCCTCATCACCATGGCTCCCGCAATCATCATCATTGCGATTGGCGTCGATCCGGTCGTGGCCCTCGTTCTGTCGCAGGTGGTGCTCGCCTTCGGCATCCCGTTCGCGCTCATCCCGCTCATTCACGTGACGCGCGACACGGCTGTCATGGGGCCGCTCGTAAACCGGGTGGGCACCACGGTGGTGGCGATCGCCATCTCGACCCTGATCATCGCGATGAACATCATCCTGATCGCCCTCTTGCTCGGCGGCTGATGCAACGCGTATTCGCCACTGCACTCCTCGTCCTGACGATGTGCGCCACCGCCGCTGCCGCAGCACCGCGTGGGGCCGTGCCGCCGGTGCTCCGCATCGCGGTTGGCACGCCTCTCGAAAGTGCGCTCGCATGGGGCGCGGCCAATGGTCCCCACGGGGCGTCGTCTGCCGGTGTGCGGGTGGCCCCAGGCGACCCGGAGGCAATCCTTGTCACCATCCCCCCCGACGGTGATGGCACGTACCGGGCTGGCTGGTCGGTGCTTGCTCTTGATGGTCACCCGATCGCAGGCACTACCTCGTTCGTCGTGCGGTCGGCGTATCCGGTGGCGCATGCGGTCACCCCGCGCGGTGCCGACGGAATCGGGCCGCTCGGGGTGTTGGCCCGGCTGCTGGTGCTGTGCGGCGTGCTCGGCACCATGGGAATGGCACTCACGCGCCGATGGGTGCTGGGCGTGGCATGGCATTCGGGAGGCATCTGGGCCCCGGGCGAGCATGACGCCGCGGGGGTGATGCAGCGCACGGCCCACGTTGCCGCCGGGCCGGTGCGGGTGTGGTGGCGCACGTGGTGGGCGCTTGCGGTCACGTGGGGCGTTGGCCTTGTGCTCGGCCTCATTGCGCAGGCGTCGTCGCTCGGGATCAGCGGCGGGCAGGTTGGGACGCTGTTGCGCGATACGCGCTGGGGAATCGCGTGGATGGTGTTGGCGGTGCTACTGGCCATCGCCGCCGTGGCCGCCACGGTGGCTCGTCGGGGCGAGTTGGCCATGGCGCCATCGAGCGCACGCGCTGTTCTGATGGGTGCCCCGGGTGCTCTCGCGGCGGTGGTCCTCGCGTGGGCGGGGCATGCGGGAACCGGTACGGATGCCACCCTCGGGACCGCACTTGATGCGCTCCATGGGTGGGCGACAGCAGTCTGGCTCGGAGGGCTGGTGATGCTGGCTGTGCTCGCCGTACCGATCATCCGCCGCCTCGATGACCACGACGCGGTGCATCTGGGTGCGTCGGTAATCGTGCGGTTCTCAGCGATGGCGGTGGCGGCGGTCGTTGTGCTGGTGGTCACCGGCGTCTACCGGTCGCTGGCGGAGTTGCCGTCACTCAGTGCGCTGTGGACAACGTCGTACGGGGTCGTCCTGCTCGTGAAACTCGGAGTGTTCGCGGGCATGCTGGCTCTCGCGGCGTGGAATCGTTTCTCGCTCCATCCACGCGTGGAGCGTGCCGCACTGGGTCTGGGGGGCGACGCCACCGGTGCGATGTCGGCGCTGCGGGCCAGCGTGCGGGCAGAGATTGTGCTCGCCGCCGCCGTACTCGTCGCCGTGGCGGTGCTGGTGTCAATTCCACCCCCTGTGTAGCCCGATGCCGTCGGGGGGCGGTGCGATGATCGACCGGTGACCGCCGACTCTGAGAGCGCCCGGGTGTTTGAGGTCGACGACGTCGTGTCGGCCCTTGAGCGTGTGATCGGTGCGCACACCAAGACGGTTCGCATGCGCGGCGAGGTGGTCAACCTCAGATCCGGACGCGGCGACCGTATGTTCTGGTTCCGGCTTGAGGACCCGCGCGATGGCATGGACGCGCGTATCGACTGCTTCGCGTGGTCCAATGACGTGGGTGCGGGGTATGCCCTGGCCGATGGCGACGTGATCGAGGCGGTGGCGCGACCCGAATTCTCGCGTCGGGATGGGCGCCTTGTCGTGCGGCTGCACCGCATCGAACCTGCAGGCGAGGGGGAGATCCTCCGCACTATTGAGGAGCGCCGGCGCCGACTTGCCGCGGAGGGCCTGTTCGATGTCGCAAAGAAGCGCCCACTCCCCTTTGTGCCGAGGGGCGTTGGCCTGATCACGGCCCGCGCAGGGGCAGCACGCGCCGACGTGCTGCGGCGCATTGAAGCGCGGCTCCCCGTACCCGTGGTTGTTGTTCAGGCGGCCATGCAGGGCCCTGCGTGCACGGGTGAGGTCATCAGGGGGCTCGCGCTACTCGACAGCGATCCGCGCGTGGATGTCATCATGATTGCCCGGGGCGGGGGCTCGCTGCAGGACCTACTCCCGTTTAGCGACGAGTCCATGGCCCGGGCCATCCGGGCATGCGGCACTCCCGTGGTCGCGGGGATCGGCCACCAGCCTGATGTGACGCTCGCGTGCCTGGCGGCAGATGCCCAAGGGGCCACGCCCACCGCCGCCGCCGACTTGGTTGTGCCCGATCGGGATGCACTCGGGGAGGATCTGGTCGCCCTGCGCCGTCGCCTGGCCGGTGCCACGCGGCGTCTGGCGTCGCGGGCGCGCCGCGAGCTGGATCTGGTGGGCGCACGCCCTGGTCTGCTGCGGCCCCACGAGGCGGTGGTGCGCCGTCCCCGCGACCGTGTGAGCGGCCTCGGAATGCGCCTGCGCCGTGAGATCCGCGATGCGGCGGATGGCCCGGGCCGCGACCTCGCCGGCCTTGTCGCGAGGCGCCGCCGCGCGGGCGCGGCTGCCACGGCGTCTGCGACGTCGCGCCTTTCGGTGCTGCGTGCGCGGTGCGCCGGACGCGACCCGGCGCGCCCACTCGCCGAGGGATTCGCGCTGGTGCGCGACATGTCCGGGATCGCGGTCACGTCGGCTGCGGCCGCCGTACTCGCGGGCGACGTCACGCTCACATTTGCCGATGCAACGGTGCCCGCACGGGTGCGGGCCGACCAGGAGGACCGATGAGCGACAACGGTGGCCCGCTGAACGGGGTGAGCATCATGCTGCAGGACGATGTGCCCGAGGGCACCACGTTTGAGGACGCCATGACCGAACTCGAGCGCTGCGTCGATGCACTTGAGGCCGGTGAGGTGGGGCTCGAGGAGGCCCTGGTGCTGTTTCGGCGAGGCGCCGCTCTGGAGGCGTGGTGTGCGACGCGCCTGGATGCCATCAGCGCGAGCATTGAGGAACTGACCGCCGATGGTGCGCCGGCTGATCCGTTTGACGGTGACGCGGGCTAGTTCAGGCGGACTGGTCGGCGCTCGCGCGCACCCACATCTGCGCGCGCGATGTTGCGAAGGGGAGGGGCGTCGTGGCCCGCAGGATTGTCACACCCCGCGACTCCTCATCGCCGGTGATCCACGAGCGTGATCGCAGATCGGTGGCACCGGCACCCATTGCGAGCCCCGCGACGATGGGTGCAAAGGGGGCGACCGCAAGCAGCGCCAGCAGCAGCAGCGCCAGGGCGACGATGGTGGGGAGGCCCGCCCGTCGCAGTTGTTCGGAGGACGATTCGATCACGAGGTCGTGCGGTGCGTCGGGCGCGGTGTCGATGGTATTTCTCAGCCACCCACCGCCGACCACGACTTGGGCCAGGCTGAGGACCACCAGCACGATGATCCAGGGGACGATCACCCGGGTTGCACTTCCGCCCAGCACGACGATGGACGCCACGAGCCCCACAATGCCGACGACCGATAGGCCGATGCCATTGATGGTGAGGTCCCTGGAGAGTGGCGCGGCGGTCTGCACGACGGGCATACTTTCAGATCGCGCCGTTCGGGGATACTGGGTTAGCGGACCACCACAACGAGCGAGCGACTGGTGCCACCGCGTGGCGTGGCGGTGAGGCGCCACCGACCGCGCCCGAGGGCCGCACCGCCGAGACCGCCTTCAAAGGTGATGGCATTGGCCCCGTCTGCACCGCTCAGCGAGAGTGCTCCTACCTCGCGGCCACCTGCCGATGGTGTGATGGCCAGCCGCACGCGGGAGGGGTTGGAGAGCCCGAAGGTGACCCTGAAGCGCTGGCCGGGGCTCACAGTCGCGGGGCGTGCCCGGAGGTCCACCAGAATCGCCGGACCCGGCTGGTCGGAACCGGCCAGACCTGTGGCCGACGACACACCCGCCTGCGCGATGGATGGGTCGAGTGCCGGGTCGGTCCACTGCCACATAACGGGTGCGATGCCGTCATCCCCGATGACGCCCTCAGGGGCAATTGCCGGAAAGCGCGGATCGGAGATGGTGGCCGGTGCGCCGAAGTCGGCGGTGGCGGCGCGGAGCGCAGCCTGGGCTAGGTACGAGGTGCCGGTGGTCGCGGGCCAGGTGACCAGCGCCGCGCCCCCTCCGCTCACCGACAGACGGGGTGTTCCCGCGGTCACGGAGCCGTCTGATAGATCGCGGGGCGGACCCCAGGGCTGGCCAGCAACCCGCGTGGCCGCCTCCACCACGCCGGAACGAACCCATGTGGCAACCGCGTTGCCCCGGGCATCGGTGGCCACCTGCGCCCCCCGGGCCTGCGTGCCAGGTCGCGAGATGTCATCCGGCTTGGTCCACACACCGCCCACCGGAAGCGAAGCGGCCTGGGTGATGACGTCGGCACCGCGCAGGAGGGTCCATGCGGCGACTACGTCGCCGGATGGCGCTATGGCGATCGCTGGGTCAACAAAGACTGAAGAGCTCGTCTGAGATACGTCGGCCGGAACGCTGAACGATCCGTCGCGCTGGCGCATGGCCGCGCGCACGCGGTGCTGATCACCCTCGTCGCGGCGCCAGGCGATAACCGATCCGCCTGGGCTGGCGGCAATGGCTGGGGTGAACGCGAGCTCATCCGGCTGCGAGACCGGTCGGGTGGCCGCGAAGCGCCCCGATGAAGACGCGCAGGCCGACTCGATCGTATTGGCGCCACCCGTCACCGCTTCGCCCGACCATGCGACCAGCGGGGCACACGCGCCGCCAAGCGCCACGACCGGGGTGGTGGCAATGCGGCCCGGAAGCGACAGTGCGGTGGCGGGAAGAAAGCGGCGACGGGCCGGGCGCAGGCTCACCCGCACACGGCCCCCCTCGATCCATGTGACCGCCGCCTGCCCGCCTGTGGTCATGGCAACGGCCACCTGCGTGGCACCGCGGCCACTTCCCGGTACGCGTACCGGCTGGTACCACGGGCCGCCCGGGGTACGCAGCGTTGTGACGACACCGGTCGGGGTGGCCCAGGCGGCGACCGCCCGACCATCGTCGTTGCCTGCGACGGCGGGCGCACCGGTGCCCCTGACCTGCCCGGCGAGGGGCGACGGTGGGAGCCACTGCGTGGCGGCGCTCGCCCCTGCAGGCAACGCTGCGAGTGCGAGAAGGGTGATGGCGGTGCGGTTCACAACCCCCATGGTGCCCACGTGCCGGGCTGAAGTCCACGCGTTGGGTCACGTTCGTGCGGATTTGTGGAAGGGTCGGGGCGTGCTGCGTCGAAACAATCGCTCGTGCCGCCTGACGCAAATGAACTCGCAGAGGTCCTCCGCCGTGACTACGAGCGCTTCAGCCCTGCGCAGAAGTCGCTTGCGCGCTACCTGATCGATCACCTGGCGGAACTTCCGCTGGTGTCGGCGCATGAGGTGGCCCACGCGGCACATTGCAGCCCCGCGACCGTGGTGCGCTTTGCGCAGGCGCTCGGATACGCCGGATATCCGGAGATGCAGCGGACCATCCGGCAGGCGCATCGCCCCGGTCTTGGTGTGCGCGCCGTCGGCGGTCTGCCCCAGGGTCGCGTGCAGGTGCTCGACGCCGACCGTCTCGCCCTCGAGGATGCCGCCGCCCGTCTGGGCCCCGATGGGGTCACCCCGCTGGCAAGCGCACTCGCCGGTCGGCACCCCATCATTCTTGCCGGCGACGCCACCGCACGACCCGTGCTCGCCTTGCTGGAGGAACGACTCTCCCGCGCCGGACGCGAGACGCTGGTGGTCGATTCAGTCGAGCCCCGGATCCGCATGCGCCTGGGTGCGCTCGCACGCGGCGGCGCGCTCATCGCGGTTGCGGTGGGCAAGGACACCCGCGTGGCCGAGTACGCCGTGGCCGCCGCCCGTGCAGCCAGTGCACCGGCTGTGGCGCTGGTCGATTCCAGTCTTTCCGCGGCCGCACGTGCCCCGCATGTGCGGGTGATTCCCGCTGAGGAGCGTGGTGGGGAGCCCAGTCTCACGGCATTCGTCGCCGTTGCTCAGGCACTCGCGCAGTCGCTTGCATCGCAGCCAGTCGCACGTCGCGCGCTCTCCGCTGCCTAGCCGAGGCCTCCGTTTCGCCTCACTGATCCGGTCCGGGGCAGGCTTCTTCCCATCCGGTGACATTCATTCTCCCCGTCCGGTGTCATTGATTGTCCCCGGCCGTTCTAGACTGCCGCCGATGTCTGACGAGGAGAGATGAAGGTGAGCGACAACGCCGGCGCCAATGGCGCGACGGGTACCGACGCGGTCAAGGCAGGCCTCGCCCGCATGTTGAAGGGCGGCGTCATCATGGACGTGGTGGACGCTGAGCAGGCAAAAATCGCCGAAGAGGCCGGTGCCTGCGCGGTGATGGCCCTTGAACGCATCCCGTCTGAGATCCGCAGGGTTGGCGGCGTGGCACGCATGTCGGACCCCGAGATGATCATCGGCATTCAGGAGGCCGTGAGCATCCCGGTCATGGCCAAGTGCCGCATCGGTCACCACGTCGAGGCGCAGGTGCTCCAGGCACTCGAGGTCGACTACATCGACGAGTCCGAGGTCCTGACGCCCGCCGACGAGGCCAGCCACGTCGACAAGCGTCGATTCACCATTCCGTTCGTGTGCGGTGCCACCAACCTGGGGGAGGCGCTTCGCCGCATCTCCGAGGGCGCCGCGATGATGCGCACCAAGGGCGAGGCAGGCACCGGCAACGTTGTCGAGGCCGTGCGCCACATGAAGACCATCACGCAGGGCATCCGCCGCGTGGCCAGCGCCACCCCCGATGAACGGTTTGCCATCGCCAAGGAGATGGCGGCACCACTCGACCTCATTGAGTGGGTGGGTGAGCACGGCCGTCTGCCGGTTGTCAACTTCTCGGCCGGTGGCATCGCGACCCCCGCCGATGCGGCACTGATGATGTACCTGGGTGCCGAGGGCGTGTTTGTGGGCAGCGGAATCTTCATGAGCGAGGATCCGCCCGCCCGTGCCCGTGCGATCGTGGAGGCCACGACACACTGGGATGACCCAGAGGTGGTCGCCCGTGTGTCGCGTGGTCTGCGCGAGGCCATGCCGGGTCTCGAGATCGCCCAGATCGCCGCCGAGGGCGGCCTGCTGCAGACCCGGGGCTGGTGAGCGCAGCCGATCTGACGCGGCCCCGGATCGGGGTCCTAGCCGTGCAGGGCGCGGTGTCCGAGCACGAGGCCGCGCTCGCCGACGTGGGGGCCCGCACGACCCGGGTTCGGTTGCCCCATGAGCTCGATGGCCTTGACGGCCTGGTCATCCCCGGAGGCGAGAGCACCACGTTCGGTCTGATTGCCGGCCGCTCCGGGTTGCTCGGCGCCTTGCACGAGCGCATTGCCAGCGGGTTGCCGGTGTTCGGCACGTGTGCGGGTCTCATTATGCTTGCCAGCCGCATCGACGGCGACGGTGATCAGGCGTTGATCGGTGGCATGGACATCGTTGTGCGGCGGAATGCCTTCGGTCGCCAACTGGCCTCATTTGAGGCCGACGTGGTCGTGCCGGTGCTCGGTGATCCGCCCATGCGCGGTATCTTTATTCGGGCGCCATGGGTCGAGAAGGTTGGTCCGTCGGTGGAGGTGCTCGCTGAGCACGCTGGCCACATTGTGGCGGCGCGAGATCGCACACGGATCGTGTGCGCGTTTCATCCGGAGTTGACGGGCGACCGGCGATTGCACAGACTGTTCGTAGACGGGGTCCGCGGGGCCACGGCTCCGGCGGACGAAGATCTCAAGGGGGGCATCCGTGTCGGGTCACAGTAAGTGGGCCACCATCAAGCGGAAGAAGGGCGCCGCCGACGCCAAGCGCGGGCAGCTCTTCTCCAAGCTCACCCGGGCAATCATGGTCGCGGCGCGTGAGGGCGGTGGCGATGCGAATTCGAATGCCACGCTCGCCGGGGCGATCGAAAAGGCCCGTGCCCTCTCGATGCCCAAGGACAACATCGAACGCGCCATCCAAAAAGGCATCGGTGGCGCCGATGGTTCCGTGGACTACGAGACGGTCACGTACGAGGGCTACGGGCCCGGTGGAGTGGCAATCCTTTGCGTTGCCCTCACCGATAACCGCAACCGCACTGCAAGCGACGTGCGTCACGCCTTCACCAAGTGCGGATCCGAGCTGGGCACGCCCGGCAGCGTCGCGTGGCAGTTTGAGCGCAAGGGCGTCATCGTTGTGGATGGCGAGGGCATCGACGAAGAGGCCCTCATGGATGCGGCCCTTGAGGCCGGGGCACAGGACATCTCCCCGGACGGCTCGCACTGGCAGGTGGTCACCGACCCGGTGGAGCTCGCGCAGGTGCGCGAAGGGCTCCAGGGCGCAGGAATCATGCTGGCGTCGGCGGACATCACGATGCTCCCGAAGACCACCGTGGAGACCGGCGAGAAGGAGGCGCGTCAGTTGCTGCGCCTGCTTGACGACCTGGAGGACAACGACGACGTCCAGGACGTGTACGCCAACTTCGATATCTCCGAAGAGGTGATGGAGGCCGTGGCCTCCTAGATGCTGGTCCTCGGCATCGACCCCGGGCTCGCCAACACGGGATACGGCGTGGTGCGGGGGGTGGGCAGCCGCATTGAGGCGCTCGCCTGGGGGACCATCCGTACCCCCGCCAAGCAGCCCGTGGAGCAGCGGCTGCTCACGCTGAACGAGGGGCTTGCGGCGGTGCTCGCCGAGCATGCCGTGGATGGTGCGGCGCTGGAGTCATTCTTCATCCATCCGGTGAGCACCGCCGCCATGGGTATGGCCGCGGCCCGGGGAGCCCTTCTGGTGGCCTGCGCGAGTGCTGGGGTCGCTGTGACCGAATACACGCCCAATCAGATCAAGCAGTCGGTCACCGGTAATGGCCGCGCCGACAAGGATCAGGTGCGGGCGATGGTGACGCGCCTCACGAAGGCCGAGACCGACACCGACCATGCCGCCGATGCACTGGCCGCGGCCATCTGCCACGCCTCCGCCGGGCCGTTGCAGGCGGCCATCGGCATCCGTGGCGGCCGATAGCCTGCGGCCATGATTCGCTTCGTCACCGGCCAACTGGCCGAGCAGGACGCCGATGGCGTGGTTATTGGCATGGGCGGGATGGGGTTTCTCGTGCGCGTGTCCGATTACACCCGGGGCCTGTTGCCACCCATCGGTGGCGAGGTGACGTTGAAGACGCACCTCGCCGTTCGCGAGGACGCCCTTGACCTGTACGGATTCGGTGACGACGCCGAGCGCGTGCTGTTCATGCAACTCGTCGGGGTGAGCGGCATCGGCCCGCGCATGGCACTGACCATTACCGGGCTCACCACTCCCCAACTTCTTGCCAACGCCATACGCGGGGGCGAGGTGGCATTTCTCACGCAGGCATCCGGGGTGGGGAAGAAGACCGCCGAACGGGTCATTCTGGAACTGCGCGACAAGGTGGGGGGCACGGGGGCCATTGCACCTGCACCGGGCAGCGGTCACCGCGGCGGCGCGCGCGATGGCCTGCTCGCCCTCGGGTTCACCGAGGCAGAGGTGGATCACGCACTGTCATCGGCCGATGACGGACTGGACGAGGAGAGCCTCATCCGCCACGGGCTCGCAGCGCTCGGTCGCGCTCGCGCATGACCGAGGAGCGCTTGTCCGACCCGGATCCCCTCCGCGAGGAGGTGGAACTCGACACCTCGCTGCGACCCAAGTCGCTCGAGACCTTTGTGGGGCAGAAGTCGGTGTGCGACCAGCTGTCAATCTTCCTGCAGGCGGCCCGCCTGCGCAGTGAGCCGCTCGACCATGTGCTGCTGGCCGGCCCGCCGGGGCTCGGCAAGACGTCGCTCGCCCTCATCCTGGCGGCCGAGATGGGCGTGGAGATCACCATCACCAGCGGCCCCGTGCTTGAGCGCAAGGGCGACCTCGCAGCAATCCTCACCGCACTCGCGCCGGGTGATGTGTTGTTCGTCGACGAGATCCACCGCCTTAACCGTTCCGTGGAGGAGGTGCTCTATCCCGCGATGGAGGACTTCCAGCTGGACATGGTGCTGGGGCAGGGCCCACAGGCACGCACGCTGCGGCTTGACCTGCCCCGGTTCACTCTTGTGGGTGCCACCACCCGATCAGGGCTGCTCACCACGCCGCTTCGCGACCGCTTCGGGGTGGTGCAGCGCCTCGACTATTACGGGCCATCCGATCTGGCCCAGATCGTCATGCGGTCAGCCGGGCTCCTGGACGTGCAGATCACCGAGGATGGGGCGCTTGCCCTGGCGAGCCGCTCACGCGGCACCCCGCGTATCGCCAACCGTCTGCTGCGCCGGGTACGTGATGTGGCGCAGGTGAAGGGCATGGGCACGGTGGATCGCGCCAGCGCCGAGCAGGCGCTGGTCATCCTCGAGGTGGATGCCGCAGGCCTCGACGATCTGGACCGCAAGATCCTCACGCACCTCGCCGTGACGTTCTCGGGGCGCCCCACCGGCCTCGGCACCCTCGCCGATGCCGTGGGCGAGTCGCCGGACACCATCGAGGACGTCTACGAGCCATTTCTGCTCCAGCAGGGGCTGCTCGCACGGACACCGCGTGGGCGCATTGCGACGCCGCGCGCCTACGTGCACCTCGGTCTCGAGATCCCCAGAGGGGCTGAGGCCCAGTCGTCGCTGTTCGGATCCGGGGACGCCACGGGGGCGTAGCCCGCGGGATCAGCTGGTGGTGCCCGCCATGGGGTGGGTGGACCGGCGCTTGGCGGTGAGCACCTCGCGGTAGATCTCCTCGATTCGGTCGGTCACCCGCGGCCAGTCGAACTCGCGCTCCACGGCGACGCGTCCCTGCACGGCGATCCTGGCGGACTGCGCGGGGTCATCCAGCAGGTCACCGATGCCCGCCGCCAGTCCGGCGCCGTCGTGGGGTGGCACAAAGCGACCCGGCACGTCGCCGCGGATGACCTGACGGAATCCGATGTTGTCTGCCGCCACGACTGGGGTACCTGATGCGAGCGCCTCGAGAAGGACGACACCGAACGAGGCAAGGACGCACGGCGCTGCCATTACATCAGCCTGACGATAGTAATGCGGGCGCTCCTCGTTGAGCAGGCCGAGCCACTCGATGCGATCCCAGATCCCGAGGCTCTTCGCCTTCTTCTCATACATCGGGCGAGTGGGACCGTCACCGATAACCTGTACGACGAATTCCCGGCCCTCGCGCTTCAGGATTGCGGCGGCCTCCAGCAGGTCACCGAGGGCGTTACGGGGGTCGAAGCGCCCCACGAACAGGATCCGCGGTGGCCCCGGCTCACGCTCGTCCGGCCCGGTGAGCGGTCGGTACAGAGCGCAATCAATGCCGTTCGGAACAACATCCCACTCGCCGGGAAAGTATGGCGACAGAGCCTGGATACATGCATCGGAGACCGCAATCCGGCGGTCAAGGCGATCGAGCGCGGCACGCACATATCGCCCGAGGCCACGATAGGCCCAGTGCCCACCATCGAAGTAGGTGTGGAACGTCCCCACGGTGACCGGCGCGGTGGACACTCGTAGGCACAGTAGCGGCAGGGTGGGTGACGCCAGCGCCTGGGAGTGCACCACATCCACGCCGCGTATGGCGTCGGCCATCTGCGGCTTGAGACCCACTCCGACGGTGAGCCGTGCAATGGACCCGTTGGACACCACGGGGATAGACCGGCCGACGCGGCGCGTGCGGTAGCCGCCCTCACGGAAGGCCGCACGGTCCATCTCGGCGACCTCACCGGCATCGCCGAGATTTCCGGTGACGATGGTGACGTCGTGGCCGCGCGCCGCGAGTTCACGCGAGAGAAAGTGCACGTGCTCGCTCACCCCGCCCAGCGTGGGGTACACGTACTCGCTGACCATCGCGATGGTCAGGCTGCTCACGCGCGCGCTGCCGGTGTTGCGGGGTGCCTCACGGAGCGCCACGGTACCAGCGCCGACGGGGGCCCCGGCCCGGCACACCACCCCGTGCGGCGCTGCTACCCTCCGCCGGTCCGGAATCCAAGAACTGAGGCCGAATTCCGCATGTCGGGACTCCTTCTTCCTGTTTACATCATCGTCTTTGTCGCCCTGATCTACTTCGTCGCAGTGCGCCCGCAGCAGAAGCGCCGCCGCGAGATGGAGCAGTTGTCACGCACGCTCGAGCCCGGTGACGAGGTCGTCACAACGTCGGGCATCTACGGAATCGTTTCGGAGATGGAGGACGGCGGCACCGTGCTCATTCAGGTTGCCGAGGATGTGGATATCCGCATCGCGCAGTCCGCCATCGCCCGCAAGGTCACCGCCGAGCCGGCCGCGGACCAGCCCGCCGCCGACTAGGGCAGCCACCATCATCATCATGGTTTTGGGCGTGCGCCGATGAACCTGCGCCGCCGCTCCGTCCTCTTTCTCGCGGTCGTCGTCGGGCTGATCGCGGCATCCGCCGTGGTCGTGGCCGTGAAGCCCGTGGTACTCGGCCTCGACCTGCAGGGCGGCGTCGAGGTGGTGCTGCAGGGCAAGCCCACGCGCGATTCCCAGGTGACGCCCGAGGCCATCGCGCGCTCGGTTGAGGTCATTCGCAACCGAGTGGACTCGTTTGGTGTGTCGGAGCCCGAGATTCAGACGCAGGGCAGCGACCAGATCGTGGTCTCGCTGCCTGGCGCAAAGAATCCGGATCAGGTGGTGGAAGACCTCATCAAGCCGGCGCAGTTGGTGTTCACCGACTACGAAGCCAACTTCGTGGCCAGCGACCCGAGCCTGTGGAAGATGGTGCAAAAGGCGCAGACCACCACGCCGACACCTCCTATCGAGGGTTCTGCGTCGTATTACCTGTTCAAGACGAACGCGACCCACACCCTGGTGGCGGGGCCTGATGTGGAGCGGGTGAGCCTGCTGCAGCCCTACGGCGGCAAGGTGCCCCCGAAGAGCGAGATCGAGAAGGTGCCCGCTGGTCTGGTGATCTATTCCGATCAGCAGAAGCTCGATCCGACCAAGGCCGACAGTCCGTCACGCACGGTCTACGTATTGATGCAGGACAAGCCCGGGCTCAGCGGGAGCGACATCACA
This sequence comes from uncultured Actinomycetes bacterium, assembly GCA_903943955.1. Lineage (GTDB taxonomy): Bacteria > Actinomycetota > Thermoleophilia > Miltoncostaeales > Miltoncostaeaceae > SYFI01. Next base: position 21,852 of record CAJAPZ010000082.1, read on the forward strand.
TCGGCGTCGCAGAGCTTTGACAACAGCGGTGGCGGGGGCAGTCAGGAGCCCATCGTCACCATGGCGTTCACCGATGCCGGGGCCGAGAAGTTCCAGGACGTCACGCGTGACCTCGCGCAGCGCGGATCGCTACGTAAGGAGTTGCAGAGTTTCGCCATCGTGCTTGACGGCACGATTATCTCGACCCCCACGATCGACTACCGCCAGTACCCCAACGGCATCAGTGGCAGCGGCGGCGCGCAGATCTCGGGCAACTTCACCAGTGAGACCGCGCGCACGCTGTCTGACCAGCTGAACTCGGGTGCGATACCCATTCGTCTGGATGTCATCAGCCAGAAGCAGGTCTCGGCCACTCTGGGCGCCGAATCGCTGAGCCAGGGGCTCATCGCTGGTCTGGCCGGTCTCATAGTGGTGATGATCTTCCTCATCGTCTGGTATCGGCTGCTCGGCGTCATCGCCGCCGCCGCGCTCATCATCTACGCACTGTTCTACCTCGCAGTGGCCGAGCTCGTGCCAATCACGCTCACCCTGCCCGGCATTGCGGGTGCCATCCTCACCATCGGCGTGGCGTCTGACGCCAACGTGGTCATATTCGAACGAATACGCGAGGAAGCCCGGGCCGGGCGGACCGCCAAATCGGCGATCCTCACCGGCTATACGAAGGGCGTCAGCGCGATTATCGACGCGAACGTCGTCACGTTCATGACGGCGGCAATCCTCTTCCTGTTCGGCACCGCCGGGCCGAAGGGCTTTGCGTTCGTGCTGATGATCGGCGTGCTGCTCTCGCTGTTCACCGCCGTGCTGGTGACCCGCGTCGTCATCGAGATGCTGGCCGGCACCAAGGTATTCCAGAACGAGAAGGTCATGGGTCTCACCGCCCGCGAGCCGAAGTGGAAGTTCGACTTCGTTGGCAAGTGGCGCACGTGGCTCGCCATTTCGTTCATCCCGATTGCATTCGGTGCCGTGTTTATCGGTATCAAGGGGCTCAACCTGGGCCTCGACTTCAATAGCGGCACGCGCATTGAAGTGGCCTTCGTCAAGGGAACGCCCACTGAGGGCCAGGTGCGATCGGTCGTGGCGGCCGACGGCTACCCGGAGGCCAAGGTGCAGGTGACCACCGACACCGCGACCGGTCGCACGGGATTCCAGATTCAGACCCCCACGCTGCAGCCGGCGCAGCTCAACCAGCTGAAGCGCGACCTCGACCAGAAACTCGGGGGTGTCGACGAGCGTGCCTACGTGGTGGAGACGGTCGGTCCCACCTTCGGGCGAGAGGTGGTGAAACGGGCGGCCTGGGCCATTGCGCTCTCGTTCCTGCTCATCATCGTGTACCTGACGATCAGATTTGAGTACCGCCTGGCGCTCCCGGCGTTGCTCTCGGTGGTGCATGACGTGTTTCTGTCGCTTGCCATCTACTCGATCACCGGCAGGGAGGTGACGAGTGCGACGGTGGCCGCGCTGCTGACCATCCTCGGTTACTCGCTGTACGACGTGGTTGTGGTCTTCGACCGCATCCGCGAAAACGGGCCGCTCATGCGTAACGCGCGCTACAAGGACGTGGTCAACCGGTCTGTGCACGAGACCCTGACCCGTTCTGTGATCACGGGCCTCACGGCCATCGTGCCCGTAGGGCTGCTGTTTATTTTCGGTGGCAACACGCTGCGCGACTTCGCGTTCGCACTGCTCATCGGCCTGCTGGCGGGCGGAATCTCATCGGTGCTCATTGCGGCCCCGCTCGCCGCCATCTGGAAGGAGCGCCAGCCAGAGGGGCGCAAGCGGGCCGCAAAGGCGCACAAGCGCACGTCGCGGGAGACTAGGTACGCGCAGGACGGCGTGGACATGGTTGCCCTTGAGCGCGCAGAGGCCGCGCTGATGGCCGACGACGCCATGCCATCGCTCATGCAGGAGTCGTCGGGGAAAGACGCCAATGACGACGAGCCCGACGCGCCCGACGAGCCCGACGAGCCCGACGAGCCCGACGCGCCCGCCGGGGATGCGTCATCATCAGACCTGCCGCCGACCGCACCCGCGGGAGACGGCGGCGAGCCGGGTACGTCCCGTCCCGCCCCGACGCCGCCGCCTGAGCGGCAGCGTCGCCACGGCCAGGTCCGTCGCAGGAGGAAACCATGATCGGTGTGCGCGAAGCGGTTGAGCAGGCGATATTCGTTGCGGTTGGTGCCGCGGCGCTCACCCGCGAACGTGCCGAGGCCATCGTGTCCGACCTGGTGCGGCGTGGGCAGCTGGGCGAGGATGAGGGACGCCTTACGGTGGACCGCCTGATGGAGCGCGCACGCGACGCCAGTGGCGGCGCATCGGGCTTTGTCGGCAAGATCGAGGGTGGGGTGCAGGGCGTGTTGCGCGAATTCGGCATCGCCCAGCGCGATGACCTGGCCGAGGTGGATCAGCGCATCAGCGACCTTGAGCACCGCATCCGCCTTCTCGAGGAGTCGGGCAGCAGTACTCCCGGCGTCGAGTAGCACCGCGGCTGGCGGCGGGGCCACTGGTACCGTGACGCCATGAGCAGGGACGACAAGCGCGGCAGCATCTCGCGGCTGCGCGATATCGCGCAGATCGCCACCAAGCACGGCTTCGGATATGTATTTCGCCGTGGCGGTTCGAGTGATGCGTCCGATGATCGCTCCACCCGCGCCGTTCGACTGCGGGAAATGTTTGAGGAGCTCGGGCCGACATTCGTGAAGTTCGGGCAGCTGCTGTCCACACGCCCGGACCTGGTGCCCCAGGACATCATCGACGAACTGCGCCGCCTGCAGGACAGCGCCCGCCCCGAGCCATTCGAGGCGATCCGCGGGGTGGTGGAAGACGAACTCGGCCTCACGCTCGAGCAGGCATTTGAGTGGTTCGACGAGGAGCCCATCGGTGCGGCATCGGTGGGGCAGGTGCACGTGGCGGGCCTCCCCGGCGGCCACGAGGTGGTGGTAAAGGTGCAGCGCCCCGGGGCCGCCGCCACGCTGGCAGCCGACATCGAGCTGCTCTACAAACTTGCGGCGTTGGCCAAGGATCGCGTGAAGCGGCTGTCGTTCATCGACCTCACCAGCTTGGTGGATGAGTTCGCGCGCACTGTGCGTCACGAGCTTGACTATCGCAACGAGGCGCGCAACTGCGAAGCCGTTCGTGTCCAGTTCGCGGGGAATGAGCACGTCGACGTTCCAAAGGTGCACTGGCGCCGCACGAGTGAGCGGGTGCTCACCATGGACCGGGTGGCCGGGCGTCCGCTGGCCCATGTCGATCTCGAGACGATGACCACCGACGAACGGCGCCTGCTGGCCGCACGGATCGCCGAGAGCTGGATGCAGATGGTCTTCGCGGACGGCTTGTTTCATGCCGATCCGCATCCCGCCAACATTATGGTGATCGGCCCCGACCACATCGGGTTGATCGACTTCGGCATGGTGGGGGTGCTTTCGAAGGGCGACCGCGAGTCCGCCGTGCGCCTGTTCGGGGACATCCTTGAACAGAACATGGAACGCATTCCGCGCGACTTGAAGTCGCTGGGAATCAATTACCCGCGTGAGGTCGAGGCGGAGTTCTCGGAGCGCCTTACTCTGGTCATGGCGCAGTACGTCGGCGCCTCGATGGATGAGATCGACGTGCGCGGGGTGCTGCACGACATCTTCGGCCTCATCTACGAACTTGAGATCACGCTCCCGGCGCGCTGGATCCTGCTGGACAAAGCGCTCGCCACGCTGGCTGGCGTGGCCCTGGAGATCTCACCCGACTTCAACGTGTTTGAGACCGCCCGGCCCTACGCGCGACGGTTGTACCTCGAGCGGTTCAGCCCCGATCGCATCGCGTCTCGGATGAGTGGGGATCTGGGGAAATACGCCAGCGCGCTCCTCGGCTATCCATTTCAGGTGTCGGAGCTTCTCGACGAGTTCAAGGATGGCGAAGTGCGTATCGCCATCAACCTCGAGGAACTCCGGGCGGCCAGCGATAAGGGGCTGGCCGCGGCCAACCGCGTGGCGGTGGCGTTGGTGACGTCCGCGGTGATCGTGGGCTCAGCCCTCATCGGCACCTTCGTGAAGAGTGGCCCGCACATCTTCGGGCTTGCGTGGATCGGCGTGCCGGGCTTTGTGGCGGGGCTCGTACTGTTTGGATGGCTCGTCATCGGGATGATCCGCTCGGGCGCCTGGTAGCCCGCGGCCGCATCCGTTCGCGGTGGTACGGTCGGATGGGCTGATGGCAGACCCTAAAATAATCCCCAGCGAGCCCCCGTGGCGCACAACCCGCGTGCGCTACGCCGACGTGCGTCGGCTGCAGCTGGCGCTCGGGTGCCCCGAGCCCATGGCCTGGATCATGGTGCGACGTGGACTCGCGGATGTCGCGGCGGCCCACGCCTTTCTCGCCACCGACGGTGACCTCGGGGACCCTGAGGCCATTGACGGCATCTCCGCCGCCGCCGACCGCCTGGTTGAGGCCATCGCCAAGGGCGAGCGCATCGCAATCCACGGCGACTACGACTGCGATGGTGTGTGCTCCACGGCGATTCTCGCCGGGGCGCTTCGTGCCCGGGGGGCGGACGTCGTCACCTTTCTTCCCAGCCGCTTCACTGATGGATACGGGGTGTCGGAGGCCACTGTGGAGCGGTTGGCCGATGAGGGCGCGCGGGTGTTCACCACCGTGGACTGCGGAACGTCGAGCGTGGAGGCCCTCACCCGCGCCCATGAGTTGGGCATGGATGTGATCGTGCTCGACCACCACCTGGCGGGCGGCGCGCGCCCACCAGGCATCATCGCCAACCCGGCACTCGGGCGGGGGATGGAGGCACTTCCCGCCGCTGCGGGCGTGGTATTTGATGTCACGCGTGCCATCGCCCTGCGCCTGGACGGCGACCTGCTGTCGCCGTCCGCAGAGATGGGGATTGACCTCGCCGGCCTCGCCACGGTCGCCGATGCAGTGCCGCTCATCGAGGGGAACCGGCGACTGGTGCACCGGGCGATTGCGGCCATACGTCGCGGCGAGCGTCCGGGCATCAACGCGCTGTGCGCGGTGGCGGGCTCCAATCACCGCGTCATCACACCCCGTGGCCTGTCGTTCACGCTGGCGCCGGCAATCAACGCCGCCGGCCGTCTGGGTGACCCCGGGCGGGCCCTCGAACTGCTGCTCGCAACTGACGAGCGCGAGGCCCGTGCGCTTGCTGAGGAGCTCTGGGCCCTCAACACCACGCGGCGTGACGTCGAGCGACAGGTCACGGCGGAGGCCATCGCGATTGTGGAGGCCGAGACCGGTCAGCGAGCCGATGCCGCCATCACACTGGTGGCGGGCGAGGGGTGGCATGAGGGTGTGGTGGGCATCGTGGCCTCGCGCATGGTGGAGCGGTTTGGGCGACCCGCAATCGTGCTCGCCACCTCCGGGGACGAGGCCAAGGGGTCTGGCCGCAGCCTTCCCGGAGTGGACCTGCATGCGATCGTGGCCGACGCCGATGCTCTGCTCACGCGCTGGGGTGGTCACGCGGGCGCCGTGGGGGTATCGCTGGCCACCGATGACATCGCCGCATTCCGTGAGGCGCTCGAGTCGGCCGTGGCTGGGCGCAGGGGCGAGATCTCGCGGGCACGCACACGATCCGTGGATGCCGTCGCCGGTGGTCCCGACCTCACGCTGGCGACTGCCGAGGCCCTTGAGGCGCTGGCCCCATTTGGCCGCGGCAACCCTGAGCCCCGCATTGTGGTGCCCGGCTGTGCGATCACGGGCATCTCACGTGTGGGTGGTGGCAAGCACCTGAAAGCCCGGCTCTCCGCTGGGGGTGTGATGGCACCCGCGATTGGCTTCCAGATGGGGGACCAGGGCCCGGAACTGAAGAGTGCAGGCGAGGATGCGCGCTACGACGCCGTGGCGCGCCTCGAGGTGGAGCGCTGGCAGGACACCGTGGGGCCGCGGGTGACGCTCGAGGCCATCGTGCACCTACCTGATGGCCCACTCGTTCCTGGTGGCTGTGCCACTGCCTGTGACGTCACATGCCAGGACCGCGTGCACATGTCCGGACTGCGCCGCCTGCTGGATTCACCATTTCCTGCCGCCGTGTCCTCGGCGCACCTCGAGCCGCCTGCGGACGTCGTGGACCGCCGGGGCGAGGGGCGGGCGCTTTCGCTCATCGCCGCACTTGCCGGTGCTGACGGTGGGGTTGTTGCGGTGGTGGCCGACGTGCCGCGCCGACGCGCCGCCCTGTCGGAGGTCCTGTTTCCGGGGAGGCTCGGGGTCGAGGTGGCAATTCTCGGCGGTGACCGTTGCGACCGTGACGCGATGGCGTCGCGCCTGGCCCTTGCACGGGGCGGGCCGCTGCTCGCGCTCCTCGATCCCCGCGCGCTGGTCGACCTGGTACTGCCGGACGACGTGCACCTCGTGGTGGTTGACCCGCCGGTGTTCGACGCGGACATCGTGGCGCTTCGCACGGCGGGTGCGGGGCGCACGGTGCATCTGGCGTGGGGTGAGGATGAGGCCCGTTATGCGCTCGGGGTGGCCGAGGCCGATCTCTCGGTGCGTGATGTCGCCCGTGGGCTCTGGCCGTCGCTGAAGGCCGCCAGTGCACTCATGCCATGGGATTCCGACCTCGACCACCTGCTCGCGGGGGATGGGGCCGTCTCGCGGTCGCCACGCGCAATTGCGATCGCACTTGCTGCGCTTCGCGAGGCGGGACTCATTACGGTTGACGATGCGGGCATCACGGTGTGCGACGGGGTCGGGCGATCTGACCTTGAGACCACCCAAACGGGTCTGCATGCGGCTGCCCTGCTCGACCAGGCACGGCAGCTCACGGCGCGCGCGATGACCCTCGACATCTTCGGAGCACTGCCCGAGTACGCAAGTGGCTCCGTGGAGGGTCCGACTTTCCCCGCCGGCGCGTTATCGTAGGACCTGTGGGAACACCGCTCGCCGACCTTGGACTGACGCCGGCGACCGGCCCCTCGGAACTCGAGGAGCTGGTACGCGAGGTGCTGTCCAATCACCCCGATACCGACGCCGACGCCATTCGGCGCGCATACGCGTACGCCGATGAGCGCCACCACGACCAGCTTCGCCAGTCGGGTGCGCCGTACATCACCCATCCGCTCGGGGTGGCGCGGATCTGTGCTGGACTCGGCCTCGATGGCGAGACCATCCAGGCGGCCCTGCTGCACGACACGGTGGAGGACACCGCCGCCACGCACGAGGACGTCGAGGGCCAGTTCGGTGCCGAGGTGGCCGCTTTGGTGGATGGGGTGACCAAGCTCACGCGAATCCACTTTGAAAGCCAGGAGGAGCGGCAGGCCGAGAACTACCGCAAGCTCATCGTCTCGATGTCGAGCGATATCCGCGTGTTGCTCGTGAAGCTCGCGGACCGCCTGCACAACATGCGCACGCTTCAGTACATGAGCAAGGCGAAGCAGGTGCAGAAGGCGCGCGAGACCCTCGAGGTGTACGCGCCGCTCGCGCACCGGCTTGGAATCCAGTCCCTCAAGTGGGAGCTTGAGGATCTGGCGTTTGGGGCGCTGCACCCCAAGCGCTACGCGGAAATCCAGCAGATGGTCAATCAGCGCAGGGTGGACCGCGAGGAGTACGTGGCGGAGGCTGGCGGATACCTGGCGGACGAACTGCGGAAGGTGGGCGTGGAGCCGGTGGAGATCATCGGCCGGGCCAAGCATTTCTATTCGATCTACGAGAAAATGACCCGCAAGGGCAAGGAATTCAACGAGATCTACGACCTCACCGCGATGCGGGTGATCGTGGACTCGGTAAAGGACTGCTACGGCGCGGTGGGCACCATCCACTCGCTGTGGAAGCCCATTCCCGGGCGATTTAAGGACTACATCGCCATGCCGCGGCTGAACATGTACCAGTCGCTGCACACCACGGTGATCGGGCCTCAGGGCACTCCGCTCGAGATCCAGATCCGCACACTGGAGATGCACCGCACGGCCGAGTACGGCGTGGCCGCCCACTGGCTGTACAAGGCAGAGAATCGCGCCCACGAGACTGCATCTGACGACCGGCTCGAGTGGCTGTCACGCATGATGGACTGGCAGCGCGACACCACGGACCCCGGCGAGTTCATTGAGTCGCTCAAGGGCGATCTGTACTCGCAGGAGGTGTTCGTATTCACGCCCAAGGGCGAGGTGCGGGCGCTTCCCGCAGGTTCCACGCCACTCGACTTCGCCTACGACGTGCACACCGACGTGGGGCACCGGTGTGTGGGTGCGAAGGTCAACGGCCGCATCGTGCCGCTCACCCAGCACCTCGAGTCGGGCGACTTCGTGGAGATCCTCACCTCCAAGCAGCCCCGCGGCCCATCGCGCGACTGGCTGGGCGTGGTGCAGACCTCAAAGGCCCGCTCGCGCATCCGGTCGTTCTTCAGCCGGGAACGGCGTGAGGATGCCGAGCACCATGGCCGTGAACTGCTGCAGGACGCCCTGCGAAAGGCCGGGCTTCCCAATCAGCGCATCGTGGGGTCACCGCTGTTTGCGGGGGTGATTGAGGAGATGGGCTTCAAGCGGGCCGAGGACTTCTACATCTCGCTCGGCCTTGGCAAGACCTCCTCTCAGGTGGTGGTGAACAAGATCATTTCGTCTCTCAAGGCACAGGAGGGCGGGGTTGAGTCCCAGCCCACCGCGCCCGAGGGCCGCAATAACCGCATGCGCCAGGGCGGCGTGTCCACAGATCTCGGAATCGAGATCGAGGGCGTGGCCGATGTGATGGTGCGACTCGCCAAGTGCTGCAAGCCGGTTCCCGGGGATGACATCGTGGGGTACATCTCGCTTGGACGCGGTATCACGATCCATCGTGAGGACTGCCCGAATACGCGCGCGCTCATGCGGTCCCCGGAGCGATTCACGCCCGTGGCGTGGGGCGGGGAGAGCCGGCACGCCTTTGGCGTGGAGCTCGCCGTGGAGGCCTGGGATCGCCATCGCCTGCTCGAGGACATCTCACGCACCATCGCCGAGAACGGGGTCAACATCCTTTCGGCGCAGTGCCAGGTTGATGATCAGATGGCCCGGCATCGCTTTGTGCTGGAGATGGCCGATATCGACACCCTGCGGGTGCTCACGGGGCACCTGCGAAACGTCGAGTCGGTATTTGACGCGTACAGGGTGACGCCGGGCGCCTGACCCCGCATTTCGGGCTGTCGGTGGCGTCGGGCATCGGGGCCTGCTGGTAGCGTGGCCTGCCAGTGGACCTGCTGGACATCATCATCATCGCGGCTGCCGCAATCGGCGTCGTGGCGTTTATCGCCCTCACCGTGGTGATCGTCCGTCAGGGGCGATCGCTGAAGCGGCTGGAGGATCGCATTGGGCCGCCCGTGCCCATGGCCGCAGCACCCTCGCTGGAACGGGTCCGGGCGATTACCACGTCGCCCGAGGTCCGCGTTGAGACCTCCGATGCCCAATTGGCGGCACAGGCAGACGCTCTGCCCGGGTCTGCCCCGAATGCCGCAGCAGATGCGGCGGTACGTGACGCCGCCGGTGGTGCCGCCGCTGCTGCCCAGGCGCAGCCACGGTCCACGGCTCGGGCGCGCGCCAATGCCAAGAGCAGCACCTCGCGGGCGAAGGCCGGACCAGGCACAAAGAACGCCAAGTCGGGCGGGGGAAATGGCGCGCTCGTGGTGCTAATTGCCGTGCTCGCCGTGGCGATCGTGGCAGGTGGCGTGTGGTTCTTCCTCCTGCGTGGTGATGGCGGGTCGTCCACACCGGCAAGTGCCGGGGCATCGACGAGTGCGACGTCCGGCACCACCGGCACCACTGTTGACGTGGGCGGGACGATCCCCGAAGTGGTGCCTCCACTGGCCAACAAGGCTGCGTACACCGTGGCCGTGCTCAACGCGAGTGGCGTGTCTGGTGCAGCAGCCAACCGCGTGGCACCACGCGTGCAGGCGGCCGGATACACCCTTGGGGTCGTGGATAACGCCGCGAAGCAGGACCTGCCGACGTCACAGATCGAATATCTGCCCGGTCGCAAGGAAGTGGCCTGGAACCTGGGCAAGGATCTGGGCATCACCACTGCTGTGCCGGTCGATGCGCTGGCGGAAGGGCGTATCGGCACCGCCGATGCCGTGGTGGTTGTGGGCAAGGACCTCGCCAAGTAACACCCGCAGGGTGCAGTCAGGCGATGCCGTGGCCCCCGCCGCCGGGCGTGCGCTGCTCAATAACCGAACCGGCGGAGATGCGGCCACGCCATTTGCCGCTCACCGGCGCATCGTCGATGCGCGTCGAGCCCGGAGTGCCGTCGCTCCCGCCGCCGAGCCCACGGGGTGCCGAGCGACGTCGCTCCGCGATGAGCGACACATCGGCATCTTCGAGGAGCCGGATGCGACGCACCACACCGTCGCCGCCGCGGTGCAGACCGGTGCCGCCCGATCCACGCCGGACCGAGTAGCGCTCCACACGCACGGGCATTGCCACCTCCAGGGCCTCAACCGGAGTGTTGAGCGTGTTGCTCATCGTGACGTGTACGGCATCAGGCCCGTCGCCACGCGGTGAGGCTCCCTGGCCTCCACCGAGAGTCTCGAAATACACCCGGCCCGGGAACCCGAGCGTGAGGTTGTTCATGGTCCCCTGCCCCTGGGCCGGCACATCGGTGGCACCCGACAGAGCGCCCATCACCGCGTCGGTGATTCGGCTCGAGCCCTCCACGTTGCCCGCCGCAACTGCGCTGGGCGGGCGGGCGTTCACCACGCTGCCTTCGGGGGCGATGATGGTGACCGGGGCGAATGCACCCGCAGATGCCGGGATGTCAGGGTCAATCGCCACGCGCACAGCGAAGTACACCGCTGACCGCGTCACGGCGATGGGGCAGTTGAGGTTGCCCGGTCCGGCGGGGTCGCTGCCGGTGAAGTCCACGGTCATCGCATCGCCGCTGATGGTGACCGCCACGCGGATAACGATGTCGTCATCGGTCACGCCGTCGCCCTCAAGGCATTCGAGGCCGGTCCAACGGCCGTCGGGAAGTGCGGAAATCGCCGCACGTGTGCGTCGCTGCGCGTAGGCGAGAATGTCGTCCATCACTGCCGCGATGGCATGCACACCGCCGCGTCGCAGTGCCAGATCGTCCATCCGCGTCTGAGCGAGGCGGTGTGCGGACAGCTGAGCCGCCAGATCGCCCCGGCGCTCATCCGGCGTGCGGGAATTCGCGAGGATGAGATCGACAAGGCCCTGATCAACGCCACTTGGTGATGCCAGACGCATTGGCGGAATGATCAGGCCCTCCTGAACAATCTCCCGGGCCCCCGCCGGCATGGATCCAGGTGCCATGCCGCCGACATCCGCGTGGTGGGCGCGTGTGACCGCGTGTGCCACGGTGGTGCCATCAACGGCAATGGGGGAGACGATCGTGATGTCTGGCAGGTGCGTGCCGCCCCGAAACGGGTCGTTGATGATCCACGCCTCGCCCGGCAGCGCACCGCGGGCCATCACGGCAGCGACCGCCTCGGGCATGGCACCCAGGTGCACGGGGATCGAGTCCGACTGCGCCACCATTTGCCCATGCGCATCAAAGATTGCCGTGCTGCAGTCGCGACGCTCCTTGATGGTGACGCTGAAGGCCGCGCGCACCAATGCGGCCTGCATCTCGTCGGCAACCGCGCACAGAGTGGCGTTCCAGACCTGGAGGCCGATCGGGTCAAGACCACTCATGAGCGCTCCAGCGTAATTGCACCACCAGGGTGTGCTGTGGCAATCCATCCGTCGGCGACCCAGCACGTGCTGCCGTCCATGGGAATGCTGATGGGACCGGAAATCGGGGGGCCTGCGGGTGCCGCGACACCCCCGGGAATCTCCGGGCCGTCGCAGATGGCCGCGACACGGAGCGACACAACCTCGACGGCCCGACCCGGCATGGCCCCGCCGGATGCGCGCTCGTGGGCAGCATGAAATGCGTCCGCGAGTCCAGCGCCCGGGGCCTGCGGGTCCCATGGGATGGTCAGCGCATGGCTCTGTCCGATGTAGCGGCAGTCGGCGTGGGCCTCAAGGCGCCCGCCGGGGACATCTGCCATGGCCATCACGACTAGTGGGGCGGCCGCGCGAGCAAGCGATGCGTGATCTGCGGCGGGAAGAAGCACCGTCTGCACGTAGTCGCAGCGCTCCCCAGCCACCACCATGCCCAGTGCGGCCAGCACACCCGCGGATGCCGGACATACGATGCGCGCGATCTGAAGCGAGTCGGCCACGTCGCAGGCGTGCATCGGCCCGGCGCCACCAAACGCGATCAGTACGCCGCACCGGGGATCGATGCCGCGTTCCACGCTCACCACGCGGAGCGCCCCCACCATTTGCGAGACGGCCACAGCGATGATGCCCTCGGCGCATTGCACCGGGCGAAGACCGAGTGTCTCACCGAATGCCGTCACAGCCTCGAGCGCCCGCACCTGATCGAGGTGTATCTCGCCCCCGGCACCGAGATCCCCGGTCACGCGACCGAGCACCACATTGGCGTCGGTGACCGTGGGCTCCGTGCCACCGAGGCCGTATGCGGCGGGTCCCGGAACCGCCGCGGCCGAGTGCGGCCCCACACGCAGGGCGCCGCCGCCATCTGCCCACGCGATGCTGCCGCCGCCAGCCGACACCGTGTGGATGTCGAGCATGGGCAGGTGGACCGGGTGTCCGGCGACGGAGCGCCCCGGCGCCCGCGCGGGTTGGCCGTCGTCGATGAGGGCGACATCGCATGATGTTCCACCCATGTCGAACGCCAGGGCGAGCGGCTCATGAATACTCGCTGCAACTGCCGCAGCACCCACCAGGCCGCCCGCGGGACCAGACAGGACGGTGCGCGCAGCATGCGTGGTTGCCACACCGAGGCTCATCAGGCCACCGCTCGACTGCATGATGGAGGGCTCCGGTAGGCCGGCCGCTGCCGTACGGCCCGAGAGGCGCTTGAGATAGGTGAGGAGCACGGGCGCGAGGTAGGCGTCAAGGGCCGTGGTGGCAACGCGCTCGTACTCCCTGATCTCCGGGAGCACCTCAGATGAGATGGAGATGGGGACACCCGGAAGTGCTGCGCGTATGGCGCGTGCGAGCGCGGCCTCGTGTGATGGATCCCGGTAGGCAAAGAGCAGGCCGATCGCCACCGACTCGGGGTTGAGTGCCACCACTGCGGCGACCACCTCACGAATCGCATCGTCGCTGAGTGGCAGTTCGATACCAGTGGGGGTCATGCGCTCTCTGGCGCCCACCACGTGGTCTGCGCGCACGAGCGGGGTCGGATGCTGCTGCCAAAGGCGGTACAGCGCGGCCCGGTCCTGCCGGCGCAGTTCGAGGATGTCCTCAAAACCCTGCGTGGTGATCAGACACACCCGGGCGCCGCGCCGCTCGAGGAGTGCGTTGGTGCCCACCGTCATGCCGTGGGCGAGCGACCGGACCTCCGCGCCGGTCACCCCGGCGGCGTCGAGCGCGGCTGCCACCGCGGCAACGACGCCCTCCCCCTGATCGTGCGGGGTGGTGGGAACCTTGGCCGCGAAGACGCCGTGCGCCGACACCACGACGGCGTCGGTGAATGTGCCGCCGACGTCGACGCCGACCCGAGTGTGCGGGGTCTCCCCCCGAATGGGATCTACCATGGGCGGGCAATCTATCCCCGACCCGGGAATCGCCGTCCGAATCGTTTCCGCAACGCTCGTCGCAACGCTCGTCATCGTCGCCTCTGCCGGCGCCGCTCCGGCTGGTGTGCCGCTTGGCCCGGCGTCCGATCTTCTGGCGGTGCCCAACGGCGATCTGCTGTCAGGACTCGTCGGCTGGGGCGTTATGGGCCCTGCGACCTCGATGGTGCTCGCCGATGGCCCCGTTATCTCGGCATCAGACAACACCACCGTGCTGGGCCCCGTGGTGGCCATCCCACAGGGGGCGCAGGTGATGCCCGTGAGCATCGGCGTGCCGGGTGCGAATGCGTTCGTGCAGGTGCGGGCGCGACCAGAAGGCGGTGGGCCCGACATCCCGCTCATCACGCTCGTGCCGGACCGGGGCGTGCGCTCAATGGATGTACCGGTCGGCGCTGTTGCCGGGCAGACGGTGCGCATCGTGCTCGACCCGGTGTCATCGTTCGGTCGGCGTCTGCTCGTTGGTGGCATGGGTCCGGTGCGGGCGGTGCTGGCGGGGTGGTCGGTGGCCGGAGGGCTCCCGGTGGTTGCGCGCTCGTGGGGTCGCTCGGCCATCCGGGTGGATGACGGAATGCTCACCGCCACGACCCCAGAAGTTGCAATGAGTGGTGCCTCCCGGTATCTCGGCGTCGCGGTGCGGGGGTCAGGAACTGTCGTCGCATCCGCGGGAGGGGCACAGACGCGCCTCACGGCAAGCGACGGCTCCTGGACGTGGCTGCATGTGCGGGTGGCAGGTGCTGAGGGTCGCATGGCGATCACGGCCACTACGACAGAAGGCGGAAGGCTTGCGCTCGGCCCGGTGGCCACTCTGGCGCGCGGCGTGTCGCTGTCCGCGCTGCGGGCATCGGCGGGGCGCGTGACCGCAAAGGTGGGGCCTTTGGCGACGGGCTTACGGGTGCAGGTTCGCGTGGGAGCGCGCATTGTGGGCACAGCCCGCGTGGCGCCGTCGGGGATGGTGTCCATCGCCACGTCTGGTGCGCGGGGGCGCGGCAGTGTGGTGGTGCTCGGCGACGCCTCACGGGCGGGCATCACACGTGCGATCCGCCTCACCCGCTGAGGCGCACCAACCCGGCTGTTACGAGGAGATCTCGCGCGGGTATGAGCCGGGGTACGTGCCCACGAGCGACCGCGCCTGTGAGAGTGCCTCAGATTTGGTGGTGAAGACTCCCGAGAACACCACCCAGTACCCGGGACGAAGCGACGGATGGTCGGTGCTGAACAGCACCCCACCCGGCTGACCAGACGACTGGAGCTTCGATGCCGCCGATCGCGCGGCCGCCTCGTTCTTGACGCTCGACACGATGGCAGTCCAACCGCTGGTCCCTGACGGCCAGTCATCGGACCCGGTGGCAGATGAACCGCTGCCTGACGAACCAGTTGAGTCGCTCGTGGTGGGCAATTCGCTGGTGGTCTGCCCGTCCACCCCAGGGCCAGTCACCGTGAGCACACCGGAGTCGCCGGTGGTTGCAGTGGTGTCAACAGGAAGGCCGCCAGTGGTGCCCGTGGTGTCTGGCAACAATCCACTCGTGTCGGTGGGGAGGGTGCCCATCGTGTCTCCGGGCAGGCTTGAGTCGGTGCTGGTGGTGGGAATCGCCGTCGTGGGCACCGTGATGACCGGCGCCGTGCTGACCATGGGCACCGGAACCGCTCCAGGGCCACCATCGTCGTTGGACGCCACGTAGGCGAGGGCACCTGCGCCAGCGCCAAGGATTGCCAGCCCGATTGCCACGCTTGCGAGGCCACCAGCGCCGCGCCGCATCTTGGGGGCGAGCGGAGTCGGTGATCCGCACTCAAGGCAGTAGGTCTGCGCGGGGTCAAGTTCGCAACCGCACACCGAGCAGGTGGGAGGCGGCGCGGGTGTCTCGACCGTGCCGGCGTCATCACCGGATGAGGCGCCGCCCGCGGGATCTGGGAGCGGCGGATCGACGCCCGGGTACGGGCTGTCGTGCGGAGTCACGACTTCGACTCACTCTCGCCGGGCATCGGAATGGCCTGCGTGGCCTGAGGATCGTCGGCGCCGCTGGCGATGACTTGCGTGGGCTGCTCGGGCATATCGGTGATGACGATGGTGTCCTGCTCCACCTCCACCACCTCCGTGACGATGGCGAGGGGTACTCCGCACTCGGCACAGAAGTTGGCCCCGGACTTGCAGCGTGCTCCGCACGACGGGCAGGTGATGCTGGCGCCGCGACCGGACTGGCGCCGTTCGGCACGGGACGACTTGATGCCGTCCAGTTGATCATCCACCTGATGCACCTGACCACGAAGGTCGCTCACCTCGGCAGCGCGTCGGCGCATCACCTCTTCAGCCAGCAGCCCGCGGCCATATAGCTCAAGGGCAAGGCCACCCAGATCAAAGATCCCCTGCTCGTACTGGCCGAGGAGCATGCGACGACGTCGCCGCAGCACGCCGGGGCGGATGCGTTCGGGCGAGTCGGCCTCGATCATCTCGGTGTCGCTGGACTCAACTACGACGTCCGGAGACGCCGGGGTCACCACGGTGCGGCGCCGGAAGAGCCGACGCTTCTCGGGGGCGGAATCCACGACCTCGGCGTCATGCGACACAGGGTCCGGGGCGATGGGCTCGTCGGCAGCGGAATCGATCATTGAACGGGCGGATCGTAACCAGCCGCATCGGACGACGTGCCCCGAAATGTTTCAACGTTTCAAAATCGCGTGAGTTGGGCAATGCGTTTGACGCGGCGCGGGTTGCTCCGCTAGCGTGCTGCCTGCATCAAGAGCGGTGGAGGGTATGGCCCTTTGAAGCCGCGGCAACCAGCGAATACTCGTCAGGTGCCAATTCCAGCAGGCATTCATGCCTGGGAGATGCGATGGTCGACGTGCAGGTTCGCACCGTGACCCTCGACTCCCGGCACCGATTGGGAGATTGGGATGGGACACACGGAAGGGCGCGTCACAGGAGCACGTGGGCTCCGCTGCAAGGAGTGCGGCGAAGAGCTGCCGTTGGGCGCGTCGTACGCCTGCGAGTTCTGCTTCGGCCCGCTCGAGGTCGTGTACGACCTCGACTATCTGCGCGCCAACGTCACCCGTGAGTCCATCGAGGCCGGCCCCCAGTCAATCTGGCGGTATGCCGATCTGCTGCCCTGCGCGCCGATTGACACCCAGGTGGGCCTGCCTGTGGGCATGAGCCCGCTTGTGCCCGCCCCGCGCCTGGCTGCCCGCCTGGGCCTCGGCGAAGTATGGGTGAAGAACGAGACGGCCAACCCCACGCACTCCTTTAAGGACCGCGTGGTGAGCGTGGCGCTGCAGAAGGCCCGTGAACTCGGGTTTGAGGTTGCCGCGTGCGCATCCACCGGCAATCTGGCCCAGTCGGTGGCGGCACATGCTGCGGCCGCAGGCATGGAGAGCTTCGTGTTTGTGCCGAGCGACCTCGAGTCTCAGAAGATCGTTGCCACGGGTATCTACGGCTGCACGCTCGTGGCCGTTGATGGCAACTACGACGACGTCAACCGGCTGTGTATGGAGCTGGCCGCCGATCGCCCGTGGGCGTTCGTCAACGTCAACGTGCGGCCGTACTACAGCGAGGGCAGCAAGACCCTCGCCTACGAGACGGTTGAGCAACTCGGCTGGACGCTGCCAGATCGCTGCATCGTGCCCATCGCCTCCGGCTCCCTGTACACCAAGATCCGCCGCGGCTTCGGGGAGTTTCTCGAGCTTGGTCTGGTTGAGGGCAACGTGCCGCACATGAATGGCGCCCAGGCGCAGGGATGCGGACCCGTGGCGGCGGCGTACGAGGCCGGGCTTGACTTCGTGACCCCGGTGCGTCCCGACACCATCGCCAAGAGTCTCGCCATCGGCAACCCGGCCGATGGGGTCTTCGCGCTGGATGTTGCCCATGAAACCGGCGGATCAATCGACGCGGTCTCTGAGCGCGAGATCACCGACGGAATCTGCCTGCTGGCAGAGACCACGGGAATCTTCACCGAGACCGCGGGCGGCGTGACCACCGCAGTGCTCAAGCGCTTGGCGGACCGTGGCGAGATCGGCGCCGACGAACGCGTGGTGCTCTACATCACGGGTGACGGACTGAAGACCCTCGACGCAATCGCCGATCGCGTGGAGCCAGTCACAATCAGCCCCACCGTGGGCGACTTCGAGGCTGCTGTGGCAGGCCGCGGCACCCCTCTTCCTGCATGATCAACCCGACGACCCTGAGGATTCCCCGATGAGCGTGACCGTTCGCATTCCATCTCCACTTCGACCGCTCACCGGCAATGCCGGCACGGTTGAGTGCGCACCCGGCACGGTGGCGGCGATCATCGACGAACTTGAGGCCAATCACCCCGGCTTCCGTGATCGTGTGACGCAGGACGGCAAGCTGCGCCGCTTTGTGAACGTGTTCGTCGCCGGGCAGGACGTCCGCTTTGAGCAGGGCATCGACACAGCAGTGGCCGACGGCCAGGAGGTCACCATCCTCCCTGCCGTCGCAGGGGGCTGACGGCCACGGCACTGGGAACGGCCTTCGTCACCGGCGCCACCGGCCTCATCGGCGGCGCAGTGGTGGATGCACTCCTCGAGCAGGGTGTGGAGGTAACGGCGCTTGCCCGTACCGATCGGGGCGCGTGGGCGCTTCGCGATCGTGGCGCCACGACCATCCGGGCTGACATCGGGGAGTCGATCCAGTGGGACCGTGCGGCACAGGACGCCGAGGTTATCTTCCATCTGGGCCTCCCGCGCATTACGCCACCGGTACGCGGGCGACACCTGCGCAAGTTGGAGCGTGAGGCCCAGGCCGGCGCAGAGATCATTCACGACATCGCCGCCGGCCGGGATGTGGTGATGGGCACGTGCGCGATTGGCGACGCAGATGGTCCTCTCGATATCGCCCGCCCGGGCCTGGCGGCTGAGCGTGCGCTGGTGGGTCCCGGTGTACGGATCGTGCGCCTGCCCTGGGCCTATGGCCCCTCCGGATTTATCTGCGACATGTCGCGCGGGCTGCAGATGCGTCGGTTTCGCATTGTGGGAGCGGGTGACAACCCCATCGCGGTCATCGGCGCCCGTGACGCCGCCGCGGCAATCATCGCGGCATCGGCAGCGCCAGAGGGCACCTACACAGTGGCCGAGGAGTCGATGCCCACGCAGGTCGAGTTGGTGCACCTCATGTGCACCACACGGGGCGTACCCCGCCCCGACCACCTGCCGGCGCGTATGGCGTCAATGGCCATGGGGGGAGTCATCGTCGAGGCCCTCACCGCGCATCAGCGGGTCGAGATGGCGCCACCGCCGGGCTTCACGCACTCCCAGCGATGGGACGACGACCTGATGGACGCCCTCAGGACCTAGCTGTCGGCGTCGAGTGCTTCCGGCGGAATGATGGGAAGTTCGGTGGCGTGCTGCACGCGTCCGCCCACCTGGTAGCGCAGGTCAACCACGTCGGCCTTCTGGTCGCCGTAGACGCCCACGCCGGCCAGAAGCGCCATCTTGCGGCCGAAGCCCTTCGACTTGACCTTCGGAACGAGGGGGGTGGTGAACCGGAGCCACCGTCCCTCAACGGTGTAGTGCTCGCCCTCGTGCCGTGGTTCGCCATTTACCCACACGCTGAACGGTGTCTCGGCACCTTCGGGCAGGGCCACATTCCATGTGCGGGAGTCGGCCATTCGAACGACATTAGCGGCCACCCGTAGACTTCCGCGTATGAGAAACCGCACGGTTCGCGCCCTGGCCATCGGTATTGCGTTGGCAGCCATCCCCGCAACGATCGCATCTGCCGAGGCGGTGCGCGAGCTGGTATCAAGCTCTCCGGCCCAGGGAGCCCCCGGCTATGTGCTCAATATGTACAAAGTCACGATCCCCAAGGGCACCACTCTGCCGCTGCATTATCACCCGGGTACACAGCTCGTGCGGGTGCAGCAGGGGGACCTGACCTACACGGTGGAGCGCGGTACCGCGTACCTCAGCATCCCCCGGGCCGGAATGGATCCGAAGAAGATTCCCATCCGCCCGGGGCAGACGCGGGTGGTGCATCCCGGGCAGGGTGTGGTGGAGCCAGCCGGCATGCGCCACTTCGCCAGCGCACCCACGAGCACCGTGATCCTGGTGGTGTCCATCCTCAAGCCGAAGGCCTCGGCGGGCACGATCAACGTCGCCCCGTAGGGCCACCACGAGGGGCATGGCCAGACGGGGGGTCTACACTCAGGCCAGCAAGCGCGCGTAGCTCAGTGGATAGAGCACTGGCCTCCGGAGCCAGGGGTCGCAGGTTCGAATCCTGCCGCGCGTACTCGTTCGGAGGCACTTCTTGCGCATCGCGTTGCTTGGCGATACCCATTTCCCGCGGGGGCTGTCGCGTCTCCCCGATGCGTGTCTGGCCGAGTGCCAGGTAGCGGATGCCATTGTCCACACAGGCGACCTCGCCGACATGGACTGCTTCACCCAGCTGACGGCAATCGGCCCCCCGGTGGTTGCGATCAATGGCAACGCTGATGACGACGCGGTGAAGGCGTTGCTGCCAGCCACGGCAGAGGTGGAGTTGCCCGGCGGGCGCCGGCTTGGCCTGGTGCACAACGGGGGCCCCGAGACGGGCCGGCTCGCGCGCCTTCGAAAGCGGTTTCCCGGCTGCACCGCCGTCGCGTTCGGGCACTCGCACATTCCCCTGTGTGCCACCGCGCCCGACGGCTTCATGATCATCAACCCCGGTAGCGCCACCGACCGGCGCAGGCAGCCGCACCACTCGATGGTGGTGATCGAGGTGGAAGGCGATGGGCCTCTTACTCTGCGGTTTGTGAATCTGGATGATGACGGAGCCAATCTTCCGGCCGAACTCATCCGCACTGTGCAATAGGGTCAGCGCGTGGATCTCCAGGTCACATTCATCGGCACGTCTGCGTCAGTGCCGAGCGCCGCACGGGGCACGTCGGCCACGCTGGTTGCCCGTGGCGGTGCACGGTGGCTGATCGACTGCGGCGAGGGAACCCAGCGCCAGTTGCTGCGCTCGGGGCTCGGACTCACCGACGTCGACGCCATCCTGCTCACGCACCTGCACGGCGACCACTTCCTCGGGCTCCCCGGAATGTTCAAGACCTACGGGCTGCGCGGGCGTGAGCGCGAGCTGCTCCTTGTGGGCCCACCGGGTCTTGAGGCCCTGCTCGACACGTTGCACCCGGTCATCGGCCGACTGCCCTTCCGCCTCGACGTGATGGAGGCCTCCCCGGGCGCCGTCATCCGGGAGGACGGCATGGAGCTTCGGGCCTTCCACACCGACCACGGCATCCGCTCCTTGGGGTACGCCCTTGCGGAGGAGGACCGTCCCGGGGCGTTTGACGTGGACGCGGCCCGTGCGCTGGGCGTGCAGTCGGGACCCGACTTCGGAGTGCTGCAGCGTGGCGGGGAGGTGCGCGCTGCCGATGGCGCGGTGGTACGTCCGGATCAGGTGATGGGGGAGGCCCGCGAGGGCCGCACCGTCGTGTTCTCGGGCGATACCCGTCCGTGCGCGGGCACGGCGGACGCTGCGATGGGTGCCGACCTGCTGGTGCACGAAGCCACGTTTACGTCGGAGGATCGTGACCGGGCGATTGAGACGCGTCACAGCACTGCAGAGGAGGCCGGCACCTTGGCGCGTGATGCCGGGGTGCGCATGCTCGCGCTCACACACATCAGCACGCGCGTACAGCCGCGCGAGGTGCGACGTGAGGCCGAGCGGATTGTGAAGTCCGTGGTGGTACCCCGCGACTTTGATCAGGTTGAGATCCCGTTCCGCGAGCGCGGCGAGCCGCGGCTTGTGCCGGTGCAGGAGCGACTCGGCCGGGGGGCCCGCGAGGATGGACAGGCAGCCGCGGAGGCTCCTGCTACGCTGCCCGACGCAACCCTTTAACGCCGGTCCTGTGAGGCCGGGAAGGAGCAGTCACATGAGCGCACCCCAGTCCCTGCACGGGCTTTTCGCACCCCCGAACGGGTAGCGCCATGGCTGCCAAGGTTTTGATTGACGCCGAACAGTGCCGGCGGACGATCGCGCGTATCGCCCACGAGATCGTGGAGCATCACCCCGACCCATCCGCCATCGCGCTTGTGGGGCTGCACACACGCGGCGTTCCACTGGCCGATCGCCTCCGCGCACTCATCACCGAGTTCTCGGGGGCCACCCCGGCCATCGGGTCGGTGGACATCGCCCTGTACCGCGACGACGTCGGTGTGGGCGGCGGACGCCGCGGCGTTGTGCCGGTGGTGGGTGAGACGGTGCTCGACTTCGACATCGGCAAGCACTCGGTCATTCTGGTGGACGATGTCCTGTTCACGGGGCGCACAATCCGCGCCGCCATCGACGCGGTGTTTGATTACGGTCGGCCCCCGCTTGTGGAACTCGCGGTGCTCGTTGACCGGGGGCACCGTGAGCTGCCCATCCGTCCCGACTACGTGGGCCGCAACCTGCCCACCGGGCCGGGCGAGCGCATCACGGTGCATCTGGCTGAGATCGACGGGTCTGACGAGGTGCTGTTGGAGGCAACCGCATGAGCGCGCGCTCGTCGCTCATCCGCATCGGTGACCTCGACGTCGATGGGATCGGGCGCATTCTTGGTACGGCCGAGCGCTTTGGCGAGGTGATGGAGCGGGATATCAAGAAGGTGCCCACGCTCCGGGGGCGCACGGTCATCAATCTGTTTCTCGAGCCATCCACCCGCACGTCGACATCATTCGAACTCGCGGCCAAGCGGCTGTCGGCCGACGTGGTGAGCATCAAGGGCGCCGGCACCAGCATGGACAAGGGTGAGACCCTCAAGGACACCATTCGCACACTCGAGGCCTACGACCCCGACGTGTTCGTGGTGCGCCACCCCCAGGTTGGTGCCTGCGACGTTGTGGCCCGGCACACCAGCGCAGCAGTGGTCAACGCTGGTGACGGCACCGGGGAGCACCCCACTCAGGCACTGCTTGACCTCTACACGGTGCAGCGTGAGATCGCTCCCATCGAGGGATTGCATGTGGCATTCGTGGGTGACGTGCTGCATTCACGGGTCGCACGGTCGGGCATCTCGGCATTTCGCATGATGGGCGCGAAAGTCACGGTTGTCGCGCCCCCCACTCTCGTGCCCCGCTACCTCGGCGAAGCCCTTGGCACCGAAGTGTCCGCCGATATCCGCGACATCGCAGATGCCGACGTCGTGTACGTACTTCGTATGCAGCTCGAGCGCATGGGCACCGGCGGGTTTGTGCCCTCGCTTGAGGAGTACGCACGTATGTATCAGGTCAATCACAGCCGGCTGCGTACCGGCCAGCGGGTGATGCACGCAGGTCCTGTCAATCGCGGGGTCGAGATCAGCGGAAAGGTGGTCGACGATCCGTCGACGCTCATTGAGGCCCAGGCCGGAAATGGATTGGTGGTGCGCATGGCGGTGCTCTACGACGTGCTGAGCGAGTCGCAGACGGCGGCCCCGGGCGTGCCCGGCGTCACATTGGAGGCGGCATGAGCACCTACGTGCCTAATTCGCGGGTGCGGCTGCCGCAGCGCCCCGGTGCGCGTGCGAACGTCGTCATTCGCGGCGCGCGGATCCTTGATCCGGCCGCCGGAATCGACCGCGAGGGCGATCTGGTCGTCCGTGACGGTGTTATCGGGGGCGACCCAGACGGCCTTGAGGTGGTTGACGGCAGGGGGCTCACCGTCATTCCCGGCCTTGTCGACGTGCACGTGCACCTGCGCACGCCGGGCAAGGAGCATGCCGAGGACATTGCCACCGGCACCGCCAGCGCTGCGGCCGGCGGTGTGGTGACCGTGCTCGCCATGCCCAACACCCAGCCGCCAACCGACAGCCCGAGCATTCTCGGCTCGCTGCTCGACCGCGCCGCGCGCGAGGCCGTGGTTCCAACCGGCTTCATTCCCGCAATTACGGTGGGGCAGATGGGCGACCAGCTGACCGAGCACGGTGATCTGGCCGAGGCCGGCGCCGCGGCACTGTCGGATGACGGTGTGCCTGTCGCCAATGCATCAGTGATGCGCCGGGCTCTCCAGTACCAGAAGGCTGCAGACCTGCTCTTCACGTTGCACGAGGAGGACATGAGCCTCTCGGGGGCCGGTGTGATGCATGAGGGCGTTATCTCCGCGCGCATCGGGCTGGCTGGGATCCCCGGCGTGTCGGAGGCGGTTCAGGTGGCGCGCGACTGTTCGCTGGCGGCATACGAAGATGCCCGGATCCATATCTGTCATGTGTCCGCACGCGAAACGGTGGAGGAGATCCGCCTGGCGAAGGCCCGCGGGGTGTCCGTGACCGCTGAGGTCACGCCACACCACCTGCTGCTCACCGATCAGGTGGTGGGTGACGACCCCGACCCGGCCAAGTTCAAGATGAACCCGCCACTGCGTGGATCGGACGACCGGGAGGCGCTCATCGAGGCGCTCATCGACGGCACGCTCGACTGCATTGCCACCGACCACGCGCCGCACCCGGCAGATGAGAAGGAGAACCCGTTCGCGGCTGCGCCGTTTGGTGTGATCGGGCTGGAGACGGCCTTCGCGGCGTGCCACACCGAGTTGGTGGTGGGAGGTCGGATGGATCTTTCAGACCTGGTGCTGCGCATGAGCACCAACCCGGCTCGCATCTTCGGGCTTCCGGTTCCCTCCCTCGCCGATGGCGCACGCGCAGACCTCGCTGTTGTCGATCTTGCCGCCACCGATGTGGTGGGCGAGCGGCCGTACGCAAGCAAATCAACCAACGCGGCCTTCGTCGGCATGCAACTCACCGGACAGGTCGTCATGACCCTCGCCGGTGGCCAGGACGTCTATCGGAGGAACGCGTGAGCATCCGTCACCCCGCGCTGGCCCGTCGCGAGGACGCGGGCCTCATCATTATTGACGTCCAAGATGCGTTTCGGCCGGTCATCGACGGCTTCGACTCCGTGGTTGCCAACTGCGGTCTGCTGGCGGAGGGCTTCGGCGTGATGGGTCGCCCGGTCATCGTCACGGAGCAGTACCCGAAAGGGCTCGGCCACACGGTGCCCGAGCTTGCTGAGCGCCTGCCCGAGGGGACGCCGGTCATTGAGAAGACCCGGTTCTCGGCCTGTGGGGTGGAGGGGTTTGAATCGGCCTACGACGCTGCCCGGTGCGAGACCTGGGTGGTGTGCGGCATTGAGGCCCACGTGTGCGTCAACCAGACGGTGCACGACCTGCTCTCACGTGGGGCGTCGGTGCACGTGGCAGCCGACGCCGTGAGTTCGCGCACCGCGGCCAACCGCGACGCCGGGCTCGCGAAGGCCGCCCAGGCGGGCGCCCATGTGACATCAGCCGAGATGGTGCTGTTCGAGATGCTTGGCCAAGCGGGCGGACCGGAGTTCAAGGCGATCTCGGCGCTGGTCAGATGAGCGCGGTCATCGTGCTGGAAGATGGCCTGGTGCTGCCGGCGCGCGCTGCGGGTGCGCGCGGAACGGCGCTTGGTGAGATGGTGTTCACCACCGGCATGATTGGCTATCAGGAGGCGGTCACCGACCCGTCATACATGGGGCAGATTCTCACCTTCAGCGCTCCCATGATTGGCAATTACGGCACAGGTGACCGGTGTCTCGAGAGCCCGCGCGTGTGGCCGGAGGCGGTCATCGCCACGCGCATCGGTGACTCCCCGGGGGTGGCAGGTGGCACGGGGTTCAGGTCGTGGCTCATCGCGCAGGGCGTGGTGGCGGTGGAGGACGCCGACACCAGGCGCCTTGTACGTCATCTGCGCGACAACGGCGCCATGCGTGGCGGGGTGAGTACCGAGATGGGCGCTGAGGAGCTTCTGGCGTTGGTGCGCGAGCACCCGTCGCTCGATGGCCGCGACCTCGCGTCAGAGGCCGCCGGGGTTGCCCGCACGTTGGGCGACGATGGCCCCCGCATCGTGGCGGTGGATTGCGGCATGAAGGAGGGGATCCTGCGCGGACTCGCCGGAGCCGGGATGCGCGTTGAGGTGGTACCCGCCGGCATTACGGCAGATGAGATCCTCGCCCTTGGCCCCGACGGGGTGTTCATCTCCAATGGGCCTGGCGATCCCGCTGCGGTCACGCCGGTCATTGAGGCGGTCCGGGGCGTGCTGGGTCAGGTTCCGCTGTTCGGCATCTGCCTTGGCCATCAGATGCTGGCCCATGCGCTCGGGCTGCGCACCGAGAAGTTGCCGTTCGGGCACCGTGGCGCCAATCACCCCGTTCAGCGGGCAGAGGACGGAGTTGTGGAGATCACTGTGCAAAACCATGGGTACGCGGTGGCAGCAGATTCACTGCCGGACGGCGTGCAGGTCACCCGCACAAGCCTTTTCGACGGCTCGGTGGAGGGTCTGGCGGCGCCGGAGCTACTGGCGGCATCGGTGCAGTACCACCCCGAGGCGCGGCCGGGGCCGCATGACGCGGCGTATCTGTTCCGCTCGTTCCGCGATCGGGTGGTGGCCTGATGCCCGCACGCACAGACCTCAAGACCATCATGGTGCTCGGGTCCGGCCCCATCATCATTGGCCAGGCGGGTGAGTTCGACTACTCAGGAACCCAGGGCTGCCGTGCCCTCCGCGACGAGGGGTATCGGGTGGTGCTGGTCAACTCGAACCCGGCCACCATCATGACCGACCCGGGTGTGGCCGATCGCACCTACATCGAGCCGCTCGACGTGGCATCGGCCGAGAGCATCATCATCAGGGAGCGCCCCGACGCCATCCTGCCCACGCTTGGCGGGCAGACCGCGCTCAACCTGGCCATCGACCTGGCCAAGGCTGGAGTGCTCGCGCGCCATGGCGTTGAGTTGATCGGTGCCGACGTTGACGTGATCGAGTGCGCAGAGGACCGCGACCTGTTCAAGAAGCGCATGCGCGAGGTGGGCGTGCCGGTGCTCGACAGCCGCATCGCCACGACCCTCGACGAGGCCCGCGCCGCCGCGCTGGAACTCGGGTATCCCATCATCCTGCGCCCGGCATTCACCCTCGGTGGAGAGGGCGGGGGAGTGGCGCTTACGCCCGACGACCTCGAGGTCGTGGCCACAAATGCCCTTGCGGCGAGCCCCATCTCGCAGGTGCTCATGGAGCGGTCGGTCACCGGCTGGGACGAGATCGAGCTCGAAGTGGTGCGCGACCGCAACGACAACGCCGTGATCGTGTGCACCATCGAGAACCTCGACCCCATGGGTGTGCACACCGGCGACTCCGTAACGGTGGCCCCGGCCATGACCCTCGACGACCACGAGCAGCAGATGCTGCGTGATGCCGCCATTCAGGTCGTGCGTGCGGTTGGTGTTGAGACCGGCGGCGCCAACGTGCAGTTCGCGCTCAACCGTGCCACGGGCGACATGGTGGTCATCGAGATGAACCCGCGGGTGTCGCGGTCATCAGCCCTCGCGTCGAAGGCCACGGGATTCCCGATCGCCCGTATCGCCGCGCGCCTGGCGATCGGCTATACGCTCGACGAGTTGCCCAACGACATCACCGCGGTCACACCGGCGTCGTTTGAGCCCACGCTCGATTACGTGGCCGTCAAGGTGCCCCGCTTCGCATTCGAGAAGCTCACCGAGGCCCGGGTGCCGTTGTCCACGTTCATGCAGAGCGTGGGCGAGGTGCTCGCGCTCGGCCGCACGTTTGGCGAGGCCTTCGGCAAGGCGATGTCGGCCCGCGAGCTGGATGCCCGGCTCGACGAGCCCACCTCGGTGGCCGATGCCCTGGAGCGTCTGGAGAAGCCATCATGGGATCGCTTTGATCTCATGCTGTGGGCCGCCCGCAGGGGCGCGTCCGCTGAGGATCTCCACGCGGCCACGGGGGTGCATCGGTGGTTCACGCACGAGATCGTCGCGCTCGCGCAGGCGGGGGAGGACCTTCCCGATTCGCTGGACGCCATTGATGCCGACCTCATGCTGGAGGCACGGCGCACCGGCCTGACCGACCGCGACATCGCGGCGCGCACACAGACCACCGAGGTGGAGGTGGGAGACCATCGCCGTGCGCTGGGTGTACGTCCGTCATACCGCCAGGTGGACACGTGTGCCGCCGAGTTCGCGGCGGTCACTCCGTACTTCTACGGCACGTATGGGACCGAGGGTGAGGTGACTCCCCTCGGCAAGCCGTCGGTGGTGGTGCTGGGGTCGGGCCCCAACCGCATCGGGCAGGGCATCGAGTTCGACTACTGCTGCGTGCACGCGGCAATGACGGCGCAGGATCTGGGCTACGCGGCCATCATGATCAACTGCAACCCCGAGACGGTCTCCACCGACCACGGGGTGAGTGACCGCCTCTACATGGAGCCGGTCACCATCGACGCGGTGCTGGACATCTGCGAGGCCGAACGCCCCGTGGGCGTCATCGCACAGCTGGGCGGGCAGACTCCGCTTCGTCTGGCGCGACCCCTGTCGGAGCGCGGCATTCCCGTGCTCGGCACCTCGCCCGATCAGATCGACATGGCCGAGGACCGTGGACGCTTTGGCGCCCTGCTGGGCGACCTCGGGCTGAAGGCGCCCCCGTGGGCGATGGCTGAGGGCGAGGCAGACCTGCTGGCCGCCGCGGAGCAGGTGGGATACCCCGCGCTTGTGCGCCCGAGCTACGTCCTTGGCGGACGTGCCATGGCGATTGTGTCGGGGCCAGACGAACTCAAGGCTTGGCTGGTGAAGGAGAGGCCCCACGGGCTCGTGATGGTGGACCGCTTTCTCGCCGGCGCCGTTGAGATCGACGTGGACGCGCTGTCAGATGGCGACGACACCTGGATCGCCGGGGTGATGGAGCACGTGGAGGAGGCCGGTGTGCACTCGGGCGACTCCGCCTGCGTGCTGCCGCCGCAGGGCATGACGCCCGAATCGGTGGCCGACGTCAGGCGCCAAGCCGCGATGCTGGCCGAGGCCATCGGGGTGCGGGGGTTGCTCAACGTGCAGTTCGCGTTGCGTGATGGCACCGCGTATGTGATTGAGGCCAATCCCCGTGCGTCGCGCACCGTGCCCTTCGTTGCCAAGGCAACCGGGGTGCCCATCGTGCACCACGCCGTGCGCCTCATGCTGGGCGAGCGCATCGCCGATCTCGGGCTCCCGGTCGGCAATCCCATGACGCATGTCGCGGTGAAGGAGGCGGTCCTGCCATTCGCGCGCTTCCCGTGGGCCGACCCGGTGCTCGGACCCGAGATGCGGTCCACGGGCGAGGTCATGGGCATCGGCGACACATTCACCGAGGCCTTCGCCAAGGCCCAGCGTGGGGCACGCCAGGCGCTGCCGCGCTCGGGGACGGTGTTCCTGTCGGTTCGTGACGAGGACAAGCCGAAGCTCGCGGCGCTCGCGGCGCGCATCATCGAGGCCGGCTTCGACATCGTGGCGACCGGGGGAAGTGCACGGATCATCGCGGCTGCCGGGCTGCCGGTTCGTGAGGTCAACAAGGTTGCCGATGGTCCACCACACGTGGCCGATCTCATCCTCGGCGGTGAGGTCGCCATGGTGGTGTGCACACCAAGCGGTCGCGGGGATCGCGCCGATGGCGCAACAATCCGTCGCGCGGCCGTGCGTGCAGGGGTGCCCTGCATCACGACGATGGAGGCAGCCGACGCCGCGTCGCAGTCGCTGGGAGTTGACCCCGCACGTGTGGTGCCGGTGGCGCTACAGGATCTCGTCACGAGCTGATCTGGCAACACTCTCCTGCTGAAAGCGAACTTCGTCATGGAAAGTTGGGTCATCGGGCGGGTTGCCAACGGCGGTGCCGCGTGGGTACGCTGACGCCTGATGGCGACTCCTTCAAAGACGGCACAGACGCCGCAGCGCTCGCTCGACCAGCGTCTGGACGCTCTGCGCCGGGCAAATGAGATCCGCTCGCTTCGCGCGAAGCTGAAGAAGGATCTGAAGTCCGGGGGGGAATCGGTGGACGAGGTCATCAAAGCGCCTCCCGAGTACGTGCTCACCGCGAAGGTGTTCGACATCATCGTGGCGGCCCCGAAGTACGGGAAGGTCAAGGCCACCCGCTTGCTCAATCAGTGCCGCATCTCTCAGGGGAAGACCCTCGGGGGGCTGTCCACACGCCAGCGTGACGAACTGGTCAACCTGCTCAAGCAGCGATAGCCACGGCGCACCGGGTCTTCGTGGTGTCCGGCCCATCCGGGGCTGGCAAGGGGACGCTCATCCGGGGCGCGCTTGAGCAGGTTCCCGCGCTGGCGGTGGCGGTGTCGTGCACCACGCGCGCAATGCGCCCCGGCGAGATTGACGGCCGCGAGTACCACTTCATGAGCCGCGCTGAGTTCGCCCGCCTGGTGGATCAGGGGGCATTCCTGGAACACGCTGAGTTCGCCGGAAACCGGTATGGCACGCTGGCCAGCGAACTGGACCGCATTCTCGACGGCGGGCGTTCGGTGATTCTCGAGATCGAATTGCAAGGCGCGCGCAACGTGCGGGCCCTTCGACCTGACTCGATCTCAATCTTCATCGCCCCGCCATCGCTTGAGGAACTGGGGCGGCGCCTGCGTGAGCGCGCAACCGACGCCGATGAGGAGATCGCCGAGCGTCTTGAGGTCGCCCGCGTGGAGATGGGTGCCGAGTCGGAGTTCGACCATCAGATCCTCAATGACGACGCCTCGCGCGCCACTCACGAGCTGGTGAAGATCATCCGGTCCGCAACGGCCTGATCAGTTCTGCAACGCCACACGGATGCGCGTGGGCGTAATTGGCGATAGCGTTTTCGAATGGCCGAGATCCTTCTTGGGGTGACCGGCGGCATTGCCGCCTACAAGTCACTCGACGTCCTCCGCATGCTGCAGCGCCACGGGCATGGTGTGAGCGTGGTGATGACCCACACCGCCGAGCGGTTTGTGGGGGCCGCGTCGTTCGCCGCGCTGTCACGGCGCGAGGTGGGCACCACGATGTTTGGCGATGACGATCAGCCGGGGTACCACCACCTCGATGTGAACGACGGCATGAACCTGATGCTGGTGGCACCGGCCTCGGCGAACTCCATCGCCCAGATGGCCTCGGGGATGGCCACCAATCTGCTCACGTCCTGCTATCTCGCGTTCCGCGGGCCGGTGGTCGTGGCACCCGCCATGAACACCTCAATGTGGCTGCACCCCGCCACGCAGCGAAACATCGAATCCCTTCGTGCATTTGGCGTGCACATCATTGAACCCGAGAGCGGCCTGCTCGCCGATGGGGCCACCGGACCGGGTCGACTCGCAGAGCCCACCGTCATTGTGGATGCTGTTGAGTCGGTGCTTCGCGGGGTCTCCCACCATGGCGACCTCGCCGGCAATCAGGTATTGATTTCCGCTGGCGGAACCCGCGAACCGATCGATGCCGTGCGGTTTGTCGGCAACCGCTCGAGCGGTCGCATGGCATGGGCGCTGGCTGCCGCCGCCCACGACCGGGGTGCGGAGGTGACGGTGGTGCAGGCGAACGTTGACCTGCCTCGCGAGGAGGGCATCACCTACCTCGATGCGCCGACTGCCGCCGAGATGCGAGAGGTATGCCGCGCGCAGTTCCCAGACACGGACATGCTCATCATGTGTGCCGCTGTGGCGGACTACCGCCCGGTAGACCAGCGGGCCGGCAAGCTCGACAAGTCGGCGGCAGATTCGCTGACGGTGCACATGGAGCGCACGACCGACATCCTCGCCGAACTCTCAGCGCTGCGCGACGAGCAGGTACTCGTAGGGTTTGCGGCCGAGCACGGGCCCGAGGGGCTCGAGCGGGCGCGCACGAAGCGCGTGCGTAAGGCGGTGGACATGGTGGTGCATAACGATGCCGCCGTGGACGGCGCGGCGTTTGAGGGACCCGACAACATCATCACCATCATCGGGCCCGGGGACGCCGAGGTGGCGCTGCCCCGGATGAGCAAGCGCCAGTGCGCCGACGCCATCCTGGATGCCGTGCTGCCACTCGTGAGTGGCGGAGCACCAGTCACCGCATAGGGGTTCGACCGGCGCCGTTCCCTCTGCGGCGGCCGAGGTCAGTGCGTACCATTGCGCCGATGAGCGAGGTCGGCGCGTATGAACACTTTCAGCGGGGGAGTGAGCTCCTGGCATCCCGCGACTTTCACCAGGCTGCTCTGGCGCTGGAGATGGCCAAGCGGATAGAGCCGGACAAGGCGTCCATTCGTGAGGCACTCGGGCGGGCGTACCTCTCGGTGCGCGAGTACGCGAAGGCAGCCGAGGAGTTCGAGGTGGTGGCCGAGATCGCACCCACCGACCATTACGCGCAGTACTGCCTTGGCCGGGCGTATCGTGGCCTGGGCGATGGGGACCGTGCGGCCCGCGCCTTCGAACTGGCCAGGTGTCTCGGCTCGCCGCTCGTGCGTTAGGCCATCTGCACCGCATGCTTGGAATGGCCCCGACCCCGGGGTCGCAGTACATGTGGCTTACGCGTCCGGCTCCCGGCCGTGCACCTGCATGCTGTCGGGGACATCGAACCCGAGCCGGAGGGCGCTCTCAAACGTCTCGTCCACGTAGGTGGAGAGCAGCCCGAGCAATCCGTCGAGCCCGGCAGCACCGAGCACTGACGTCTCTGCATCGGCGAGCAGCCACAGGTCGCCCGCATCGTCGAGCGCGAAGCGCCACGAGCGCATTTCGAGGTTCTTCATGAGGAGACGGCGGAAGACCCCCTCGCGGTCCCGGTCCGGTCCGCGCATGAAGAACGCACGCAACAGCAGGGTGCGCTCGCCCACGTGCACCGCCACGGCGATGACCTCACGCTTGATGGTGGGAACGCGGATGGTCCAGTTGCGGTCGTCGACGCGCTCGTGGTCGACGCCGATCATTCCGAGCCAGGTGTTGACGACTGCCGGTGCGCTGTCCACGTGGGCAACGTACACCCGGGTGCTCGTACGATCGCGGAGTGCGGATTGTGCTTCAGCGCGTCTCGGGCGCCTCGGTCGTGGTGGGGGATGATTGCATCGCCTCCATCGGGCACGGACTCGTGGTGCTGGTGGGCGTCCAGGATGGCGATGACCTGGCGGTGGCGCGTCGCATGGCGTCGAAGGTGGCGAGACTGCGGGTATTTGCGAACGGCGAGCGGGGATTTGACCGCACCGTGTCCGAGGTGGAGGGTGCTGTGTTGGTTGTCAGTCAGTTCACGCTGATGGGGGATGTCCGGCGCGGCAATCGGCCATCGTGGACGGGGGCCGCCGCACCAGGTGTCGCCGCGCCGGTGGTGGAGGCCTTCGCCGAGGCACTTGAGACAGCGGGGATCGAGGTACAGCGTGGCCGCTTCGGCGCGATGATGGATGTGGCGCTCGTGAATGATGGCCCCGTGACTCTTGTGCTGGAGAGCGACGAGGTCGCCCCCTCCGCCTGACGGTCGACTGTGCGGTATTTCGGCCCGATTTGGCCCTGTGCTACCCTCGTGCGGTCGCCGGAGGGGAATGGCGACACCCGGAGGAGCGGGTCGAAAGACCCGCTTTTTCTTTGGCATGAACCAAATCGGAGCACCCTGAAGACCACGTTGGCCACTGGTATCGAGAAGCAGGTGGAGGACCTCCTCGCACAGGAGCTCCCGGAGGTTGACCTTCGGGCGGCGACTGCGCGCGGTCGCGAGGGATCCGCTGTGCTGACCGTGTTCATCGACCACCCTGATGGGGTGGACCATGAACTGTGCGTCAAGGTCACACGGGCCCTCGAGGGGGCCGGAATCCGGGATCGCTACGCGGTGGAGGTATCATCACCGGGGCCGGAGCCGCCGCTCCGCGTGACCCGGCACTTCCTTGCCGCCGTGGGTGAGCAGGTCAAGTTGGTCGTCAAGCCGGGAACTCTCCCGGCCGGGGCGAAGTCGGTGTCGGGGACGCTGACCGGGGTGACCGAAGCGTCGCTCACGGTGGAGTCGTCGGCGGGTGTGGCGGTCGTGCCGCGTGACGCGGTGCGGGGTGCCCGGATGGTAAAGGTGCAATGTGGCGATGACGGCAGGAGCCTGAAGTGAACCGCGAGATCATCGAGGCGATCAAGCAGATCGAGCGCGAAAAGGGGATCAATTCAGAAATCCTCCTGGTGGCGCTTGAGGATGCTCTGCTCGCGGCGTACCGCAAGACGCCCGGTGCAGTTGAGTGGGCGCGCGTGGATATTGATCGCGAAACCGGCGAAATGCAGGTAAATCGGCTGGTGCTCCCTGAGGGCGCCGAGCTGGTCACCCTCCCACGGCCTGAGCCAGAGATTCCCGAGGGAGTCGATCCGGAGGAGTTTGAGCCGCCGCCGCCGGACATCGACTGGTCGGCCTATGGGCCCGAGCAGATCGAGCCAGTGAGCCTGACGACCGAGAACTTCGGCCGCATCGCGGCGCAGACCGCCAAACAGGTGGTGCTACAGCGTATTCGCGAGGCGGAGCGCGAGATGATGTACGACGAGTACGTCGATCGCGTGGGTGAGGTCGTCAACGGCATCATCCAGCAGAGCGATCACCGGTACACGCTTGTGGATCTGGGTCGCGTTGAGGCGCTTCTCCCTGCCAGCGAGCAGGTCCCGGGCGAGCGATACGACCACGGCGCCCGCATCAAGGCGGTCATCGTTGACGTGCGCGCAAGCAACAAGGGCCCGCAGGTCATTCTGAGTCGCCGCTCCGACGAGATCATCAAGCGACTCTTCGAGCTTGAGGTTCCCGAGATCGCTGACGGTCTCGTGGAGATCCGCAACGTTGCCCGTGAGGCTGGATGGCGGTCAAAGATCGCCGTCATCTCGAACGTGCAGGGCGTGGACCCCGTCGGTGCGTGCGTGGGCCCCCGCGGCTCACGCGTGCGCATGGTCGTTTCGGAGCTGCGCGGCGAGAAGATCGACATCATCCCGTTTAACGACGAGCCCGCGCGCTACGTGGCCAAGGCGCTGTCGCCGGCCCGCGTGCGCGAGGTGCTTGTAGATGACGAGGCTCGGCAGGCGGTGGTCATCGTCCCCGACGACCAGCTCTCGCTGGCCATTGGCAAGGAGGGCATGAACGCCCGTCTGGCTGCCCGTCTCACCGGTTGGCGCATCGACATCAAGAGTGAGTCCACGTTCGCCTCGGAGGAGGAGAACAGCGATTACGCCGACGAACTTGAGGGTGGGGTCGCGCGGTGCGCCTTCATTCTCCAGAATGGTCGCCGCTGCCCCAATGCTGTGCTGTCGGGTACGCGCTACTGCGCACTGGAGGGGCACACCGCCGAGGCGTCGGCCGCCAACATGGAGGCCTTTGAGGCCGCCCAGGCTGCGGGCACGATCGTGGCGGACGACGTCCGGTTTGAGTCCGATGCTGAACTTGAATCCGAGGTTATGGCTGAGGTCGAGGCCGAGGTGCTCGCCACCGATGGCGACGCCAGCGCTCTGGGGGATGCGCCGGTAGTGGGGGAGGTCGTCACAGAAGAGGCCGTCATCGCGGCTGACGCTGTGGCCGAAATTCCTGTTGCCAGTGAGGTCACCGCCGATGAGGTCGTGGCCACCGAGATCGTCTCGGATGAGACCGTGGCCGATGAGGTCAGTTCCGAGGAGGCTGCGGACGAGTGATTCCGCTTTGCCCACGCCGCACGTTCCCGAGCGCATGTGCGCCGGGTGCGGACGTCGTGCGCCCAAGGGCGACCTGGCGCGTTTCACGCCCGTGCGTGATGATGACGAGCTGGTCGCGGTGCGCGACGACAAGGCGGTGCGGGCGGGCAGGGGTATCTATACGTGCAGGTCACGTGAGTGCTTCGATCGGGCTGTGGAACGGCGGGGCTTCGCGCGCGGCGCACGGGGCAAGGTGAGGGTCGACGTGACGATGGCGGACGAGCTGGGCGACGAGAGGCACGGATGAGCACCAAGAAGAGGGTCTACGAGATCGCGAAGGAGGAGGGGTTGCCGAGCGCCAGCGTGCTCGCGCGTCTCCAGCGGGGTGGTCTCGACGTAAAGACGGCCTCGTCGACGGTGGATGAGGACTGGGCACTGCACCTCCTGTCACCCAACCGCCACCCGAAGCCGGATGGCGAGATGCCTCAGCCGCCGCCGCCGAGGAAGAAGGCCGCCCCGAAGAAGACCGAGCCGGTGGAGGAGCCCCCGGTTGTCGAGGCGACACCCGTGGCGACCACTCCGCCCGCCGCTCCGGTGGCCAAGAAGGCCGTCCCGGCTCCTGCCGCACCGGTCGATCCGGTTGCCGCCGAGCCGGTCGCCGCCCCGACCGAACCAGCCCAGCCAGTTGCGGCCGCTCCGCCAAAGCCGCCAGCGGTGAAGACGCCCGCCGCCGAGCCGCTCGCACCTGCGGAGCAGCCCGCGGCAGTTGCGCCCGTTGTGGCCGCGGAGCCGGTGCCTGCGGTTTCGGCCCCCGTCGTGGCCGATGCGCCCGTCAGCGAGACACCTGCAGACGAGATGCCAGACGCCGATGCGTCTGGCACGACGACGCCGGCTGCTGTAACCCCGGCTGCAGACACGCCCGCAGTAGAGACGACTGCAACAGAGACGCCCGCGACAGAAAAGCCTGTCGCCGGGAAGCCGAAGGGACAAGAGCGGATCCCGCCCAAGCGTGCACCCGAGAAGATCGTGCTGCCGGCGCCCCGTCGCGATTCCCCGCCGCCGCCCCCGCCGCCGAGGAGTGGTCCTGCAGGCGGTTCCGCGGCCGGCGGGACCTCTGGTGGTGCGCGCGACGCCGGTGGCGCCCGTGACCCCGGTGGTACCAGTGGCCCGGGTGGCAACAGCGGGCCTCCGGGATCGGGCGCACCGGGCGACCGCGGCCGGTCGGGCACGCTCCCACCCCGCGGAACGGGTGGTATCGGCCGTCCCGGCGGCGGCGCTGCCCGGGGCCGCAAGCGCCGTGTGGTGATCGATGCGCAGGCAAGTCGCCGTCAGGGCGGTGGCCCGCGTGATCGTGGTGGCCGTCGCGGGCAGCGCCAGGATCAGTCGGACCAGTCGCTGCTGCCGGAGATCAACCCGGCAGACATGCCACCGGCTGAGATCCGGTCGGGCGGGACGGTCAAGGATGTCGCTGAGGGTCTCGGCATTCCCACCGCACAGATCATCAAGTTTCTTATGACCATGGGCGAGCTGGCGACCATCACACAGTCGCTGTCGGACGAGGCCATTGAGCTCATCGCTGCCGACATTGAGCGCAGGGTCATCATCATCCACGCCGAGGAGGAGCCCGACCTCGAGACGGTGTTCGACGACGACCCTGCGGCGCTCGTCGCGCGGGCCCCGGTGGTGACGGTGATGGGGCACGTTGACCACGGAAAGACGTCGCTGCTCGACGCGGTGCGTCGTACCGAGGTGGCCGCAGGTGAGGCCGGCGGAATTACGCAGCACATTGGGGCCTACCAGGTGCACCATGGCGCACGCGA
Organism: uncultured Actinomycetes bacterium; assembly: GCA_903943955.1. Taxonomy (GTDB): domain Bacteria; phylum Actinomycetota; class Thermoleophilia; order Miltoncostaeales; family Miltoncostaeaceae; genus SYFI01. The sequence goes on from CAJAPZ010000082.1 coordinate 58,578, forward strand.
AGTCACGTTTCTCGATACCCCGGGCCACGAGGCGTTTACAGCTATGCGTGCGCGCGGCGCCAAGATCACCGACGTGGCCATCATTGTGGTGGCGGCCGATGACGGCGTGATGCCGCAGACCATCGAGGCGATTGACCATGCGAGGGCGGCTGACGTGCCGTTCGTCGTGGCCATCAACAAGATGGACAAGGAGAACGCCAACCCCGACAAGGTGAAGCAGGAATTCGCCAGCCGAGACGTGATTCCGTCGGATTGGGGTGGTACCACCGAGTTCGTCAACGTCTCCGCGCACAGTGGCCTCGGGCTGGATGACCTCCTCGAGACGGTGCTGCTCGTGGCCGACGCCGACGCTGAGCCCAAAGCGAATCCGACTCCCGAGGCATCGGGCACCGTGGTGGAGTCGCGACTCGACTCAGGCCGTGGCCCCGTGTGCACCCTGTTGGTGCAACGCGGCACGATGCGTATCGGCGACATTCTCGTGGTGGGCGAGACATTCGGCCGCGTGCGGGCGATGCTCGACTACAACGGTGAGGCGATGGTCACGGCCGGGCCGTCCGTACCGGTAGAGATTCTCGGTCTCGACGGGGTCCCCGCTGCGGGTGAGAAGTTCCGCGTGGTAGAGAACGAGCGGCTCGCGCGCCAGATTGCAGCAACCCGCAGTCAGCGTCTGCGTGCGGAGGATCTGGCAAACCGGCGACCGGTGTCGCTGGAGGACCTGTTCGCCCGTATTTCTGAGGGTGGGCTCAAAGAGCTCAACATCATCATCAAGGGTGATGTGCAGGGTTCGGTGGGTGCACTTGCCGACGCCCTCAACAAGGTTGAGCAAACCGAGGTCCGGCTGCGAATCATCCACACTGGTGTGGGTGCCGTCACCGAGTCGGATGTCAACCTTGCGTCCGCATCACAGGCGATCATCATCGGGTTTAACGTCCGCCCGAGGCCCGAGGCCAAGATGTTGGCCGAGCGCGAGGGCGTGGACGTACGGACCTACCGCGTGATCTACCGCGCCATCGAAGACGTGCGCGACGCGCTTGTGGGCTTGCTTGAGCCGGACATCGTGGAGGAGCCCATGGGCGCCCTTGAGGTGCGCGCCATCTTCAGGGCGAGCCGCCTTGGAACCATCGCCGGCTGTTATGTCACCGACGGGCTGGCCAAGCGCGGAGCGGATTGCCGCCTTGTGCGTGACGGCACGGTGGTGCACGTGGGCAAGATCGGTTCGATCCGTCGCGTGGATGACGACGTGCGCGAGGTCCAGCAGGGCTTCGAGTGCGGCGTGCTCATCGATGATTTCAATGACGTCAAGGAAGGCGACGTGATCGAGGTCTTCGAGCTCAAGGAGGTCGCGCGCACCGCGCAGGCCGCCACGGCCCCGCCCGGTCCCGTCACGCCCACTCCGGCGTCCGAGTAGCGGGACGGCCCGCCTGATGGGGGCGCCGCGTCAGCGGCAGCGGCGGGCCAATGAGGCCATCCGCGAGGTGGTGGGCCAGGCCCTCCTCACGGAGCTGTCGGACCCCCGCCTGCAGATGGTCACCATCACCGCGGTGGAGAGCAGCCCTGATCTTGGTCGGGCAAAGGTGTACTGGACCGCGCTCGACCCGAAGCGCGTCGAGGGTGCGGGTGCGGCACTTGAGGCCGCTCGCGGGCTTCTGCAGGGCCGCGTCGCCCGCGTGCTCAAGTCGCGGCTCACACCGCATCTGGTCTTCGTGCATGACGGCCTCCAGGACGAGGCCCGTCGCCTCACCGAACTCATCGACCGGGTTGCCCCCGACGGGCCGCTACCAGACCCGGAACCCGAACCGGACCCGCAGCCGTGAGCCACCATCATCACCACACGCATGTGATGGGAGAGGAGGTGGACGCCGCCCGGATCGCACAGTTGCTTGCGCCCCCCGGACGCAAAGTGCTGGTGACGACGCACCGTAAGCCCGATGGCGATGCCGCTGGATCGATGATCGGGCTCACGCGCATTCTCCGGGAGCTCGGCCACGACGTCGTCATGTGGCATGTGGAGGGTCCGGGTCTGCCGGAAGACCTACGGTGGTTGCTCGGCCCGGATGAGGTCGTGGTTGGGGGCCCCGTGACGGACCACGAGGAGCGCCTGGTGGTGAGTGTTGATGCCGCCACCTCACACCGCATGACCGACGACGACCCGAGCGCGCTCGGGGGACCGATCATCAATATCGACCACCACCACGACAATCCGTTGTGGGGTCACTACAACTTTGTGGACGGCGGGGCATCGAGTTCGGCCGAGATGGTGGTGCGGGTGGCCGACGCGCTGGGTGCCGAAATCACGCGTGAGGTGGCGCTGCCGCTGTACGTCGGACTGGTCACCGATACCGGCCGATTCAGCTACGGCAGCACAGGGGCTCAGGCGCACGTGGTAGCAGCCCGCCTCATCGACGCCGGCGTAGACCCGGCCGCGGTATTCCGTCGCGTATACGAGGGCGTCCCATTCGGCGACGTACGGCTGGTCGGCCGTGCGCTGGCGGGTGCCAGATCAGAACTCGAGGGGCGCCTGATCATCGCGGTGATCACCGACGACGACGTGACCGAGGCGGGTGGCCAGAATTCGGATGGGGTGGTGGAGGCCCTTCGCGCGGTGGCGGGTGCAGAGGTGGCTGCGGTCATCCGGCAGGCACATGGGGCGTGGCGGGTGTCGGTGCGCGCATCCGGCGATACGGTCGACGTATCGGCGATTGCCGCCCTCGAGGGCGGGGGAGGGCACCGCGCGGCGGCCGGATTTACATCGCAGCGCGATCCCGACGCCATCATCGCGCTCATCCGCAACGCCGTCGTGGCGCAGGACAGCTGAGGTGGATGTTTCGGCAGACGCACCCCGCGCGATTCTCGTGGATAAGCCCGCGGGGCCGACGTCGCACGACGTGGTGAGCACGGTGCGGCGCGCGCTTGGACGTACGAAGGCTGGACATACGGGCACGCTCGACCCCTTCGCGACAGGCCTCCTCGTGGTACTGACTGGTCGCGCCACCCGCCTCGCGCCATTTCTCACGGGTCTCGACAAGACCTACCAGGCCACCATCCGGCTGGGAGAGCGGTCGGAGTCGGGTGATCCAGAGGGCCCCATCACGCCGGGCGGGCCAGTGCCCGACGAGGCCGCGGTGTGTGCTGCGCTTGCCGAAATGACCGGGGTGATTGAGCAGCAGGTCCCTGCCCTGTCGGCCGTGAGAGTGGACGGCGAGCGCTTGTACGCGCGCACCCGGCGCGGCGAAGAGGTCGAACGGCCCCGCCGCGAGGTGGTCGTGCACCGCGCTCATCTGATCTCCTATGACCTTGTGAATGGACTGGCCGAGATCGAGATCCGCTGTGGGTCGGGCACCTACGTGCGACAGATCGCCGTTGACCTGGGCGAATCGCTTGGTTGCGGCGGGTACTGCTCTGCGCTCCGGCGTACTGAGGTGGGCGACCTGTCAGTGAATTCCGCGCTCGCTCCCGAGGATGTGCAGCCGGGATGCGGAATCTCGCTGCTCGAAGCCGTGGGGCACATCCCGCGGGTGGATCTGGATGAGGCCGGTCTGGCTGAAGTGGTGCACGGGCGACGGGTGCAGGCATCGGGCATGGTCGGCATGGGCACTGTGGCCCTCGCTGCAGACGACGAGCTTGTGGCCATCGGTCTGGCGGACGACGACGGCGTGGTACGGCCGAAGGTGGTGCTCATCTCATGAGGCGATACGAATCACTCGGTGACCTTCCTCTCAACGGTGCGCGGCGCGTGGTGGCCATCGGCACCTTCGATGGCGTGCACATCGGCCACCAGGCAATCATTGGCAGTGCGATCGAGCGCGCCAAAGAGCGTGGCCTCGAGTCGATGGTGCTCACGTTCGAGCCCAATCCGCTCACGGTGCTCCGGCCCGATCTCGCTCCCACCGTGCTGACCGAGCCCGGGTTCAAGGCGCAGCTCATTGAGGCACTGGGCGCTGACGCACTTCTCGTCGTTCCCTTCACTCGCGCGTTCTCGCGCATTCGGGCCGACCGATTTGCCGAGATGCTCTGTGCGGCGCCGCTCACTGCCGAATCGATTGTGGTGGGGGCGAACTTCCGGTTTGGCCTTGGCGGCACCGGCACCGTGTCATATCTCCAGCGGCTGGGGCGCGCGAAGGGGCTCATCGTTGAGAGCCCTGAAACTGTGGTGACCCCAGACGGGAAGCCTGTGTCGTCCACACGAGTTCGGCGCCTTGTGACCACCGGGCAGGTCGCCGAGGTCGTCGCCCTGCTCGCCCGCCCGCACTCGGTGGAGGGGATGGTGGTGCCCGGCGAGCAACGTGGGCGAGAGATGGGGATGCCAACGGCGAACGTCGCGGTGGCGCACGACGTCGCGCTCCCCGCCCGGGGCGTGTACGCGGGCCGCGTGGTCACGGCCGAGGGCCGTTTTGCGGCCGCAATCAACCTGGGATACTCCCCGACCTTTACCGAAGGAACCAACCCGGACCTTCGCCTTGAGGCATTTCTGCTCGACTACGGAGGGGGTGAGCTCTACGGGCAGCGAGTGCGCGTGGAGTTCCTCCAACGGCTGCGGGACGAGCGCAGATTCAGCAGTGCGGACGAGCTGGTGGTGCAGGTGGAGGAGGACGTACAGCGCACCCGCGAGGTGGCCGCCGCCGCCTGATACCGATGATCTCGGAGGTGGTGCTACCCTCCCGGACGTTCGCGAGATCGCGGACCCCCGCCCGCCCTACATAGGTAGCGCGAGGTGGAGGAGTTGACCCGGAGCGGCCCTGGCTGCTCCGCGGCCGGATCAGGAGCACACATGCTTGACAAGGAATCCAAGGCCGGCGTCATGGCGCCGCACCGTCAGCACGACACGGACACGGGTTCGCCCCAGGTTCAGGTCGCGATTCTGACCGAGCGGATCAATCAGCTGACCGAGCACCTCAAAGTGCACGCGAAGGACCACCACTCACGTCGTGGCCTTCTCACCATGGTCGGTCGCCGCCGCCGCCTCCTCTCGTACCTTCAGAGGAAGGACGTGGAGGCCTACCGCGAGCTCACGACCTCGCTGGGTATCCGCAGGTAGCACGCAATACCGGGGCGCATTCGCGCCCGTGACGGCGGGCCACCAGAGGGTGGTGCCGCAAGATGAGCCACGTCGGGTGACGTGGCATGAGGGATGAGGGACACGAATGGCAGATCAGGGACCTGACGCAACGCGCGTCGTCGCCGACATCGGCGGCCAGGAGATCATCTTCGAGACTGGACGCCTGGCGAAGCAGGCAAATGGATCGGTGCTCGTGCGCTCGGGTGACAGCCTTGTGCTGGTCACCGCAGTGGGCGCCCGGGAGCCACGGGAGGGGACGGACTTCTTCCCCCTCACCGTGGACGTCGAGGAGCGTATGTACGCCAAGGGGGCAATCCCCGGCGGCTTCATCAAGCGTGAGAGCCGCCCAAGTGAGCGCGCGATCCTCACGTGCCGCATGACCGACCGACCGCTTCGTCCGCTGTGGCCCAAGGGCTTCCGCAACGAGGTGCAGATCGTCACGACGGTGCTCAGTATCGACAAGGTCAACGCATTCGACATCCTGTCGATGAACGGCGCATCAGCCGCGCTCATGCTCAGCGAGCTGCCGTTCCAGGGGCCCGTCGGGGCCGTGCGCATCGGCATGATCGATGACGACTTCGTCATTAACCCCACCCTGCAGGAGCTTGAGGAGTCCACGCTTGACTTGGTGGTCGCTGGTACCCGCGAGGCCATCTCGATGGTCGAGGCGGGCGCGAACGAGGTGAGCGAGGACGACCTTCTCGAGGCCCTCCAGATTGCGCACGACGAAATCAAGAAGCTCTGCGATGTGCAGGACGAGCTGCGGAAGCTCGCCGGAAAGCCGAAGTGGGACATTCAGGCGAAGACGGTGGACCCCGCGATGCTGGCGAAGGTCGAGAAGGCCGCGCTGTCGCAGATCGAGGAGGCCACCCGCGAACAGGGCAAGCTTGAGCGTCGCGACAAGATCTCAGACGCCAAGAACGCCGCCCGGGCCGCGATTCTGGGCGATGCGCCCACGTCTGAGGACAAGGCCGCATTTTCGGAAGCGTTCGACTCGATCATCAAGAGGACCATCCGTCACCGCATCGCGGTGGACAAGCACCGTCCCGACGGCCGCACGGCCGAGGAGATCCGCCCGATCTGGGTGGAGACGGGTCTTGCTCCCCGCACGCACGGATCAGGTCTCTTCACCCGAGGCGAGACGCAGGTGCTCACGCTCCTCGCCCTCGGCACAACCAAAGAGGCCCAGCGCATCGACGATCTCTCGATCGACACGACCAAGCGCTACATCCACCACTACAACTTCCCGCCGTTCAGCGTGGGTGAGACCGGCTTCATGCGCGGTCCCAAGCGCCGTGACATCGGGCACGGAGCCCTGGCTGAGCGCGCGCTCCTGCCGGTGATCCCCACCGATGAGGCCTTTCCATACACGCTGCGGCTTGTGTCGGAGACGCTTGAGAGCAACGGCTCGTCGTCCATGGCGTCGGTCTGCGGTTCGACCCTCGCCCTGCTCGACGCCGGCGTGCACATCACACGCCCGGTGGCCGGTATCGCGATGGGACTCATCAAGGAGGGCGATGACCACATCGTGCTCACCGACATCCAGGGCGACGAGGACCACCTCGGCGACATGGACTTCAAGGTCGCGGGTACGTCCGAGGGCGTGACCGCCCTGCAGATGGACATCAAGATCAACGGTGTGACCACCGAGATCATGACCCAGGCCCTCACGCAGGCCAAGGATGCGCGTCTCGCGATCCTCGGCATCATCAACGAGGCCATGCCCGGCCCCCGCGAGGAACTGTCGCCGTGGGCGCCGCGCATCACCGCCATCAAGATCGATCCGGACAAGATCGGAATGGTCATCGGTAAGGGTGGCGAGACCATCCGCGGCCTCGAGGCAGACTTCGAGGTGGAGATCTCCATCGAGGACGACGGCACCGTGAGCGTGTACGGCGTGCAGGGTGAGAAGGCCGATCAGTGCGTCGAGCGCATCCGCTCGATGACGAAGGACGTCGAGGTTGGCGACACGTACACCGGTGCGAAGGTTGTAAAGACCACCACCTTCGGCGCATTCGTCGAGCTCGCCAAGGGCGTTGACGGCCTGTTGCACATCTCAAACCTCGGCTCCGGCCGCGTGGAGAAGGTGGAGGACGTCATCAACCGGGGTGACTCGGTTGACGTGGTGGTGGAGGAAGTAGACCGCGCACGCGGTCGCATCGGCCTTCGCCTGCTGAACGGCGACTCGGCATCCGAGGCATCCGGCGAGTCCGGCGGCACCGAGAGCCCCGAGGGCGACGCCGAGCGCCGTCCGCGCCGCCGCCGCAAGGTCTCCACGGACGATCTGGCCGAGTGACGACGGGGGGACGATCCCTCAACACGACCGCGGAGGGGCTCCGAGTGATCTCGGAGCCCCTCCCGGGAGTGCGTTCCGTGGCGCTCGGCCTGTGGATTGGCGTTGGCTCACGGTTTGAGCACGCGGGCGAGGCCGGTGTGTCGCACTTCATCGAGCACCTGCTGTTCAAGGGTACCGAGAGGTTCAGCGCTGCGGAGATCGCCCAGGTTTTCGATGGCCTCGGCGGGGAGATCAACGCTGCGACGGGGCGCGACCACACGGTCGTCTATACCCGTGTGCTCGATGACCACCTCGACGTGGCGTTTGACGTGGTGGCAGACATGCTGCGAAACCCCGCCTTTCGCGAGCTGGATCAGGAGCGGCAGGTCGTGCTGGAGGAGATCCTCATGTACGAGGACGACCCCGGCGATCTCGTACATGACCTGATGTCGGAAGCAGTGTTCCCCGATCAGCCGCTGGGCAGCCCGGTGATCGGCACCAGCGAGGTCATCAGCTCCATTGGTGCTGATGAGATCCGGGCCTACCACGCCGGCCACTACGTGGCGCCCAACATCGTGGTGGCCGCCAGCGGATCAATCGACCATGACCACCTGATGGCGCTCACCCAGAAGCACCTGGGTGGGCTTCCGGTGGGTGGTGGCGCCCATACGGTGGAGCCGGGCGTACCGGGTGCACCCGTCCTTGTGAGCAGGACCAAGCCCACCGAGCAGTACCATGTGGCGCTTGGCGGAAAGGGGCTTGACCGCTCGGATTCCCGTCGCCACGCGATGGCGGTGCTCGACACCATTCTCGGCGGTTCGATGTCGTCGCGGCTCTTCCAGGAGATCCGGGAGCGGCGTGGACTCGCGTACTCAGTTGGCACGTACTCGGTGGGGTATGCCGACACCGGCCAGGTTGGCGTGTACCTGGGCACCCGCGAGGACAACCTTGTGGAGGCGGCCGAGGTGATGGCCCGGGAGCTGCGGCGTATGGGTGAGGAACCCGTTCCGGCCACCGAACTGACCCGGGCCAAGGAGCACCTGAAGGGTCGCCTCGTACTCAGCCTCGAGAGTCCATCCACGCGCATGCACCGCAATGGGCGCGCGGTGCTCACCGAGACAGAACTGCTCGATATCGAGGAGATCGTCGAGCGGATCGAGGCCGTCACGGCCGACGACGTTCAGGCACTTGGAAGCGAGTTCTGGGACCCGTCGCGGCTATCGGTCGCGGCGATCGGGCCGAGTGAGGATGCCGTGCGGTCCGCGGCCGAGCGCCTCTCTCCCAACCTGGTGGAGGCGGCGTGATCCGTGTGATGGTGACTGGGGCGGCGGGCCGGATGGGCCGCACTGTTGTGGATGCGGTGAATGGTGCTGCCGATACCGAGTTGGTGGCACAGGCCGACCCGCATCTGACGGGGTCGGGCGCGACGATGTTCGCCACCGTGGAGGACGCCATCGCCGGCACCTCACCGCAGGTCGCCGTGGACTTCACGCAGCCGGACGTGGCCTACGCGACCACTCGCGCCTGTCTCGAAGCCGGCGTGCACGCGGTTGTGGGCACCACAGGCCTCACCGACGATCAGCTGCGCGCGCTGAGGGATCTTGCCGATTCTGGTCCCGCCAACCTGATCGTTGCACCCAATTTCGCGGTGGGCGCAGTGCTGATGATGCGCTTCGCGGCCGAGGCATCGCGTCACCTGCAGCGCGCCGAGATCATCGAACTGCATCACGATGGCAAGCTCGACGCGCCGTCGGGCACTGCCAAGCTCACCGCCGAGGGCATGGACGGTGACGTACCCATCCACTCGGTGCGCCTGCCAGGGCTTGTGGCACATCAGGAGGTAATCCTGGGCGGCACGGCAGAGACGTTGTCCATTCGGCACGACTCCTTGTCGCGCGAGAGTTTCATGCCGGGTGTGCTGCTGGCTGTGCGCGCGGTCTCCGAGCGCCCGGGGCTCACCATCGGCATCGAGCCACTGCTCTTTCCGGGCTGAGCCGTCGCGGAAGGGCCGCTGGTAACCTCGGTGCCAACACGCCGATATGGAGGAATGGACATGGCTGACGCCTACACCAAGGTGCAGGTTGAGGACGTTGAGATGCGTGAGCGCAAGGGCGGCGGACCGGGGTCGCGCGACCTCTCAGGAGCCATCGGGGCCGAGACCATGACGCTTCGGTTCTGGAAGTTCGGACCCGGCGATCAGATGGCCTACCACCGCCACCAGGAGCAGGAGGAGATCTACGGGCTCATCGTCGGGGGGCCTCAGGAGATGCTCATCGAGGGCGAGGTCGTGATCGTGAACGACGGCGACTGGATCCGGGTGCCCAAGGACACGGTGCGGCGCATTCAGAACAACTCCGACCGCGACTCCAACTGGCTGATCATGGGTGCCCCTCCTGGTACCGGGATCACCGATGGCATTCGCATCAATCCGGAGACCGGCGAGGAGATCCCACGCCCCTGATGGTTGAGCGGTACGACGCGATCGTGTGCGGGGGGTCCTTTGGGGGCCTCGCCGCCGCCCACCAGATCGGCGGACGGGTGCTCATCATCGATCGTCTTGCGATCGGTGACGGCGAAACATCTGCGTCGGCGGTTCCACTCGCCTGCCTCGAGAATATGGACATGAGCGACTGCATCGATCAGGTGCATGAGCACATGTACATCCACACGCGGCACCATGTGCAGCGGCTCACCTTCTTCCCTTTCTGCACGTTCAACTACCGGGCATTCTGCGAGGAGTTGTTCTCGCGTACGGGTGCTGACTACGTGCAGGCGCGCATCACGCGCGCACGGGCTGGCCGCGTGGAGACCACTGCGGGCATCTTCGAGGCGCCCATCGTCATCGACAGTGCCGGCTGGCGCACCGCGGCTGGGAAGGGTGCTGAGAGGTCGGCCCGGTCGCCGCGAAAGAGCTTTGGCATCGAGTCGCGCCAGTCATTTCGTGGGGAGGGCCTTCACTTCTACGTGGGCCCCAGCCGTGGCCCCCGGCGTTTCTACTGGGCATTTCCGGCCGGGGACCACGTGCGGGCGGGTCTTGCGACCTACTCCGGGCACTCCGATCTCAGCGCCGACCTGGACACCTTCTGCAGCGAGTTGTCGCTTGGGTCCCCCGGTCCGATTCATGGTGGCTTCTTCACCTCTCGGCTCACCGATCCCGTGCGCGACGGCATGTTTCTGGTGGGCGATTCAGCGGGGATGTGCCTGCCTGTGTCGGGAGAGGGCATTCGCCCCGCGCTGGTGTTTGGTCAGGTTGCCGGGCGGCTCGCCGACCGTGTTCGCGCGGGCGAGATGCGTCTGGATGAGGCCCTCTCGTCGTACCGGGCCTTTGTGAACTCCCGCGCGAAGGGGTATCGGCTTCTTGAACGACTGCAGACGGTGCTGAACGTGCTGCCCGACCCGTTGTTTGCGACATTCGCCCAATTGGTGTCCAGCCGCCGAGCGTTGGCGTACGCCGTTCGGGGGTACTGGAATGTGGCCAGCCCCGACCTGCTCACCGCCGTACGCACGCCCGAGCCGCTTCCCGTGACCGCCGTGCCCGCCTGACACCGGAGCCCGTCGCTATGCTCCCGCCCGTGCTGGGAGCCGTTCTCACCGCGGCCGTCACGCCCTTTGATGCTGAGGGGGCAGTGGACGACGCCGCCTATCGCGCGCTTGTGCGCTATTTGCTGGCCAACGGGTCGGATGGCATCGTGGTGGCTGGAACGACCGGTGAGGCGTCCACGCTCACCGACGACGAGCGCATCTCCCTGTTCCGATCGACCGCCGAGGAGTGCGCCGGCATCGGCACCGTGGTGGCGGGAACCGGCAGCAACGATACGACGCATTCCGTGCATCTGACTGATGTGGCCAAGGGGATCGGCGTTGACGCCGTGCTGGTGGTGACCCCGTATTACAACCGCCCACCGGCTGAGGGTATTCGCCGCCATGTGGCCGCCATCGCCGAGGTTGGCGTGCCGGTGGTGCTCTACAACATCCCCGGCCGCACCGGCATCAATATGCCGCCCGATCTCATCGCCGAACTGGCGCGCATCCCCGGGGTCGCAACGCTGAAGCAGGCCAACCCCGATCTGGCCGAGGCCCGACAGGTGGCCGACGAGACCGACCTGGCGATCTACGCCGGGAACGACGACATGCTGCTGCCCATCCTTGAGATGGGGGGTGCCGGAGTGATCTCCGTCGCCTCTCACCTGGTGGGCGATCGCATGCAGCAGATGGTGGCCGCCGTGAACGCGGGCGACGTGGAGGGCGCGCGAGCAATTGACGCGTCACTCGCGCCCCTGTGGAGCGGCCTCTTTGAGACGACGAATCCCATCCTGATCAAGGCTGCGCTCGACATGCTCGGGGTCATCCCCGGCGACGTCCTGCGCCTGCCACTCGTGGAGGCCACGGCCGGGGAGCGTCACGTGCTCCGGTCGCTCCTCGTGTCGCAGGGCCTTCTGCCCGCCTGATCCCAACGACTGGAAACACACTGAGCGACACAACCGACGCACCCGCCCTGCGGATTATCCCGCTTGGCGGCGTTGGCGAGATCGGCAAGAACATGTACGTGGTGGAACACGACGACCGAATCGTCGTGATCGACTGCGGCGTGACGTTCCCGGGCCCGGATCAGCCGGGCGTGGATCTGATCCTGCCCGACATGACCTGGCTCGCCGAAAACCGTGAGCGCATTGATGCGCTCATCCTTACTCATGGGCATGAGGACCACATCGGCGCCGTGCCATGGTTCCTTCGCGCGGTCGGGCCGGTTCCGATTTACGGCACCCGCTTTACGCTCGCGCTGGTGCGGGGAAAGCTCGACGAGCACCGCCTGCTGGGCGAGGCCGAGATGATCGAGATTGCCGCCGGCGAGCCACGCAGGCGCATCGGCCCCTTCGAGGCCGAGTTCCTGCGCGTGACCCACTCCATCCCGGACTGTGTGGCGGTTGCCCTCCACTCACCGGCGGGCACGCTGGTGCACACCGGTGACTTCATGTTTGATCACCTTCCCATTGGCGGGCCGGACAAGGCCAGCGACATTCCGGGGCTCGCACGGCTCGGCGCCGAGGGAGTGCTGGTGCTCTTGGCTGACTCGACGAATGCAGACGTCCCGGCATCGGCCAAGCGGTACGAGGCATCGGTGGGGCCGGCGATGTCTGCGCTCTTCGCCACATCGCCCGGGCGCGTGATCGTCACCACCTTCTCGTCTCACATCGACCGCATGCAGCAGGTGGTTGACGCCGCCTACCGCGACGGCCGGGTTGTGGGCGTGGTGGGTCGCTCAATGGTGCGAAACGTGGCCATTGCGCGCAACCTCGGGTACCTCAAGGCCCCCGATGGCGTCATCATCTCCGACAAGGAGATCGCCGGTGTGCCCGATGACGAACTGGTGCTCCTGACCACCGGCAGCCAGGGCGAGCCTCTGTCCGCGCTTCGTCGCATGGCCAACGGTGCCCACCCCAAGGTGGACATCAAGCCGGGCGACACGGTGGTGTATTCATCGCGCCGCATCCCGGGCAATGAACTGGCGATCGACGAGACCATCAACCGCCTTGTGGCTGCGGGCGCGACGGTGGTGACTCCGGACGATCGTCCGGAGGTGCACGCATCGGGCCACGGGGTGCGCGACGACCTCATGTGGATGCTGCAGCTCATCCGCCCGCGGTTCTTTGCGCCGATCCACGGCGAGGTGCGACACCAGAAGGCGCACGCAGCGCTTGCGAGGGGGCTCGGAATCGGCGAGCGCACGGTCATTCTTGAGAACGGAGACGTGCTTGAGGTATCGGCCGACGGCGTGGTGACCGGTGAGCGGGTTGAGTCGGGCATCACCTATGTCGACTCGTACGGAGTGAATGACCTCGGGGAGGGGGTCCTCCGTGACCGCCGCCACATGTCTGAGGACGGCCTGGTGCTGGTGATGGTGCAGATTGACACCCATGACGGCACGCTCTCAGGTGCACCCGAGGTGGTCACCCGCGGGTTTGCGGGTGCCGAGGATAAGGCGATGATCAGCGCCATCCGCGAGACCGTGGTCGCAAGTCTTCGCGAAAGCGCCGAGGAGCACATCCACGAGGTGGACGTGCTCACCAAGCAACTCCACGACGCCGTGGGCGCGCTGATCAACCGCAAGACGCGCAAGCGTCCGGTCATCCTCCCAGTGGTGGTGGAGGTCTAAGCAACCGAAGTCGGTCTGTCCGAGGCAGGAATCGGGGTGTGCGGGGTCCAAATGGGTCTCGTACACCTCGACCCCGGGGAGACCGTGGCCGCAACCGCTACTCGCACCCGCACCGCAACCCGAAAGACCACTGCCACCAGGCGTCCTGCCAAGGGCTCCGGGCGTTCGCCGCGGAAGCGCAGCGGAGGCGTTGGTGGCTACGGCCGTGAGATGGCCGGAATGGTCATGGTCGCGGTGGGGGGCTTTCTCGCTGCCATCGTGTTCGCGGGCGTGGGCGGCGGCGTGGCCGGGCAGGCGCTCGAGTCGCTCGTCCGCATGTGTGTGGGACGCGGGGTGGGGCTGGCGGCGCTTGTGTTGGTGATTGTGGGCGTACACCTTGTCGTGCGCTTCCCGGTATTTGACGCGCGGGCATTTCGCATCGGGGCGTTGGTTGTGGGCATGGCGATCTGCCTCGGCCTGGCCTCTGGTCTGTTCGGGCCGGGCATGGATTTGTCGTATGGCTGGTCGAGCGTGCGTGAGATGAAGGCCAATGGAGGCGTGGTCGGGTGCGGCCTGTGGTGGGCCGCCGACAGCACCATCGGTGCGGTGGGGGCCAACTTCCTCACAGTGCTCGGCATCGCCGCGGGCATGGTGCTTATGAGTGGGGCCTCGCTTGGCGAGGCGCTTCGTGGCTCGGGGCGTGGGGCCGCGGTTGCGGGTGCGGCCGTGGGCCGTGGTATCGCAACGGCAACCGTCACCACTGTGCGGGGCAGTCGACGGGCATCAGATGAGGTGCGGCTCATCGCACGGACGGTGGCCGCCCCGACGTCCCGCCGGGGAGTGGGATCGGATGAGCACCCGGTTGACGGTGCCGACCGCTACCCCGATCTGTTTGCTGAAGATGGCGATCTGCCGCCATCTCCCGCCCTCGGCGCGAGGTCGGGTGCCCTCGACGAGGACGATGACATCGTCATTGAGGGGGCACACGATGTGTTCCAC